>CALXCG010000083.1 GCA_944386745.1 uncultured Clostridia bacterium | reverse complement strand
CTTTTAGTCCAAAAATTCAAAAAAATAAAATCTCAAATTATAAGCAAAAAGTATAACTATTTAATCTTTAGAGTTAATAATAGACCATTTTACTTGAAAATTTTCATGATATTTGTTATAATATATATAAATATATATTTGAAAAGGAGATAATATTATGAGAAAACTTTACTTAATTTGCAACGAGGTAAACGAGCCATTCGTTTTTGAACTTCAAAAGAATGAAGTTACTGAAAAGCGGTATTGTGATTTAAAAGAACTGTTTAAGAAAGAAAACTCTGATGTTGAGAGGATTTTTGAAAGTTTGAATCTAGAAATATACAAAACAACATCAGAGATTTACAAAGAATCATTAAAGATTCTATGTGACCCAATTCTCCTTAGTCCTAGTGGAGAACAGTATAAACTGGAGATAAATTCATTGATTGACATGGTGGAGTGGAACAAGCTGAAGACAGAAATTTCGTCTGTTTCATCTCAAACGATTGTTCAAAATAGCTTAATAGTTGTTTTTGAGAAGACTAACGATTATAATGTGGCAATTACCAAATGGAACAATAAAAAGTTATAATATAGGACTATAATAAAGTAGAAACTTGCTGTTAGATTTAACAACAAGTTTCTGCTTTTTGCATATTTAGTAACAAGTATTTACAATACTACTCATTAATTGACAATAGATACTAGAATTTCTTTCATAATGGATTGTATATGAATTTTAATTAAAATTAGCAGTTGTTATCATTCATATAATATTTCTTTTCAGCTAATTTATCTTGAACTCCTCTTAATGCTTCACCAAATCTTTGGAAGTGTACTATTTCTCTTTCTCTTAAATATCTTAATGGATCTAATACATCTGGATTGTCACGGCATAAGTCTATTAATTTTTCATATGTCGCTCTTGCTTTTTGTTCTGCTGCTAAGTCTTCTTGTAAGTTTGCTATTGGATCACCTTTACATGCAAGTACTCCTGCATTAAATGGAAATCCAGCAGCTGCTTGTGGATATACGTCTACTCCATGGTCTGTGTAATATGCACTTAGACCTGCTTTTTCTATTTCTTCTATACTTGCATCTTTTGTTAATTGGTGTACTATTGTTCCAACCATTTCTAAGTGTGCTAATTCTTCAGTACCATAATGTTGTCAATTAAAAAATTTTTAGTTATTGGCTGTAAAAATAAATAGAGTTCACAAAGTGAATTAAAATACACTTTGTGAACTTTTATACTCATTTATTAGTATTTTCTTTTAAATATCTTTGATACATTTCATCCATACTAGAAATATATTGCATATCTTGTTTTACTCTATATTTTTCATATTCTTTCTCTGCTTTTTCAACAGCTTGCTTATGTGAGACAGAACCTGCATTATCTAATATTTTCTTTCTTCTAAATTTTAATAAATTATCTGTTGCTTCAATCCAATCTTGCATTGTCATTATGTGTCTTTCCTTTGCTTCATCTTCTGCAAATACTATAAAAATATTAGTTAAATCATTTAATCTGCTTAATTCTTCTTCATTTAAATAGTTCTTAGCAATCGACACATCATATTTATATATTAAACCATCTGGACCATTTTTCCAACTTGTAAGTCCCATATGTTCTTTATCTGAATTTGCTCTATTATAAATAAGCTCTGCTGCTGTATGTCCAGAAATAGCATAATGCAATTTATTTTGAACAATTTTAAAAAATGTATATGCTTCTTCTGACTTTGGATTATAGTCAACTGCCGTTGCCATAAATAAATCTGTTATTTTTTGATAAGCCATTCTTTCACTAACTCTAATTGTTTTTATTCTTTCTAATAATTCATCAAAATATTCTGCATCATATTTATTACCTTTAATAAATCTTTCATCATTTAAAGCAAAACCTTTAATCATATATTCTTTTAATATTTTTGTTGCCCAAATTCTAAATTCAGTCGCTTTTCTAGAATTTATTCTATAACCTACTGAAATTATAGCATCTAGATTATATATCTTAGTCTTATAATTCTTTCCGTCAGAGGCAGTTATCGAGGATTCCTCGGTAACTGAATTTTCATCTAACTCATTATCCTTAAAAATATTCTTTAAATGCAAAGATATATTATCTACACTACAACCAAAAACTTTTGCCATTCCTTTTTGAGTTAGCCACAATGTTTCATCCTTAAATATAGCATCTACTATTATATTTCCTTCTGCATTTTTATAAATTAATAAGTTTTCTTCATTTTCTACTAATTTACTATTCATATAATATCGACCTCATTTCATGTAAGAACTTTTGTTTGATTATAATATGCTATTTTGTTTTTGTCAATGTTTACAGATAATTTTTTGAAATTTTATATTAATATAAAAAAATCCATATTAGCATATAACTAATAAGGATATTTTAGTTTGTGGATATGTAATGTATTTTTTATAATTCCACTAGTACACTTTGTGACCTTTTACTTCAAAAATTGTGATTTTTTAGTTCATCTAGTGAACTTTAACACTCTGATTGGCATTTTTGAATCGTTCATTTGGTGAATTTTTACATCAAATTTGCTTAAAATTTTTGTTCTTTTAATAACTCTAGGAGGCTTGCCCTTCTATGTGTATACGTGATGTGTTAATCATCACTATCCTGCCCTCAATTTTAATTAGGGAAATTAAATGTTTTTAGTTTTTAATTTATTAATAACTTTATATAAAATAATTAAACTACCATATACTATAATTAATAATCCTAATATTATATAAGAAATATTTACATTTATATAATTTAACAAAATAGTAATACCAGTTCCTATAATAATTCCAAAAATGCATTGTAACATTGACATAAGAGATTCTACTGTTACTCTTGACTTAGATGAAATAGCGTTATGTATTTTTGAAATAATAATGTTATCAAAGCTCTCTTCAAATATATACATAATCAATAAAAACAGTATTCCTACTTTATTATTTAATATTCCTAATAGCAAAATGCAAATACCTGATATTATTGGATTTATATATATTACAACATTGTGATATTTTTCTTTTATTTTACTTCCCAAATAACTACCTATTATACAAAAAACTAAAATAAAAGCTGTATAAATACCTATTTGAAATTCACTTATTCCTATTTGAGTAGAATAGTCTGGATGGCTTTCTTCAATTAATTTCACAACAGCTAGTAATATAGCATTTGTGAATATTATTGTTTTAATAAATGAATTTTTCTTTATTTCATGTAATCCATTCTTCAATATTTCTAATTTGCTAGTTATGTTGTTGTTCTTTTCAATAATTTTATTTTTATTTTCGTGTA
>CALXCG010000082.1 GCA_944386745.1 uncultured Clostridia bacterium | reverse complement strand
GGGCTCGAACCTGTGACCCCCTGCTTGTAAGGCAGATGCTCTCCCAGCTGAGCTAAGCGACCATGTCCTTTCGACGAGATTTATTATACTAACTTTTTTATCACTTGTCAAGCATATTTTTAAATTTTTTTATTTTTTTAATAAAAAATGTTGTAATATCTTGATTTTGTGTTAAAATAAGAACATAAAAAAGGAGTGGATTAACATATGAAGAAAAAAATATCATTAATTTTATTTACATTTATTACATTAATATTATTAATTACAAATTTATCTTTAGCATCATACAGCACAGTTACTATGACTGTTGTGGAAGAACCTGTATGTACAATTGAGTTAGGTGAAAACTCTAAATTCGAAAAAAGATTAATTGAAAAAAATTTAAACAATAAAGAAGTAACTTTACAATTACAAGTTACTAATAATGAAATTTCAAGTAAACCTACGGGAGAAATAATGCTAGTTCTTGATAACTCTAATAGCATGTTAAATGCTACAACATCAGGTGAAATAAGAAAAGATTTAGTTTTTGAATCTGCACAAGCATTAGTTTCTAATTTATTAGAAGATAACACTCAATTACAAATCGGAATTGTCAGTTTTTCTAGTAATACGGACCAAACTCAAGAAGGTGGAATTGAAGATGCAAATGTTGTTTCTCCATTAAATAATAATGCAACAGAATTAAATAATGCTATTTCTAATATAGAAGCAAATGGTCCAAGAACTAATTTACAAGCTGGATTATTACTAGCTAGTCAGCAATTTTCAGAAGAAAATAATAATAAGTATATGATAGTTTTAACAGATGGTGTCCCTAATATTGCAATTGATTCTAAAAATCCATATTATTCAGATACTACTATCACTCAAACAAAAGAACAATTGCAAACATTAGAAGATGATGGAATTCAAATTACAACTATGCTAACAGGTATTGATGATGAATCTTATACACCAAGTGGTATAGACAAAAATTTTGGACAAATAATAGAAGAAATATTTGGAACATCAGAAAATCCGACTGCTGGAAGTTTCTATTATATAACAGATGACGAAATTGAAACTACAATCACTGAAGATATTTACAATGATTTACTTCCAATTGATAAAACTTTAACAAACATCGTTATTAAAGATTATTTTCCAGAAGAAATTATAGATAACTTTGATTTTGCATATGTAAGTGATGCAAATATCGGAGAAATTTCTGCTGAAGTAAATACTTCTGATAATTCTATTACTTGGAGTATTCCAGAACTTGCAAGTGAACAAACTGCAACAGTTCAATACACATTAAAATTAAAAGAAGATTTTGATAGTAGCATTGTTGATAAAATCTTAGATACAAATGAAAAAGTTGATATAACTTATAACGATTTTGATGGAGTCCCACAAAGTGAAACATCAGATGTTACACCAAAATTAAGGTTAACAGAACCACCTGCTGAGTTGCCAAAAGCAGGAACAACATTATTAATTGGTTTTGGTGCCTTAGCTATTGGATTATTAATTTTCTCATTCATAAAAATGAAAAACTTAAATGATAAAATGAAGTATTAAAATAAACAAAGTATATCTTTCATATGCAAATAAACCAAAATAGAACTTATATATTATAATTATATAATATAAAGTTCTATTTTATTGTATTATAAAATTATATTTTTTCTTAACAATATAATTACATTTTTATAAAAAAATTTTTAAATAAAAATTAATATAATAGCTTATTTCAAATCTTCTTCTATTCGTAAAAGTCTATTATACTTTGCTACTCTGTCAGTTCTACAAGGTGCACCTGTTTTTATTTGTCCAGCATTTGTTGCAACAGCAATATCTGCAATTGTAGTATCTTCAGTTTCTCCAGAGCGGTGAGAAATAACTGTTCTATATCCGTGCTTTTTAGCTAATTCAATTGTATCTAAAGTTTCAGTTAAAGTTCCAATTTGGTTTGGTTTAATTAATATCGCATTTGCTACATTTTTCTCTATTCCTCTACTTAATCTTTGCATATTTGTAACAAATAAATCATCACCCACTAATTGGATTTTATCACCTAGCTTTTCAGTTAAAACTTTCCATGTATCCCAATCTTCTTCTGCTAGTCCATCTTCTATTGAAGCAATTGGATATTTATTACATAACTCTACTAAATATTCTACCATTTCATCTTTTGTTTTTAAATGTTTTGTTTTCCAGAAATAATAGCCACTTTCTCCTATTTTTTTAGCTTCTTCATACATTTCTGTACTTGCAATATCTAAAGCTAAAACAATATCTTTTTTAGGCTCATAACCAGCTTTCTTTATTGCCTCAATTATCACATCTAATGCCTGCTCTTCGTTTTCTAAATTTGGTGCAAATCCCCCTTCATCTCCTACACCTACACTAAAACCTTTTTCTTTTAAAACAGATTTCAATGTATGATATATTTCTGCACCTCTACGTAATCTTTCCGCAAATGTTATATCCCCTATTGGCATAATCATAAATTCTTGAATACTTATATTATTATCAGAGTGTTTTCCACCATTTAAAATATTCATCATAGGCACTGGCAATTCTTTTGCTTGTTTTCCACCTATATATTCATATAAATCCAGGCCTAATGATTCTGCTGCAGCCTTTGCAACTGCAAGAGATACTCCTAATATTGCATTTGCTCCTAAATTTGATTTGTTTGGTGTATCATCTAATTTTATCATTGTTTCATCTATATTTTTTTGTTCATATACATTCATTCCTATTATTTCTTTTGATATTTTTTTATTTACGTTTTCTACTGCTTTTTGTACTCCTTTTCCTTTATATCTGTTTTTATCTCCATCTCTTAGTTCAACAGCTTCGAAACTGCCTGTTGATGCACCTGATGGAACTGATGCTACTCCTATAAATCCACCTTCTGTTTCAATCTCTACTTGCACAGTTGGATTTCCTCTTGAGTCTAAAATTTCTAAGGCCCTTACATTTTCAATAGCTAAAAATTCTTTCATTTTCTACCCACAACCTCCTTTGTTTTTTTATCCTCTACTTTATATCATGTTTCTTAGTCTTTTTCTATTGTTTATGATTTTTTGTTTATGAAACCACCATTTTCATTTATGTCTCATTGGGGCCGTTTGTCCATTTGGGGACGTTTCTGTTTGGACATTTTTGTCCATTCTGGGACACATCTAGAATAAATAAAATAAATAGATGAAGTGAATAAAATTGTTATTATAAAAAATGTGACGGTTTTGTAAAACTTTTTTGAAGGTTTGTGTAACAAATTGAAAATTTATGTAAAATATGTTATAATTAAATTTGTAACTAGTTAAACTAGAAGGCACAAAAGAAGTGGAATGTATTCCACTAGAAAAGAAGGAGGAGCATAAATATGTGTGTAGAATTTAAGAAAGAAGAATATCAAGGATTATATTTCAAATTTGATGAACGGATTAGACAGTATCTCAAGGATTTAAGCGAGGACTACACAAAACCAGCTACTATTCGGCAAATGCCTGGCTATGAAATGCTTAGAATAGCATGGATAGCATGTAAAGTCGATAATAATTTGACTGAAGAAAGTATGCTGGAGACAGTTGAAAAAAATCTTTCTCTAAGAACAGCAAAAGTTCAGGTGGAGGATGAAAAAAACAGCAGAGATCCTATTCTTCAAAAGATGATTGAAGTTGTTAGGTCTCTTGGAGAAGATGTTTCTCCTTTAAAATTTGTAAGAGAGCTTTAAATAGCTCTCTATTTTTTCTTTTTATAGATGTGATTGAGTAGAGGATAACACTTAGTGTGCTTTTCCCCTCTCACACCACCACTCAAGCGGTTCTCG
>CALXCG010000081.1 GCA_944386745.1 uncultured Clostridia bacterium | reverse complement strand
ATCTAATTCTGATTTTGTTATGTCTTTATCTCTTAGTTTTCTATGATATGTTATTGCTGTGTCATGTACTGTGTCTTGGAATCTCGTAATTAAATGCATTAAGTTTTCAGATATTTTTAATTCTTTTCTATTTTCGTCCATCAATGCTCTTGTTTGGTGCTTATCATTTTTTACCATTCCAAATACTTTGATGTTTAATATATCATTTTTTTCTTTTTCTTCATATTCATTTGCCACATTTTCAATTGCTTTCTTAGTTGCTCTTATTTGTGTTATCCCTCCATCTGCAAAGATTACATCTGGTAATTTTCCAAATCCTCCATTTGGATTTTCTATTGAACGTCTTAATCTTCTAGTGATTACTTCTTCCATACATCTCGGGTCATCTTGTCCAAATACTGTTTTTATTCTAAATCTTCTTGATAAGTTCTTTTTTATAATTCCATCTTGTAATACGCACATTGCTGCTACCATGTATTCTCCTGATATGTTTGATATATCATATGTTTCTATTTTTCTTGGTAGTTTATCCATTTTTAGAACTTCTTTTAGCTCCATTAGAATTTCGCTTTTGTCTTTTTCTTTATTTTCTAATGTTACTTTTGCGTTATTTTCTGCCATTTCTACAAATCTTAATTTTTCACCTTTTTTAGGGCTTTTTATTTCCACTTTTCTTCCTAACATTGTGGATAACCACTGTTCTAAGGTTTCTTTTTCTTCTAGTTCTTCTCTTATCATTATTTTATTTGGTATGTTTGGATTGTCTAAATAGTATTGCTTTATAAATCCTGATAAGATTTCGCTATCTTCCATATCTCTTAGGTCATTATAGAAATAATGCTCTCTTCCTATCATTTTGCTTCCACGTACAAAAAATATTTCTATACAGATTTCCAATTCTGATTTTGCTATTCCTATTACATCGATGTTATTTTCTGATATGTTTGATACTTTTTGTTTTTCTGATACTCTTTCAATTGCTTGTATTCTATCTCTTAAGTATGCTGCTTGTTCAAAATCTAACTTTTCTGATGCTTTTTTCATTTCTTTTTCTAGTTCTTTTATTACTTTTTCTGTTTTTCCATCTAATAAATCTATTATTTCATCAATTTGTTTTCTATATTCTTCTTTTGTTACATATCCCATACATGGTGCTAAGCATCTATTTATGTGGTAATTTAGACATGGTCTTGTTCTTTCTTTTAATGTTCTACATTGTCTTATTTTATATTTTTGTTTTATAAAGTCTACCATTTCTCTTGCTGCTCCAGGATTGGCATATGGTCCAAAATATTTTGAACCGTCATTTATTACTCTTCTTGTTATAAATACTCCTGGGTAGTCTGATTTTAAATCTATTTTTATATATGGGTATGTTTTGTCATCTTTTAATAAGACATTGAATTTTGGCCTGTTCTTTTTTATTAAGTTACATTCCAAAATTAATGCCTCTGCTTCATTATCTACTACAATATATTCAAAATGATCAATTAGACTAATCATCTTTTCTATTCTTGCTGTTCTATCATTTTTTCTAAAGTATTGTCTGACTCTATTTCTTAGAGATACTGCTTTTCCTACATAGATGATATTATCGTCCTTATCTCTCATGACATATACGCCTGGTTTATTAGGCAGTTTTTTTAGTTCTTCTTCAATATTAAACATCTTCTTACCTCTTGTTTTCAATTATACTAGATATACTAGCTTTTTTCAAGCTATAATTCATATCTATTAATAAATGATATATTGCTTAATAAATGTAGAGTGCTAAAGATTGTTCAATGTATAAAATTTTTTCATAAAACTTGACAAATCTGCAAATACTATGTAAAATAGAATATGTGAAAATTAAATATTAATTGCGTTCGTACAATGCAAAGCATCTAGAAGTTACTTTTAGAGAATAAGGGTCACCGGCTGTAAACCCTTTAAGGTCAACCTAGAAAAGTGAAACACATTGGAGCAAATTTTGAATAAAGTGGAAAACTAATTTAATGATTCAATTTTTAATTATTTTAGTTTTCAAGTTGGGTGGTACCGCGGAAATTATTTCGTCCCTGCATTTGCATGGACGTTTTTTGTTGCTTAAAATTGTGAATTATATTTATATTTTAATTAATTTACAATTCTATTCATCAATTATACGTTCATAGTTTAAATTAAATGAAAGGAATGATTTTAAATGATTGAAAACAAGTACAGAACTCATACTTGTAATGAAATTTCTTTAGAAGATGTTGGAAAAAAAGTAAGAATTGCAGGATTTGTTGAAACAATCCGTGATTTAGGAGGTCTTGTATTCCTTGATATCAGAGATATGTATGGAATAACACAAGTTGTGACTTCAGGAGAATCAGAAGATGTTGATTTTGCATCTCACATTCCAATTGAATCTTCTATTACTGTATATGGAGAAGTAAAAAAAAGAGATGAAGAAACTATTAACCCTAAGTTAAAAACTGGTCTTGTAGAAATTCGTATTGAGGAAATTGAAATCCTAGGTAAAAGAACAAAAAATTTACCATTTGAAATTAATGCAGACCAAGATGTTAGAGAAGATTTACGACTTCAATACAGATTTTTGGATTTAAGAAATTCTAGATTAAAAGATAATTTAATATTACGTTCAAAAGTAATTCAATTTTTAAGAAATGAAATGATAAATCAAGGTTTTTTGGAAGTGCAAACTCCTATATTAACAAGTTCTTCACCAGAAGGTGCAAGAGACTATCTTGTTCCAAGTAGATTGCATCCAGGAAAATTTTATGCATTACCTCAAGCTCCACAACAATTTAAACAATTGCTAATGGTTTCTGGTATTGATAAATATTTTCAAATTGCTCCTTGTTTTAGAGATGAGGACGCAAGAGCTGACAGAGCTCCTGGCGAATTTTATCAATTGGATATGGAAATGTCATATGCAACTCAAGAGGATGTTTTTAGTGTTATAGAACCTGTAATGTATAATACTTTTAAGACTTTTTCTAATAAAAAAGTTTTAGAATATCCTTTTCCAAGAATTCCATATAAAGAAGCAATGCTTAAATATGGTACTGATAAACCAGATTTGAGAAATCCTTTATTTATTATTGATTTATCTGAATTTTTTAATAAATGTACATTTAAACCATTTATTAATAGAACTGTAAGAGCAATTAAAGTTGAAAAACATTTATCTAAAGGTTTTCATGAAAAATTATTGCAATATGCTTTATCTATCGGAATGGGTGGTCTTGGGTATTTAGAAGTTCAAGAGCATTTAAGTTTTAAAGGTCCTATTGATAAGTTTATCCCTGAAGAATTAAAAAAGACTTTACTTGAACTTGCTGATTTAAAAAAAGGTGATACAATTTTCTTTATTGCTGATAGTGAAAAAAGAGCAACTGAGCTTGCTGGTCAAATTAGAACAGAACTTGGAAATCGTTTAGATTTAGTTGATAAAGATGTATTTGCTTTTGCTTGGATTATTGATTTTCCAATGTTTGAATTAGATGACCAAGGAAAATTGTCATTTAGCCATAATCCATTTTCTATGCCTCAAGGTGGTTTAGAGGCTTTAGATACTAAAAATCCATTAGATATTTTGGCATATCAATATGATATTGTTTGTAATGGTGTGGAGCTTTCTTCTGGAGCTGTTAGAAATCATGATATTAATATAATGTTAAAAGCTTTTACTATGGCAGGTTATACAGAAGATGAAGTTAAAACTAAATTTGGTGCATTATACAATGCTTTCCAATATGGTGCTCCTCCACATGCTGGTGTTGCTCCTGGTATTGATAGGATGCTTATGCTACTTACTGATTCTGATAGTATTAGAGAAGTTATTGCTTTTCCTTTGAATAGTAAGGCTCAAGATTTGATGATGGGTGCTCCAAGTAATATTAAACGTGAACAATTAAGAGATGTACACATTCAATTGGATGTTAAAAAATAGGTTAAAATCTGATTTTCTTATGCAATCGAGTAGAGAATAAATAATTATTTTATTTATTCCCTCTCACACCACCGTACGTACCGTTCGGTATACGGCGGT
>CALXCG010000080.1 GCA_944386745.1 uncultured Clostridia bacterium | reverse complement strand
ATTTAGTAATACATCTATAAAATATTGTATAACAACTGGTATATATGTAGTTAAATAATTTAGCAATATACTTAATACAAAAAATATTACTATTAGAAGTTTCGTATGTTTAAAACTTGATATCACTGTTTTAAAGAATTTCATTGTTATCTCCTACATTAATTTAATTAATTATTATCTTCATTTAATTTATTATAATATGGATTTAATGATTTATAATATGGTCTAGGTGCATTTCCTATTTTATATAATTCTCCTTGCTTAGCATTTTTTATAATATTGTGAGCAGGTTCTAAATGTGAATCTATATTATCTGCAAAACTAATAATTATAACTTCTAGCATCTTTGGTAATACTAATGCTCCCCATTCACTATATTCGTTCATATGGCTTCCAATCATATGTATTACTTGATTTTTAAATTGCTCATCTATATCATATTTAGATAAGTAGTTTTCAACAATATGTGTACCTTCATATGAATGTCCTAGTAAATCAGAACTGTTACCAGTTTTTAAATTGTAGTTTTCATCTTCAGAAAAATCGTTGAAATCATTTGTTTTTCCTATATCATGTAACAAAGCACCAAATATAATTAAATCCATATCGACTTCTAGATTAGGATATAAATTGCATATTGCTATTGCTCCTTTTGTAACACTATATATGTGATATAATAGTCCACCTTTATAATAGTGGTGAGTATCAGTTGCTGGTTTATTAATTAATTTTTCTTTATAATCAACATATATTTCTTTGCAACAATCTCTTAATATTGGATTCTTGATTTTATCACATAATTTAATACATTCATTATAATATTCTTCTAAATTTTTATCTTTCATTATTTTCACCTCTTTAATATTATCTTATTAGTTCATACAAATTATCTGAAAAATATGTAATTTTTTAAATTTTATTTTCTTCGCATATATATTTCAAAATTTCCTTTAATACTTGTTCTCTATTTTTAGAAGTATCGAAATATTTAAAACCATATAATTTACACTTCTGTTCTATCTCATGATCAATCTTAATATGCTTATTTATTGATTTCATCATTGTTTCATCATCTCTGCTATATGAATATTCTTCTGGTGTATCGTATTTTCTAATATTATCAAGTATCTGTTCTGGTTTCATATTTCCATGGCCTAAAAATATTACGATACAATCATTAAATAGTTCTTTTGCCGTATCAGGTAATATTTGTGTTCCTTCTATGATGTAATTAATTTTATTTCTTAAATCTCTTTTATTGTAATATAAAATTCTTGAAACAAACTTTGGTAGTTCTGTAAAATTATTTTTACCACCTCTTGGATTTATTTCCAGTTGAGGGAATGTGTCATCAAGTGCATTTCTTATACAATCTAAACTTATTATATGATAATTTTTTAATTCATTAGCTAATAGCATTGATAATGTTGTCTTTCCAGACCTAGGAACACCTGAGATTAATATGTTTTTCATTTTTTTCTCCTTCCTTTTTTCTTAAATAAATTATGTAATAGGCTAACAAAAGTTGGAATAATACAAAAATGCAGACAATCCAAGATTAAATGTAATTCCGTAATTATACATTATACCTGCAAAATATAATCCGATAGATGTTCCAACTAAGCCAACCGTATATCGTACATTTGTAAATACCATTTGATATTCGTTCTTAATTCTATTAATGTATGGTGCATCTGTTATATTTTCATATGCTGTTGAAATTAATATTGACCAAGTGATTGCTATCAAACATATTGTTAAATCATTAGAAGTATAAGCTATCCAATATAATACCATTCTTATCCCAAATTTTATAGTTAAAGTTAAATAATCATTTTTAGGTGTGAAATATTTTAATGCCATAATTCCTATCACATCAGCAATAAGTCCTACTGCTAATAAAAAGTTTGTTGCTTCTCCAGCAGAGAAGTTTAAACCATTAGTTAGCATTAACATTTTTAAACCTAAACCTGTATTCATTGCAATATTTGAAATCATATAATCCAATATGTATAATACTATAATTTTATCTTTTATAATATATTGAATGGTTTTCTTTAATTCTACTTTTTCTTTACTAGCTTTTATATTTTTTATATTAATTACTACTATAAATGCTAAAATTAAAAATATAACTGATACTAATAAACATATATTGTAATCAACTAATATATTTCCTATTGTTCTTCCAATAAGTATGCCACCAACTAAAATTCCTATATCAGAAAATAAATATTCTACTAACTTTCTTTTGCTATATAATTTATCATCTTTCTTTATGCTAACAATGAATGGATAGATGCTTATTATAATAATATTTTGGCATATTGTATCTAGTATTATAAATAAATTAATAAGTATGTTGTCTCCTGAATGATTTAACACATACAGAGCAATCAAGCTAATAATTTTTACAAATATCGATATGCTTATTATCTTTTTTATTCTATTTAGAGATAATTGTTTTGCTAAAATGATTAATATGATTACACAGCAAAATGTTGCAGTTCCAAGTATTTGACTTATTTCTGTTGCATTTCAATTATTGTCTTGAAGCCATAATTGTCTAAAATTTTCCCATAGCCCTTTAGATATACTAAAAAACGCTAACATTAATAGTATCTTATTTTCATTCTTAAATTTATTAAGTATTTTTTCCATTCGTTTCTCCTAAATTTATTATGTTTTTTGTTTCATCGTTTAAACGTATTTTTGATTCTATACTTCTGCTATTCCTTTATTATTTGATATTCAATCTAAAAATTTACCTTTACTATTTATATAATTTTCATAGATAATATGATGAATTTCTCCTCCTGCAAGAATTGCTTTATTATCTCTATTCCAGTAATAATCATTAAAGTTGTTTATAAAAATACTAACTATATATGAGCCAAATTTAGTAGCAATAATTCCTCCATCATTGCGACAATTACCTATTCCATATCTTTTATCTCCTAAACCTCCACTTTTTGAAGCAATATATTTAATATTTGCACTTTTTTCACCTATCTCATTTAAATCTTGCAAAGGTAGTTTTCTAATTAATAAGTCATTGTGTAACTGATTTTTTAATATTTCTAATATTTCCTCACATATTTCTGGTTTTAGTATTTCTTTATTTAATAGTTTTATATAAAGTTCTCCATATTCTTTAGCTGTTGTTTTTCCAACCTTTTTATAAATATTAAAATCCAATTTTGGACAAATTAATATTGTATTTTTAAATCCAAGTGATTTTATTGTATTATTAATATTTTCTATTCCTAAATATTCTATCATAATATTCGTTGCTATATTATCACTATCAATAATCATAAGTATTGCCATATTTCTAGAAGTCAGTTGTAATTTATCTAAATATTGAATGATACCACTTCCATTTTCCATGTAATGTTTATCATATTCATATGTTAAAATATCATTTCTTGATTTTTTACCTTCTAAAATTTGTTTATAATATTCAATTAATATAAATAGTTTTATACAACTTGCTGTTTCAACGACTTCGTTTTCGTTAAAGTTAATAATTGTACCTTTGTTATCATTTGCATAAAGAGATATATTTCCATCAAAATTACTAATTATTTTTTCAATTTTTTCTATCATTTATTGCATCCTTTCAACATATTCTTTTAATATGTACTTTTGCCATTCTCTATATAACTTGTCCTTATATTCTTCTGGATTTACCCATAATACTTTATGGTCTTTTTCTATTGGTTCAGCTACCTTTTCATCAAACTCTGCTGTATACACATATGCTTCTACTTCTAGATGCCCTTTTTCTTCTCCATCTATAAAAGACCTAACCTCATCAAATGGTTTTATATTTTTTATGGTGTATCCTGTTTCTTCAATAAATTCTCTTTTTAATGCTTGTAGCTTTGTTTCTCCTTCTTCTATTCCACCACCTAAATAAAATAAATCTCTACCATCTGTTACGATTCCTACTTTGTCATCTTCGTTTCTTGTCATAATTGCATAAGCTCCTGGTCTTTTTCTATATTTTATATTTGGATTTTCTTCTTCTTTACTATTAAAATGTT
>CALXCG010000079.1 GCA_944386745.1 uncultured Clostridia bacterium | reverse complement strand
GCATTAGCAATAGAAGCGGATATAGTTTTAAATGCTGAAGATTTTTTTAAATTTCAATCAATAGAAATGTTTGAAATATCAAAATATGGCTTGGTTGTTGACGATGCCATCGTTTATAAAGGAGATGTTAAAATCCCATTTTATATTATAGTTAAAGATGGAATTTATCCTTATTTAACACAAAATTCGCTATCTTTAGATTTGTATTTAAAAAGTACGGGCGAATTTAATCTTTTAAGTGAATATTATTTAGGAAGCACAACGCCAATAATCAACTATAGTGCCTCTCCTAGTTATTCTTCGTTCCCTGACACATCAAATACGGCACAAGGAACATTAGAAAATAATTCAATACAAGTGAATATACAATATCAAAATGACAATTTGGCAAATATCTCTTTATTGTATTTTACTATAGTGTATCATTTTGATTTTTCAGTCTATGCGGATACTTTTGAAACAGCAATTTATAATCAAATTCCAGATAATGGAATAGGATTAGATTTTCAAATTGGGGTGAACTCTTTATGAACAAAAAATTAAAGAGTATTTTTCTATTTGTATGTATGATTTGTGGCCTTTTTTTCATGGTTGGAATGGGAGAATGGGTTATTCAGGTTGCTAGAGATTATTCAGTAATTAAAAATCCAAATGAACCTATCGCTTATATTAAAAGCACAAATCAAAAATTTATGTCTATTGAAAAGGCCTTGGAAGTTGCAGAAAATGACGGTGTATCAACTGAAATTTATGTTATTCCAGGAACAAACCCAACAATCTCAAAAAATTGTACTTTGGCGGCAGGAGATATTTTATATTTTCCTTATACGGGAGAAACTTATGAAGATCCTACTAGAAACGAAGTTACGAATACTAACTTTGCCGACTATAATCAAAGCAGTGTAGAACAATATCGTAAAAATAAAGTAACTATTCTTTCTAATGTTCAATTCACAAATAACGGAACCATTTATGTTGGTGGAAAATTAGGAAAAGGGCAAGGAAATCAAAGGCCAACAGGGCATACAGTTGCAGAGTATTGCGAATTAAATTTAGAAAACAATGCCACTATTGAAAATAATGGAGAAATTGTTTGCTATGGATATATTAAAGAAAGTTCTTCCAATAACGGAAGTAAAATTCATTTAAATAGCGGAAGCATAATTGAATTGCCTTTTATTGTTTATGATTTTAGAGGAGGATCTTATTCTTCTGCTTGTAATTCTGAAGGTGTTTTTCCTTTGAAAATATTTGACTTTGCTAATTCGCAAGTAGAAATGATTTTTGAATACAATTCTACATTATATGGATCTCTTGCTGCTTATGCAAATAATAATATGTATGTGGCAGATCGTACTAAAGTTGTTTCTAGTGATAATGCTTTGTTTTTAATGGGAGAAGGAGCAAGTATTTCCATTAAATATCAATCAAGTAACCCAGAATATACTTCTAATGATTATAAAACAAATGTTTCTTTGGACAACATTAATGAAACAAAAATTATAGTAGATGGAAATGTATCTTTTTCATCTTTAACCCTCTCTTTGGGAGGTAGTAGTTTTAATACAAGCGACTTTTTTTGCCCTTTATGTTTTAAATACGATATTATAATAAATAGTGGGACAACAACTTTATTAAATAAAACAAAATTTTATTCTGGTGCCACCTTAACTGTTAATCCAGGTGCTACTTTAAATATTAATGCAGATATGATGATGTATCGTGAATATAGAGAAGTGGTTTCGACAGGAGGAGGCTCACAATACCCATTATCAACTGGGAACGCAAAATTAATTAATAATGGGACAGTAAATTTAAATAGTTCTTTTGCAGGAATTATTGAAACTAGTGTGGTAGGGGCAAAAATTATAACAAGCAATAATTTTGTTTCCACATTAAAAACTAAAGAAGTAATTACTGGGGAAAATTTTGGAATGACTCGAACATATCACGAAATTACTGGTTATGGAATTGGGTTGATATCAAATAATGGTACGCAACCCACAGAGTATGCTAAGTTTGTAGCCAATCAAACCTATCAATCTGAAGGAACATATTGGAATGGTACTATTGGTACGGGAGATATTACAGAAACCGTAGGAGCAGAAGAAGAATACGGAAGTTGTCTACTTCCTGAAACATTAATATTAATGAGTGATTATACTTATAAACAAGCAAAAGATATTGTGGCTGGAGATATGGTAATGGTATTGAATCATTATACAGGAAAATTAGATGTAGCTCCTGTTGTCTTTAATGATTATGAAGAAAAACAATTCTTTAATGTAGTGCAACTTCATTTCTCTAACAATCAAAAAGTAGGAGTTATTTATGAACATGGATTTTTTGATTTAGATTTAAATCAATATGTATATATAACTGAAAATAATTATCAAGAATATATTGGACATAGATTCTATGCTTTCAATGAATATTATGAAAAAGAAATAGTCACATTAGAATCAGTACAAATTGAAACAAAATATACAGAATGTTATTCACCAGTTTCTGCAAATCATTTGAATATTATTACCGAAGGTCTATTATCTATGCCTGGAGGAATTAAAGGTTTATTTAATATTTTTGAATTAGATGAAAATCAAATGATTAATCAAGAAAAAATGCAAGCAGATATAGAAAAATATGGTTTATTTACCTATGAAGAATTTGAAACATATATGTCAAAAGAAGCATTTGAAATGTTTAATGTTGCTTATGTCAAAGTTTCTTTAGGTAAAGGACTTATGACCATTCAAGACGTTCAATATTTATTAGAAAGATATAGTAAATATATTCAATAACAAAACGGCGTAAAAGCCGTTTTTTGCTAAAACATGTTAAATTGACAAAAAAACAAAGAAATGATACAATCAAATCATGAAAAAAGAAAGAATCAAAAAAGTAAATAGAAAAGCCGGGGGATACTATTTTTACTAACCACTCTTTCGTTATTTAGTGTTGGCTTTTCTAGTTGGACAATTAATAAAAATAATACGGCAGAAGCGACTTTGGCAATAGAAGTTGATGATGTAATTAGTGATGTTATCGAAATTACAATAAATTTCCTCATTTTGGAGTGACTTCTTTTGAATTGGGCGAAGAGGGGTTTATTTATGAGGGACAATTTACAAATACTGCCTATTTAACTTATTATTTAAAAGTAAATTCTAAAAATTATATTGCAACAGGGATGGTAGGAACAGACTTATCTTTGAATGTTACTTTAAATCAAAGTGAGAGTGGATTTCAATTATTAAATTCAACCTATATGCAAAATTTAATTTCTTTTGATCTTGATGAAAAAAATACATTTGATAATACGGCTTCATTTATTATTGATGAAGCAACGAATTCTGGTTATTCTAATTTTATTATATCTCACGAAAATTTTGGTAAAGAAGATATATTTTTTTCTTTACGATTTACTTTTGTTATTTCTAATTTAGAAACTTATAAAGCCGAATTGGCGCTTTTTGAAGATGAGAGTATATCTTCTTTTCAATTAGGTATAAAGGTAGGAATATAAAAATGAAGAAAAAGATATTTATTATAATATTCACAGTTCTATTTTCTATTTTTTCTTTTTCTTCAATTTTTGCAACATGGAATATCGCAACTGACTTTTCACAAGAAAATGCAGAGATAAAAATCAATAAAAAAGCAAAAAATGTTGTTGAAAATTATAAAGGAAATAGCGAAACACCCTATGCTCGATTTGTAACTTTAGAGGCTGCATTAGAGTCGGCAAATGCCGAAGCACTTTCTGGTACTGAAATTCATGTTTATATAATTACCAATTCTGAAATTCAAGTACAAAATAAAAATTTAACGTTAAATGATGGAGTTAATTTATATTTGCCTTATGATGGTAAAACTTTTTTTACTGATTCACAAGACGAATATAGTAGTTATATGACTAAAACTTTTTCAGATAATAATGCAACGGGAGTAAAAAATAATAGAAAATGTTATGTTGAACTTATTAATTCAACTCTAACTATTAATGAAGGGGCAGAACTTTATATTGGTGGTGAGTTTGGCTCAAAAGGAGTAAGCGGAAGATATGGAGAAATTGCTTTGGATAAATATTCAAAGATTATTTGCTCCGGAAGTATATATGCTTATGGGTATATAAAAAAAATAAAAACAATTAATT
>CALXCG010000078.1 GCA_944386745.1 uncultured Clostridia bacterium | reverse complement strand
AAATTTCGAGAAAATAAAATAGAAGAGCCTAAATTTAATCAGACTCTTCAAGGGCGGAATTTATTCCGCTTTTTTATATTTTCACACCTATTAAACCAATCAAATCTACGGCTTGAAATTCATTTATTATTGCACCTTTTAAATCTTCAATAGACACAATAATTCCATCAATTATACTATCCGAAAAATCTATACCATTTAAACTAGATTTAAAAAATTGTGATTGTGTTAGGTCAGCATTTTTAAAAACAATATTTTTAAATTTGTTTTCTTGAAAATTGCTATTTCTTAAAACAGTGTTATCAAATAAAATGTTTTCCATATTAGCCATTGCAAAATTAGCATAATTTAAATTTGATTCAGTAAAGCTAATATTATTTAATAAACTGTCTATAAAACTATCTCCAGTCATTTTACAATTATTAAATAGACATCTTATAAAGGTACAATTTTCAAATTTTGTATTAGAAAAATTACAATTATTAAATTCAATGTCAGCGAAAGTATTCTTAGACAGATTACTATCAATAATATCTGTATTATGAAGTATGGATTTTTCAATAGTAATATCATTAATTTCTATATTACTTTCTTTATAGTTTTCTAAATTTATATTTTTCAATTCTTCAGTTTCTTTTATTTCATCCAATAAATTTTCAATATTTATCAAGTTATCAACTAATATTTTTCTTGGTTTTAATATATTCATTTTACACCTTCTAAAAGTTATAATATATTTAATCTTTATTTAAGACAAATTCTTTTTTATTTAGATAGTTCAGAATTCCACTATCAGTTTTAAAATTAAACTTTAAAATATAGCTACAAAGCATTTGATACTTTTTACCAAACTTTTTGTTAATACTATTAATACCATATTTTCCATCACCAATAATAGGATAACCAAGATAAGCCAGATGAGCTCTAATTTGATGAGTTTTTCCAGTTTCAATTTGGACATCTAATAAACTTGTATTATTTGAATAATTCTCGATAACAGAATAAGTGGTAACTATTTTTTGATATCCCTTTTTAAATGTGTCACTAATATATACTTGTGATTTTTTATTATCTTTAAATAAATATGCTTCACATCTTTTAAAATTATCTTTTGGAATTCCATAAACTAAAGCCTTGTAATGTTTTTCTATTTCATGATTTTTGAATTTGTCTAATAAAAGTTTTAGACTTTCATTATTTTTAGCAAATAGAATTAATCCAGTTGTATTTCTATCTAATCTATGGCAGGGCATAGGTTTAAATTCTAAATTTTCATACTTCTTATGGACTAATGATGTTAGACTGTTTTCTCCAGTTACTTCTATATTATATGGCTTATTTATAATTAAAATATTGTCATCTTCGTAAAAAATGTCAAGATTAATAGAAGGCATTAATATGTCATCAGAAATATATACCAATATTTGGTCTCCTTCAAAAACACTAACATTTTCATTGATTCTTTTACCATTTATTTTTATATCTTTTTTTCGTAATGTTTTATAGAATAAATTGTTTGTTAGTGTTGGCAGTTTAGCCATTAAGAATGTATTCAATTTTTTATTATCATATTTTTTATCTACAATTAAATTTTTCATAGATATATTATATAGAGAAATATTGAAAAAAGCAAGAAATTAAAGTAGTTATCATAACTAATTCCTAAATCGAATATAATAGAATGTGAACTTTTTGTGAAAATTAATAAAAAACACTTGACTTTTTTAATAAATGGGTATAAATTATTAGCAGTCAAACAATAAGAGTGCTAAAAACACTAAAAGGAGGTAATTAAAAATGATTAAACCATTAGGAAGTAGAGTATTAATAAAAATGAAAGAAGGCGAAGAAACAACCAAAAGTGGAATAATATTAGCACAAGCTGCTCAAGAAAAACCACAAATAGCAGAAGTAATAGAAGTAGGACCAGGAGAAGTAATTGATGGCAAAAAACAAGAAATGCTTGTTAAAAAAGGTGATAATGTTATAGTAAGCAAATATTCAGGAACAGAAGTAAAATATGAAGGAACAGATTATATAATTGTTAAACAAGAAGATATATTAGCAATTGTTGAGTAAAATAAATAAAAAAAAGTTATTTAATAAAGGATTGAGGTCCGTCCCTAAATCCCTAAAAGCAGGGATTTTTAGGACCGTCCCCTAAGAAAGGTAGGTAATTTTAAAATGGCAAAAGTTATTAAATTTGGAGAAGATGCAAGAAAATCTTTATTAGAAGGTGTTAATAAATTAGCAGATACTGTTAAAGTTACATTAGGACCAAAAGGAAGAAATGTAGTTTTAGATAAAAGTTTTGGTGCACCATTAATTACAAATGATGGTGTTACAATAGCAAAAGAGATTGAATTAGAAGATAAATTTGAAAATATGGGAGCTAGATTAGTTAAAGAAGTTTCAACAAAAACTAACGATGTTGCAGGAGATGGAACAACAACAGCTACAGTTTTAGCACAAAGTATGATTAAAGAAGGTGTAAAAAATGTAGCAGCAGGTGCAGATCCTATGGCAATAAAAAGAGGTATGGATAAAGCAGTAAATACTGCAGTAGAAGGATTAAAAGAAATTAGTTCAGAAGTTGATGGAAAAGATGATATTGCAAGAGTTGCAAGTATTTCTGCTAATAATGAAGAAATAGGAAACTTAATTGCTGAGGCAATGGAAAAAGTATCAAAAGATGGTGTTATTACAATTGAAGAATCAAAAACATCAAATACTGAATTAAATGTTGTTGAAGGAATGCAATTTGACAAAGGATATTTATCACCATATATGGCAACTGATACAGAGAAAATGGAAGCTGTTTTAGATAATCCATATATTTTATTAACAGATAAGAAAATAAGTAATATACAAGAAATATTACCATTATTAGAAAGTTTAATGCAAGAATCAGGAAAACTATTAATTGTTTGTGATGATATGGAAGGAGAAGCATTATCAACATTAATTTTAAATAAATTAAGGGGTGTATTAAATGTTGTAGCTGTTAAAGCTCCAGGATTTGGAGATAAGAGAAAAGCAATGTTACAAGATATTGCAACATTAACAGGTGCAGAAGTAATTACTCAGGATTTAGGATTAGAGCTAAAAGACACAACAATTGCACAATTAGGTCGTGCAAAACAAGTTAAAGTTCAAAAAGAAAATACAATTATTGTTGATGGTGCAGGAGATAAACAACAAATAGCTGATAGAGTTGCTCAAATTAAAGCTCAAATTAATGAAACAAAGAGTGATTATGATAAAGAACAATTACAAGAAAGACTAGCAAAAATTGCTGGAGGAGTTGCAGTAATTGGTGTTGGAGCAGCAACAGAAGTTGAAATGAAAGATAAAAAATTAAGAATTGAAGATGCTTTATCTGCAACAAAAGCAGCAGTTGAAGAAGGTATAGTTGCAGGTGGTGGAACAGCTTTAATTAATGTTATACCAAAAGTTGAAAAATTAGTAGAAAGCTTAAAAGATGGTGAAAAATTAGGTGCTGAAATAGTATTAAAAGCATTAGAAGAACCAGCAAGACAAATTGCTGTAAATGCAGGATTAGAACCAGCAGTTATTGTTGAAAAAGTTAAATCTTCGAGTGTAGGTACTGGATTTGATGCAGGAAAAGAAGAATATGTTGATATGAAAAAAGCGGGAATTGTAGACCCTACAAAAGTTACAAGAAGTGCATTACAAAATGCTGCATCAATAGCTTCAATGGTACTTACAACTGAAAGCCTAGTTACAGATGCACCAGAACAAAAATGTAGTTGTGGAAATCATGGAGAAGGAATGCCATCAGGAATGGATGGAATGTACTAATCTAAAAGATTAAAAAATTTAAAATTGAATCTAAGTTTTAAAAAGTGGGAATATTAGTTTTAATATTTCTACTTTTTGTGTTATAATACGAATAACAATTGAAAGGATGATTTATAAGGGTTATAGGTAAAACCAAATAGAAAAACCTAAATATATTAAAAAGAAAAGGATTAATTATGCAAGAAAAGTGGAATCAAAGAACTGAAATGCTAATAGGAAAAGAAGCTGTACAAAAATTAGAAAAAGCAAAAGTTGCAATATTTGGAATAGGTGGAGTAGGCTCATTTGTAGTAGAGGGGTTGATTAGAGCAGGTGTAGGAAATTTAGTTTTAATAGATCCAGATAATATTTCAATTACTAATTTGAATAGACAAATACATGCAACACATAGTACAATTGGAAAAAGTAAAGTAGAGGTTATGAAACAACGTGTTTTAGATATTAACCCAGATGCTAATGTAGAAATATATAAGGGAAATGAATTGGAAGATGGTGAAGAAAATATAATAAATTCTAGTTTTTCGTATGTAGTTGATGCTGTAGATACGGTGACGACTAAAATAAGATTAATAGAAAGAGCAAAAAAAGTAAATGTACCAATTATTTCTTGTATGGGGACTGGCAACAAATTAAATCCATCAAAATTTGAAATTACAGATATTTATAAAACTACAATATGTCCTTTGGCTAAAGTTATGAGAAAAGAATTACGAAAAAGAAATATACAGGATTTAAAAGTTTTATACTCAAAAGAAGAGCCAATTAAAGTTGATATAGATATTGGGAAAAATAATTTAGATATAAAAAAATTGGTGCCAGGAAGTATTTCTTTTGTTCCATCAGTTGCGGGTTTAATGATAGCAGGAGAGGTTATAAAAGATATACTAAGTATAGAATAAGTAAAAGATATATAATTATGATTTAAATTGTAAAGATATTTATAAAATGTTCTAACAACTGACTAATGAGAATACAATTAAACAAAAGTATTTCCATAAAGGAGTTAGAACAATATGAAAAATGTATCAATAGAAGAACGTGCGGTAGAGCTTGCACATTATATAATAGATTCAAAAGATACAGTAAGAGGAGCGGCAAAAAAATTTGGAATAAGTAAAAGTACAGTACACACCGAAGTAACATTCCAGAACGGTAAAAATAAATCACCTATAATCCCAGAAAGTATTGA
>CALXCG010000077.1 GCA_944386745.1 uncultured Clostridia bacterium | reverse complement strand
GGAAATAGCCATACATAAAACATTCAAAAATCCACTAGCTTTTAAAATGGAAATAATGCTAGAAAATAGAACAACAAATCCACCTATTAAAAGAATAGTAGAAATACTATTAGTAATACTTTCAGCCATAATTTCACCTAAATTTGATAAAGTAACAGTTTTTTTATCATAAGTATAAGAATAATTTTGTTTTTTAATAATAACTTTTTTATTATGGTCATTGATATCATTTTTATTTCTTTTCCAAAAACGAAAAATAAAGCCAACACTTAAACAACCGAGCAAATGAGTTATAAAAAGCAAAATACCAATTCCCGTATTCTGATACATCAAAATACCGACAGTACCAATAATAAATAAAGGACCAGAATTATTAGTAAAACTAAGTAACCTTTCACATTCAGCCTTTGTACAGATATTATTTTCTCTAAACTTACTTGCAATTTTAGCACCAACAGGATATCCACTAATAATACCCATAATGAAAGCAAAAGCACCTTCGCCAGAAATATTAAAAAGTGGTTTCATATAAGCATTTAAAACTCTTCCAAAAATATTAATAACATTAGTATGCATAAGTAACTCAGTAGCAACAAAAAAAGGAAATAAAGAAGGAACTACTGAAGTTGCCCATAATTGTAAACCTGATTTTATAGCTGGAAGATTACTACTAGAAAAAATTAATAAACAAGCAGTAAAAGCTAAAAAAATCAAAGCTAACAAATTTCGTTTAACTTTAAAAACAAAAAAATTACAAGAATGCATTAAACTTTTCCTCCTTTGGTTAGTTTGGGGACAGGTTCGAACTGACCACTTTTGGTCACTTTGGGGACGGCACTTTAATATATAATCTAAAAAATTAATATAAAAAATACGTATTTTTTAACAAATATAAGTTAGTTTTAATATATTATTATAATATTTTATTACCAAAAACTCTCATTATTACTAGAAATTCTAAAGATTAATAAAAATTTATTAAGTGCCGTCCCCATACTATCCACAAATGGTCACAACGAACCTGTCCCCAAACTAACCAATTAGCCAAATTAGACTTGTATTTTTTGGCGAAAAATGATATAGTATAGAAAATTGAAAAGGAAGTGGAAAATTGAATATCAAAGATATATTAGAAAATTCAAATTTAACAATTCCAAAAGATAATATTTTATATAATGAAGACATGAAAAAGCACACAACATTTAAGATAGGTGGACCAGCAGAGTGCTTTATAAAAATAAAAACAAAAGAAGAACTAAAAGAAATATTAAATATTGCAAAGGAAAATAAAATACCAGTAACAATACTAGGAAATGGAAGCAATATTCTAGTTTTAGATGGTGGAATAGAAGGAATTACATTAACAATACAAATTGAATATATTGATATAAAACAAAACGGAGAAAAATATAAAATATATGTTGGCGGAGGATACAAACTTTCAAAACTTGCACAAATTTGTCTGAAAAATGAAATTTCTGGATTTGAAGAATTATCAGGAATACCAGGAACAATTGGTGGAGCAGTCAGCATGAATGCTGGAGCTCATGGTAAGGAAATGAAAGATATTGTAGAAAAGATAAAATGTGTAGATATAAATGGAAATGAGAAAGAATTTCTAAATGAAGAAGCAAAATTTGAATATAGAAAAAGTATATTCAAGGGTAATTCATATATAGTCACAGAAGTAGTTTTAAACCTAGAAAAAGGAAAAAAAGAAGAAATAAAAGAAAAAATGGATGAATATGCACAATATAGAAAAACAAAACAACCTATTGAATATCCTAGTGCTGGAAGTACATTTAAAAGAGGAAAAGACTATATTACAGCAAAATTAATAGATGATGCAGGTTTAAAAGGTTATTCTATTGGAGATGCAATAGTTTCAACAAAACACAGTGGTTTTGTAATAAACAAAGGAAATGCAAGTGCAAAAGAGGTGCTAGATTTAGTAAAATACATAAAAGACACAATAGAAGAAAAATTTGATAAACAGATAGAGTTAGAAATAGAAGTAGTCGGAAAGGATTGATAGTAAAAATGAAAGGCTTTATGCATTGGTTTAAATCAAGCAACAAAATGAAAAGATGGATGTTTTTAATCTTAATAGGAATTTTACTTGCATGTTATGGACTAGCTGAAATAATAGTTATGAGAGAAATCTCATTTCAAGAAGTAGGAAAAGTTGTATTAATATTTGTGATAGGATTTATAGCGATAGTATTAGGACTAATAGGTTTAAATAAAAGAACATTAGAAGTTTTAATTGAAGCAACAGATGAAAGAATGGAAAATAAGAAAAATGTAAATATAAAATCTCTAATTTTTAACAAAACAGTGTATGACAAAGGACCAAATATTGTAGTAATTGGTGGCGGAACAGGATTAAATACAGTTCTAACAGGATTAAAGAATTACACAAGTAATTTAACTGCAATAGTTGCTGTATCTGATTATGGAGAAGAAGCAACAAATTCAAGAAAAGAGCTGGACATGTTGCCATTAGGAGATATAAAAGACAGTATAGTTTCCCTAGCAGGTAAAGAAAAGCAGATGGAAAAACTTATGAACTATGAATTTACTAATGGTAGATTAAGAGGATTAAACTTTTCAGATATATATTTTTCAGCAATGAAAAATATAACTGGAAATTTTGAAGATTCCATTGTAAAAAGTAATCAAATATTCAATATGGTTGGAAAAGTTATGCCAGTAACTTTAGATGAGATGAAAATTGTTGCAGAACTCGCAAATGGATATATAGTAGAAGAAAAATCAAGAATACCAGAGGTGGTTTCTGACAAATTAACAAAAATCAACAGAATAATGTTAAGCCCATCAAATTGCAGGCCAGCACCAGGTGTAGTTGAAGCAATAAAAAATGCAGATTGTATAATAATAGGACCAGGTAGTTTATACACAAATGTTATACCTAACCTATTAGTAAATGGAGTTGCAAAAGCAATAAAAGAAAGTACAGCAATAAAAGTATATATAAGCAATATAATGACAGAACCAGGTCAAACTGATGATTATAGCGTTGCAGATCACCTAAATGCAATTACTGAACATTGTGGAACAGGAATAATAGATTACTGTATATATGACACAGGAGAAATTGTCCCAGAATTTATCAAAAAATATAATTTAGAAGGACAAGACCTAGTAGAACAGGACGTAGATAAAATAAAAGGAATAAAATTCTTACAAAGAAATTTATCAATGATATCAAATGATATGATTAGACATGATCCAAGTTTAGTTGCAGAATCTATAATAGAATTAATTTGTGATGACTTAAAATATCAAGATAAACAGAACGATCCACAATATTTAATGTTAAATACAAAACTAAGAGAAGAAAAAAGGATAAATAAAATCAAAAAAAGAATGGCGAAAAAAGAGAAAAAACAATCAGAAGGAAAAGTTGGAAAAAGAGAAAAAGAAAGAAAAGGAAAAAGCAAATTTAGTAGTAAATATAGAGACAGAATAGAG
Organism: uncultured Clostridia bacterium; assembly: GCA_944386745.1. Lineage (GTDB taxonomy): Bacteria > Bacillota > Clostridia > TANB77 > CAG-508 > CAG-269. The sequence continues at coordinate 1,744 of CALXCG010000077.1, read as the reverse complement.
TCAATCAGAGAATCAGATAGAATAGTAAAACGAAATGTAGAAAAAAATCAAGTAAAAAAAAGAAAAACAAGTGATTTAAGCGGAAAAGAAGAGAGTAAAACAAAGCCGAAAAGTGCAAGAGGCAGAAAAAAAACACCATAAGAGATTAGAAATGGAGAAAATATTATGAAAATTACAAAGGAAAATTTGAATTTAGAAAATGGACTAAAGAAAGAATGGATAATAACAAATGGAATAGGAGGATTTAGTTCATCAACAGTCATTGGAGCAAATACAAGAAAATACCATGGACTATTGATAGCTCCATTAACACCTCCGGGAAGAAGATATCTAATATTATCAAAACTAGATGAAAGTATAGAAATTGGTAATAAAAAGTATGACTTATACACTAATGTATGTCAAAATAATATTTCAGAAGGATTTAAATATCAAGAAGAATTTAGAAGAGACTATGTGCCTATTTTTAAATACAAAATAGGCAATGTTGAAATAACTAAAATGATAGCAATGGAATATGGACACAATACAGTTGGTGTATATTATAGAATAAAAAATGCAAGTCAAAAAGCAAAATTAACACTTGCACCAGTAATCAATTTCAGAGACTTTCATCAAATGAATACAAACCACTATTTCAATTTGAGACAAGAAATAAAAGATAAAAAAGTAAAAGTAGTAATAGATGACAATCCAGAAACACCAATATATATGAGCATTTCAGATGGAAATTATCAAGAACATTATAATGACACTTTTGCACACATGTTTTACATAGAAGAAGAAAAAAGAGGATTTTATCCAGAAGAAAACCATAGTGTACCAGGAGTATTTGAAATAGAAATAAAACCAAAAGAAGAAAAAGAAATTACATTTATATGTTCATTAGAAGCAAATATCGAAACAAAAAGTGTAAGAAAATTTATAAATAATGAAATAATTAGAGCAGGAGAAATCTTCAATGAATCTTTGTTGATTGATAACAGAAAGCAAAACAAGACTGAAAAAGAAATTGAAAAAGATGATTTAATCAAGACATATTTAATGGCAGCAGATAACTTTGTGGTATACAGGCCAAATTTTAGCCTACATACAATCATTGCGGGATATCCATGGTTTTTAGATTGGGGAAGAGACAGTTTAATCGCATTTGAAGGAATATTACTAATTCCAAAAAGATTTGAGATTGCAAAAGAAGTTTTATTAACTATGATAAGAGATATAAAATTCGGATTAGTTCCAAATGGATATTCAGGATATGACAATAGACCATTATATAATAGTGTTGATGCATCATTATTGCTATTTGAACAAGTGCAAAAATATTTAAAATATACAGGCGATTACAAATTCATAAAAGAAAAAATTTATCCTAAATTAGAAGAAATAATAGAAAATTACTGTGCAGGAATAGATGTAGATGATAATAATATCTATTTAGATTCAGATGGACTAATAGTTTCAGGAACACCTGAAACACAAAATACTTGGATGGATGCAAAATATGATGGAGTAGCAATAACTCCTAGAAACGGAAAAGCAGTAGAAGTAAATGCATTGTGGTATAATGCAAATTGCATTATGGCAGAATTGACAAAGAAAATGGGACATTTCTTCAATTTTCAAGCTAGAAAATACAAAGAATTAGCAGAAAGATGTAAAATATCATTCTGTAATAGATTCTATAATGAAAGAACAAAATGCCTATATGATGTATTAGGAGACCCTAAAATAAGACCAAACC
>CALXCG010000076.1 GCA_944386745.1 uncultured Clostridia bacterium | reverse complement strand
CATCGCCACCGTTACCACCATTTCCTCCGTAACCGGCGGCTCCTCCTTTGCCACCAATTAATTGATAAAATCCAACATCAGAAACATACAAATTATTGGAATTAGCAACGTAAATAGCATATCCACCATAACCACCGTTGCCACCTACGCCTCCATTTCCACCTTTAGCACCATTATCTCCTTTTACTGGTTTTAAAAAACTACCGCTTGGTGGATTTTGGCCATTTGACCCATATTGTCCGTCGCCACCACGACCACCTGTACCACCATTACCACCAGTAATAACAATGCTGCTATCCTCATCATAAGCAACTAAATGAACTTTATTTGCGCGAATTCCATATCCTCCATTTTGACCATTTCCACCTTTAGATCCATCGATACCATTTTTATTTCCTGTTGCTTGGGAGTATTGCGTATAATAGTTTGTTCCGTTAGCACCACTTCCACCTTGAATAGAATTGGTTCCTTTGTAATATAGATAAATTTCTCCGGTTCCTTTAGAACTAATAGCATCGTAACCATAACCACCTGTAGGTGCAAAATGCATATTTTCCAATCCAATAATTAATGGGTTACTTCGAATCGAGACAATAATTCTCATTTCGTATTGCTTTTCTTCTAAACCAATAAAAGTTACTGATTTTACATTAGAAGCAATGGTGTAATTATATGCACCACGTTTGATTATGCCGCTTAGATCTATAATTGCTACTTCTGAAGTTATCGTAGAAGTAGTATATGGAATCTGTGTTCCTATCCAATTTGCTTCTAAAATTATATCTTCATATATTCCATAAGTTGTCTCAAATTCGCTTTCTTCATACATCCAACCATCAAAAACATATCCAAATCTTTTTAATTCGGGAATATCATTTGTTGTTATCGGATTTTCAGCATCAAAATAAATAGGTTCGCTTTCAAAAAATTCTCCTTGATTTGTTTCATATTCTATTTCATATTCAATAGGAACAAACCTTGCATAAAGGCATTCTATTTTTTCAGTGATTGTCCATGTGACAATACCATCCGAACCAGTAATTTTTGTTCCATTTGTTTCTTGATCATACCAACCAATAAAATGATAGCCATCTTTTTGTGGAACACCTAAATTGACAGTTTCTCCATATGTAATGGTAATTGTATGATTATTACTTCCATCATTCAATATCATCGTATATTTAGAGGGTTCATAATAAGCAGTGAAGTTGACATCATTATAATAATTAAAAATATCATAAACATAAACCTTATTTCCATTTTCATCTTTCCAACAAACAAAATCATAGCCTTCTATTTGAGGTGCAGAAATGGTTTTGTCAAAGGATGAATAATATTCCTCAACACTGCTTCCAATAAGGTCATTATTTTGATTATAAAAATCAATATTTACTTCTTTTGTTTTAATTTGATTGGGCAAATCTTGATAATAAATGTTATTTTGATAAGTATTTAATGCAATTCCTTTAACATAAAAGATGACATCTTCCCCAAAACTATTATCACTTAAAATTGGAGGATTTGTCGAATTCAATAACACCCATTGTAAATTGGAATTAAATAGGAAAGCACTTTGACCTATCACTTCCAGTGTACTAGGTAATATAATGGATGTTGCTGTATTTTCAACCATACAATTTTCACCAATAGAAACAATTCCCTCTGGAATAATTAATTGTTGTTGATTTGTTTTACATTCAATTAACACTTTACCTAATGTTATAATATCACTCGTTTGATTGTCTAGCCATTTTGTTCCAATAAAGGCGTCAATTCCCGCTTCTTTAACATTATTCGAATTAATTATTGTCGTCAAATTACTATTGTTAAATGCTTCATATCCAATATATTGGGTTTGATTTAAATCGATAGAAGTGAGATTTTGATTATTTTTAAATAAATAAGCTGAAAGAATTTTGACATTTTCTGGAATGGTAATAGATTGTGCATTAGGATTCGCATAGAGTGCTATTAAATTAGAAGGATCTGAAACATTTTGCTGTATTAAAAGATTACTATTCCAAATATAATTATTATTACCAATCATAGAAGATATGCCACTTCCTTCAAATGCTCTTTCACCAATTTGATGAACGAAAGATGGAATTGTAAATGATGTTAACTGTGGTATATATGAAAAAGCGCCTTCTTCTATGATTTCTAATTCTGAATCTTGACTAAAAGAAATGGATTGCAAATATTCATTATTATAAAAGGCGTTTTTCCCTACACGCTTAACTGTTTTTGGAATAACGACACTCGTAATTGTGTTACTACCTTGCATATTATCTGAAAAGGCATTATCTCCAATTTCAACTACCTTTTTAAGGTTATTATTTGGATTCCCATCTCCGTCTTCGCGATAAACTACTTCAGGAATGGCTAGTTGTCCTTCAACATTTTTTCCAACATATCCCGTAATCGCTACTGATTCTTCATCAATAATTGATGTAATATATGGCGTCCCTTTTAAATTTCCAGATAAACTAATATTTTTTGCAATATATAGCAATAACCCTGTATCTCTTGTTTCTAAATTATGAAGTACTGGTACGTGATTAACACTTGTTTTAGATAAATCAAAATTGCTTAAAATGCTAAATCTTTTCTTGTGTTGTTTAAATCCTTTGTACTCGTTGATTGATTGTCCATCATATCCTAATTGAGAAGGTAGGTCTACTAAAAAATCATTTAAGAAATCATAAGATAAAGCAACAACATTAAAATTTAATTCGTCAAAAATCAAGTTTAATATGGATATTAATCCTTGTAAAATTCCTGTTTGGAGTAGAATTTCAGGATATTTTCGAAAAACAATATTCAAAATTCCACTAGCTAATTCTTGCTTAAGAGTTGGAGAAAGTTTATCAACTATTTTTAGAGCTATGAGTTTTCTTGATAAATAAAGATTTACCGCTTTTAATAGGATTTGAATTTCTAATTCTAATTTAGGATCATTAATTTTTAAATAATTATGAAAAATATAATAAATTAATTGATAGAGTAATGTATCCAAACTACTATATGCCCCTATCGCATGAACATTAATGTTAGAATATAAAAGATCATAATCACGATTCCAGCGATTTAAATATCCAAGATAAATATCAGGATTTGTAATATCATCTTCTCCAGCAGAATTTCCTGTAAAAAGACCTCCTAAAATAAAATTATCAATAGAAGCCATTGTACTTCCTAAATAAGGAGTTCCTAAGGAAAAAATAGAATCCACAATTTGAGGATGATCTAAAGCATATTGCAGATTTGTAATACCACCTCTTGAATGACCAATCAAATTAATTCTTGGTAATTCATTTTCAGGATCCAGTTCTTGTAAATCTAATAAAATTGAACTCACTAAAATATTAAATTGCGTATAAATAAAATCATTTGTTTGGTCTGGATAAAATGCTTGAAATAAAACAATTGAATGTTTAGAATTATCTAAAATTTTATTGTTGTCAAGAGGTTCTTTATCCATAAACGAATAATTATCATCTTCTAATTGAAATAATTCAAAAAAATTCCAATTTGTAAAAACAGCTAAATAAATATTACAGTCTGTCATTTGTGTTAAAATATCAATGATAGAATTTTTTGTAGGAGTCAAAACTTCATTAACATTGCTCCAATGACTCGCTTTCCCATTTAAACCATGGGTAATAAAAGTTACTTGTGGATCTTCATCAGAAACTTGATTTGAATTTCTAGAATAGGTATCATAACGAATACTATCATAAGTAATAAAATCAGTATCCGTTTGTATCATTTCTTTGGTGATGATAGCATCATAAGTATTTGCTTTGCTAAAAAATGTTTCATCAAATTCCTGTGTTTGTGCATGCGTAACAAATAATTTTTGTGGAAGAAAAATAATAACTAATAAAACAAATAAAATAGGAATTAATAACTTTTTGATATATTTTTTCATATTCTTTTTCCCTTTCAATATAAAATTAAAATTATCATTAAAATTTTTGTTATTTTAAAATATATTTAATTTACTTCATTCCATTTCGCATATAAATAAGTACCAGGATATTCTTCAAATCGAGAAATTGTTGAAAGACGAATTTCTTCTTTCGTTATGTCAACATCAAAGTCCCATTCATTGATACATTCCTCTTCTTTATACCATCCCTCAAATGTATATCCCTCTCTTTGTGGTTCTGGTGGAATGAATTCAATTAAACTTTGATTATAATTATCTACCCAATAATATCCTTCATTTTCTGCTCCTTCATAATTATACATATAAGAAACATTCGCTAATATTCCATGATTATAACGATTTTTTAAATAAAGATTATATCCATAAATTAAGCCTTGTTTTACCGGAACGATAATATATAAAGATTCTTCTCCTTTCCAATGAATAGAGTAACAATTGGGTAATTGAATATAATTATAATCGTATCTCCATTCTCGATCTGCATTATCATAATTAATATATAACTTTTTAAGATTGGAACTAACAAATGTACCTGGACCTACAAAAATAGTTCCAACAAAAAATGGTTTTGAATAGTCATACCCAAATCCCCTTATTTTTATTCCATCCAATTCTTCTGGTAAGATTAAATGGGTTTGTTCTAATCCTAATTCAGTAAATCCTGTTAAATATCCTACTTTACTTCCATCATCTTCTGTTTTTACTGCATATTTAAAATAGGTACTTTCATATTCTGGAAGTTTTCCATCGCTACAGGATGTTAATGTTCCTAATGCACACAAACTTATTAACATTATCATTTTCTTTTTCATTTTTTATTTCCTTTCTTTTTCCCTTTCAATATAAAATTAAAATTATCATTAAAATTTTTGCTATTTTAAAACATTTTCAATTCGCTTCATTCCATTTCGCATATAAATAAGTACCCGGGTATTCTTCAAATCGAGAAATTGTTGAAGGATATATTTCTTCTTTCGTTATATCAACTTCAAAGTTCCATTCATTGATACATTCCTTTTCTTTATACCATCCTCCAAATGTATACCCCTCTTTTGTGGTTCTGGTGGAATGAATTCGATTAAACTTTGATCATAACTATCTACCCAATAATATCCTTCATTTTCTGCTCCTTCATAATTATACATATAAGAAACATTCGCTAATATTCCATAATTAATTAAACTAGAACTTTCATTCAAGTATAAATTATATCCTAAAATAGAATCATTACTTACGGCCATATGGATATCCATTGAGTTTTTGCTTCTCCAATAAACAAAATTACAATTTGATAAATAACCATAATTATATCCTTTAATCCATTCACGCTTTTCATTATCTTCATTTATATAAAATTTTTTTAAATT
>CALXCG010000075.1 GCA_944386745.1 uncultured Clostridia bacterium | reverse complement strand
AAAATGGGATAGTAAAAGCTACAGAAGTTGGAACACCACAAGGAGGAAACCTAAGTCCATTACTAAGCAATATAATGTTAAATGAACTTGATAAGGAATTAGAGGAAAGAGGACTAAACTTTGTAAGGTATGCAGATGATTGTATAATACTTGTTAAAAGTGAAAAAGCAGCAAACCGAGTTTTAGCATCAATAACAAAATTTATTGAGAAGAAACTAGGGTTAAAAGTAAATGCAGAGAAAAGCAAAATAACAAGACCAACCAAAACAAAATACTTAGGATTTAGCTTTTGGATGTCAAAAAGTGGAAAATGGAAACCCAAGCCACATCTAAAATCATATCAAAAGTTGATAAGAAAACTAAAGCAACTAACAGACAGAAGCTGGAGTATAAGTCTAGATAACAGAATAAAGAAAATAAATTACTTGATAAGAGGTTGGATAAACTACTTTAGAATAGCAAATATGAAAAACAAAATAAAAGAAATTGATGAACATCTAAGAACAAGAATAAGAGTAATAATCTGGAAACAGTGGAAAAAGATAGGCAAAAGGCAAAAAGCACTAGAACAACTAGGAATAGAAACAGAATTAGCTCATAATATAGCTTGTTCAAGAAAAGGATATCAACTAATTTGTAAGACCGATTGGTTAAAATTTGCGATTAATATAGAGAGGTTAAGAAAAAGAGGTCTAGTATTTCTACTAGACCAATATGAAAAAGTTCATATTTAATATAAATTGAACCGCCACTTGCGAGAACCGCTTGAGTGGTGGTGTGAGAGGGGAAAAACACACTAAGTGTTATCCTCTACTCGATTATGCAAGTTTTTACGAGGACTTTTGGGACAAATTTGCAAGTTTTTCTTACGACTTTTTCATAAATAATGGCAATTTGCATTTTTTATTTTATAAAATTATAACTCTACTTTCTCTAAATCCTTTAAAGCAGGATTATATATATTCTTACCGGTATAATCAAATCTCGAACCATGACATGGACAATCCCAAGTCTTATCAGCATCATTCCAATTCAAAATACAACCTAAATGAGTACATACTGGTTTTACCGCAAATATTTTCCCTTCAATATCTTTATATACTCCAACCTTTTCTCCATTAAATTCAATTATTTGTCCAGTTTCTTGCTTTATATCACCAAGACTTATCTCATCATTTAGCACTTTTTCAGGCTTTTCAATTCGTTCTACAACAAGTGATTTTACTGTTTGACTAACCATATTTTTAACTTCATCTTTATTTACTATTGGATTTAAACGTGTTGCTTCAAAAACTTCACTATACTCATTTTCTTTTCCAACAATTTTATCAGTAACAATTCTAGCTGCAACATTTGAAGAAGTCATTCCCCACTTATTAAATCCTGTCCCTACATACATATTAGGCAAAGTATTTGAAAACTCACCTATATATGGAATTTTATCTAAAGTTATACAATCTCTTGTACTCCAACTATATTTTATTTCACAATTTGGATACCACTGTTTTGCTTTTTCTTCTAATAATCCATAACTATCTTTATAACATATATTTTCTCCAGTTTTATGGTCTCCACCACCTAGCAAAAGAATCCTTTTGTCTCCATCTTTAGCTGTTCTAAAAGAGTAAATTGGAGATTGAATATTTATATACATACCATCAAAAAGTTCTGATTTAGTATCTATCCCAATAACATAAGATGAACTTTGGTACATCTTTGCAAAATATACTCCAGGAAAATTTATAAATGGATAATGGCTTGCAAGTACAACATATTTTGCTTTTACCGTATTCCCTTCTGTATAACATATATAACTATCTCCATCTCTTTTAATATCATAACATGTTGTATTTTCAAATATCTTTCCTTTAGCATCTGTAATCTGTTCAACTAAGCCATCTATATATTTAATAGGATTAAATTGTGCTTGATTTTTGAATTCAATAGCTGAAACAATTTCAAAAGGTAATGGTGCTTCTTCTATTTTTGAAGCTTCAATGTCCAATTCTTTTAATGCATGTAATTCTTCATTTATCTTATCAGATTCTGATTTATTTGTTGTATAAACACAACTATTTTGTCTTTCAAAATCACAAGCTATTTGATTTTGAGTAATTATCTTTTCAATTTCTTGTATAGATTTTTGATTTGCTAAATAATATTTTCTTGCAAATTCTTTTCCATATTGTTTTAATAAATAATGATAAATTAAACCATGCTGGCTTGTAATTTTGGCAGTTGTATGTCCTGTAACTCTATTTGCAATTTTATCTCTTTCAAGTATTGTTACATTATATCCTTTTTGTGTTAAATAATATGCAGTGTTAATTCCAAAAATCCCAGCTCCTATTATACATACTTGAGTTTCTAAATCTTTTTCTAATTTAGGAAAGTTTTCTTTTGCCTTTTCATTTAACCATAATGAATTCATATTTTCACCTCATTGGGGACGTGCCAAATCGTTTCAAAATGAAACAAAAGGGACAGACCATATTTGATTTTTTATTATTCTTTACCTTTTATTCGTTTTTTATTCATTTAGTATTTGAACAAAAAAATGTTTGTAAAACTATTGAAATTTTTAATAATATTTGTTAAAATATGGAAAAAGAATGGAGAATTAATATGCTTAATATGTATATAGATGAATCTGGAAGTATACATCTCATTTTTCCAAAGAAAAAATTCGAAAATAAGATTAAAAAGATATAATCTGCATATACTATAAAAAGAATTGATGTAACAGTAAATCTAAGTAAGATTCCATTATCTCGGTAAATGCTATATAATAGCATAATCCCTTAGTAATTACATCAATTCTTTTTACAATAAATGTTAAATTTCTTCATCATTTCTATTGACTTTTCATTCTGAAAATGTTAAACTGAATATAGTTAAACAGTAAGTCCTTTTTGTATGCCATAATCTAGGTAAGTGCTATGTGTTAGCATCATACTTAAGGCCATTTAACTATTTTTTATTTCAACACCACTTAAAAGTGGTATTTTTTATTTTTCAATCAAAACTATTTAAATCTTCTCAAATAATTATCCATCTTATCAACAAACTCTTCATTATTCTTAGTTTGAGTCATTTGACTAATAACTTGTTCTGTAACATCTGCAACAGGTAAACTATTCATAGCTTTTCTTAAAGCAAATACTGTTTCTCTTTCCTTTGGTGTTAGTAATAAATCTTCTCTTCTAGTTCCAGATTTATTAATATCAATAGCTGGGAATATTCTTCTTTCAGACAATTTTCTATCCAAGTGAACTTCCATGTTACCAGTACCTTTAAATTCTTCAAATATAACGTCATCCATTCTACTTCCTGTATCAATTAAAGCTGTTGCTAAAATTGTTAAACTCCCACCAAATTCAATGTTTCTAGCAGCTCCGAAGAATTTTTTAGGTTTATGCAATGCTGCAGGATCAATACCTCCTGATAAAGTTCTTCCTGATGATGGAATAACCAAGTTATATGCTCTTGTTAGTCTCGTAATACTATCTAATAATATTACAACATCTTTTCCTTGTTCTATTAATCTTTTAGCTCTTTCCAATACCATTTCTGCAACTTTTACATGATGTTCTGGTAATTCATCAAATGTAGAATGTATAACTTGTCCTTTTATTGAACGTTTCATATCTGTTACTTCTTCTGGTCTTTCATCTATAAGTAACACTATTAATTCAACTTCTGGATTATTTGTACTAATTGCATTTGCAACTTTCTTTAATAAAGTTGTTTTTCCTACTTTTGGTGGAGCAACAATCATACCTCTTTGTCCTTTTCCAATTGGGCACATTAAATCAATAATTCTTGTTGCAATTTCATTTGATGTTGTTTCCAATTTTAATCTTTCATTTGGATAAATTGGTGTTAATTCATCAAATCTTTTTCTTTTCATTGCTTTTTCTGGATGTTCACCATTTACTTCTCCAACAAAAATTAAAGATGGAAATTTTTCTCCCTCACGAAATCTAGAGATACCTTTAATTACATCTCCTGTATCTAATCTAAATCTTCTAATTTGTACCATAGATATATATACATCTTTTTCACTTGATAAGAAGTTTTCGCCTCTTAAAAATCCATATCCATCTGGTAAAATATCTAAAATTCCCTCTACTATTTCGTCACCTTCATTTGTTAATTTATAATCAACAATAGGTTCTCCATTTTCATCATATTGTCTTTCATGCTTATTTTCATCTTCTTCATAATCACTCATTATATTTTGTTTTTCTTCTTTCGTTTCAGTCTTAACTTCATCTTTAGTATCTTCAAAATTAATTACTTGCTCTAATACAGTAATTAATTCATCCTTTTTTAATTTTGAAATGTTTTTTATGTTGTTCTTTTTGGCTAATTCTTTTAATTCTGTTAATGTTAAATCTTCTAATTTTGACATACTATCCTCCTATTTTTTATATTTTATTTTAATTATATTAAATTTTGAAATTGTATTGGGAATTTGTAACGAAATAATATAACAATATTATTATAACACATATTTTTAAAAAAAGAAACAATTTTTACCAAAAAAAGGAAAATAATCTAAAAAGATTACATTCCTTGATCTACATATACTCTTTCATTAGGATAATACATATCCAATTTTTCTCTTGCAGTTTGTTCGATAAATTCTAAAGAATCAACGTTATCTTTTTGTTTAGTTAATTCTTCTTTTTCTTCTTCAGCATCTGCAATTTGTGTATTTAATTCTTCACTATTTCTGCTATATTGATTTAATGTTTTTTGTTGATTTACCAAAGTAAATATAAAATAAATAGCTATCAATAAAATAATTAATCTTTTCAATAATTTTTTCTTTTTCATAAGTAATATATCTCCAAATTTACGAATTTCCTATAAATATATTATTCTACAAATTTGTCTCAAATCCTTCTTTTCTTTTAAGATTTTTATAATATTTTCCTTTTTTGTACAAAAAAATTATATTTTATCTTGAAAGATGTTTTTCTTTGTTTAAATTCAGATTTTTTTGTAGAATTTTGATAAAATTATCTTTTTTAGAATTTAGATTATCTCCTGATTTAATAATTAATTTTTTAACAAAATTTAAAGGCTTATATAAAATTCTTTTCACAAGTTTATATATCCATTTAAATGGTGTAATTAAAATATTGAATATTTTTTGAATTATATTTTTTATAAAATTTATTATTGTAACATTAATCTTTATAACATATGAACTTACTAAAGTCATATAAAAAATCACACCTAATAGTATTGCAATAAACATGAATATTCGGATTTCTCCATTATTAAATGTAAAGGTACGAGATAAAATAATAAAACCTGTTAAAATCCAAAATAGTATA
>CALXCG010000074.1 GCA_944386745.1 uncultured Clostridia bacterium | reverse complement strand
TAATGCAATTTTTTATCTAACAAAATTACTTAAAAATTTTTCCGAAAAACTATTGACAATTAATAGTTAGTCTTTCTAAATTGTAATTATTTTTTAAGCACTTTAACTTCTCTTAGCATATCATTTTAATTTTTCTATTTTATAATACTATAACATTTTCTTTTATGCAAGCAAAAAACAATTTCAAAAGCCAGCTTTGAATCCAAAACTGACTTATTGTTCATAGATAGGGTTAAATTAGTTATTATATAAAATTGAAAAAAACTTGTTGGATATTTTTTGTAGGATACATTGTAAACCTCAAAAAAATCTCTATTTTGTCACAGATATCTTTTACCTCCTTACAAGCAAAATTTTTATACTTGTAACTTAGCTTTGAAATGTCCATTTTATCTTCTAGCCTTGCTTTCTCAATATCTGGTCGTTTTATTTTTTCTGGCCAACAGTGTATGTTATTTCCATGCACACTATATTCAGCCTTAAATCCAGTGTCAAGATCTATGATATAAGTGTTACCGCTGTTACTTGAATCAACAAGTATATTCTGATCTGCATAATACATAAAAAAAGCCTCCCTATCAATTCTTATACTTGTCATATCTATGAACTATTTATATTTTACCATTTTTTTACTACTTTTTCAAGCTGTTTTACATAATATTATTTTTCTGGAATTAATATATTTTTAAACTTTAATTAGTTTAAGCCAGCTTTGAATTCAAAACTGGCTTAAAAGTTCATAGATAGGGTTATTTAATTATATTAACAGAAAATCTATTAGACACATATTCTTCAACAAATATTCTAAAAATATTCATATCGGTATCGTCTACATTTTTTCCCACATATCTCCAAATATCCATATTATCTGCTTCTGCTCTTTTTGCATCACCTTCTGTAACATTATCCGGACACAGACAAAAAATTTTCTGAGTTATATGAATAGTAAATTTTGCTCCAGTGTTAGCGTTAATCATATAATATTCGCTTAAACTGTTTTTGTCAAATAGTAAATCCTTATCTACTTTCATGTTTTCCCTATCCTTTCATATTTTATAGTCATATCTATGAACTATTTATATTTTACTATTCTTCTCATTTATTTTCAAGATATTTAACATAATAATATTTATTAAACAAATTTTCAAATAGTTTAATCTAAGTTTGCTTTAAAATTATCTTTACATTAATAAAGCCAAAAAAATAAAAGCTGTAGCTTTCACACTACAACTTTCTAGTTTAACAACGCTCGATATTTTATTTAATATAATCTATTTTGCATAATCTGCAACTCTAGTTTCACGAATTACATTAACTTTTATTTGACCTGGATAATCCATTTCATCTTCAATTCTCTTTGAAACATCTCTTGCAAGTATTGTCATTTGGTCATCAGATATCTTATCAGGTTTTACAATAATTCTAACCTCACGACCTGCTTGAATTGCAAATGATTTCTCAACTCCGTCGAAAGAATCTGCAATTTCTTCAAGATTTTGTAATCTTTTGATATATGCCTCTAAAGTCTCTCTTCTTGCACCAGGTCTTGAAGCTGATATTGCATCTGCTGCTTGTACCAAAACTGCTTCTAGTGTTTGAGGTTCTACATCTCCATGGTGTGCCTCAACAGCATTTATTACAAGTGGATTTTCTTTATATTTCTTTAAAACCTCTACTCCAATTTCAACATGAGTTCCTTCCATGTCGTGGTCTAGAGCTTTTCCAATATCATGTAATAATCCTGCACGTCTTGCAAGTTTAGGATCTAACCCTAACTCATCTGCCATAATTCTTGCTAAATTAGAAACTTCAATAGAATGATTCAAAACATTTTGTCCATAACTTGTCCTATATTTTAGTTTTCCTAATAATTTAACAATGTCCGGATGAAGTCCAATTACTCCAGTTTCTAAAACTGCTCTTTCTCCTTCTTCTTTTATAGTATTTTCTACTTCTTCTTTGGCCTTTTCTACCATTTCTTCAATTTTGGCTGGATGAATTCTTCCATCATCAATTAATTTTTCCAAAGCAATTTTAGCGACTTCTCTTCTTAGTGGGTCAAATCCAGATAATACTACAGCTTCAGGTGTATCATCAATTATTAAATCGATTCCTGTTAATGTTTCTAGAGCTTTTATATTTCTTCCTTCTCTACCAATAATTCTTCCTTTCATATCATCATTAGGTAATGAAACTATTGACACTGTTGTTTCTTGAGAATGGTCTGCTGCACATTTTTGAATTGAATAACACAAAATTTCTTTAGCTTGCTTGATTGCTGTTTCTTTTGCTTGTTGCTCTTTTTCTCTAATCAAAGCTGCTTTTTCAGCAGTTAATTGTTTATCCATTTCAGATAATAGCTTCTTTTTAGCTTCTTCTCTTGTTAGAGATGCTATTTTTTGAAGTTCAATTACTTCCTGGTCATGAAGTTTTTTGATTTCTTCTTTTTGATTTTCAATGTCTTGTAATTCTCTTTCAATCTCTCTTTCTTTTTTCTCAAAATTTTCTGAACGTCTTTCTAAGTTTTCTTCTTTTTGAATTAATCTTGACTCTTGTTTTTGTACTTCGCCTCTTCTTTCTTTAATCTCTTGATCTAACTCTTTTCTGCTATTCATTATTTCTTCTTTAGCTTTAAAAATTTCTTCTTTTTTCAAATTTTCTGCTTCTATTTTAGCTAAATCAACTAATCTTTTTGCTTCATTTTCTGCACCTTGAATTTTAGATTCTGCAACTTTTTTTCTATATGCCATTCCTACTGGCACTCCAATTGCAAATGAGATTACGACAGAGACGATAATAATTACGATTGTCATAATTATACACCTCTTTCTTATTTAATTTTCAATGTTCGAATAAAATATATATTAATTATCTTTTCATATATTTTTTCCTACCTATTATATTTTATCTTTATTATCGTAAACTGTCAAGGTCTTTTTAGAAAAAAAGAAAAGAACCTCAAATATTTATTCTCAGTTCTTTTAAAATATCCCATTAATAATTGATTTCAAAAAATTAGTTATTTTTATCTCTATAAACTTTTACAATATCTTTAAATGTCATCTTAGTTCCATAATTCAATATAGCATTTGAATAAATCTTAATTGCAACCTTTGCAATAACCAAAATTGTAACAATCAATACGATAATTGACAATACAATTTCTGAATTTGATGCAACTCCCATCATAATTCTAAATGGCATACAAAATGGTGATGAAATTGGGAATATTGCAGCAAATTGATTTAATTCACTTGTTGGATTCATCATTGTAAAATATGATAAGTAAAATCCAATTACTGCAAGTATAGCAACAGGTGTATTGGCAGATTGTATATCTTCTGGTTTGCTTACTGTTGAACCAGTTAAAGCATATAGTAAAGCATATGCAAAATATCCTAAGATAAAATATACAATTGTAATGACTGCAAGATATGGTGTAAATTTAGACATATCTAAAACAGCATCCAACACTTCTGGTTCTAAAAACACTTTGGCAGATATCAAAGCTGTTGCAACTATAACACATATTTGTATTAATCCAACAATTCCGATTCCAATAGTTTTTCCTAATACAATTGTTCTTGGTGAAGTAGATGTTACTAATGTTTCCATTATTTTTGAAGTTTTTTCTGTAGTAATTGAACTTGATACTTGATATGCGCAGAAGTATATTGCATAGAATAATACAATTGATAATAACATTATTACACCTAAGTTTCCACTTACTTCTTGCTCCTCTGTTTGTTCTATCGTAAATTCAAAATTAGGAGTCAAACTTGCTATTTGTTCTTGTGTTAAACCCAATTTTGAAATTTGTAAATTTGTATAAACTGCATTTATTGCATTAACCAAATTCTCTGGAGCAGATGTCACTTGTGTCATATTTTCTACTATATATCTTAATTTGTAAGTTCCATCATCTTTTTGTTCTACAATGATTGCCTTATTGATATCTTTATCTTCTATCCTAGTTTTTATATCATCAAAAGAAACGTCATTATTGGCAATTTGAAATGTATAACCTAAATCCATTTGGTTTAAAGTTTGCAATGTTCCTTCAAATAAATTTGTACTATCAACTATTAATATTTTTTCTTCTCCTAAATTTTCCCCATCTCCTGTAAATGCACCTATTATATTTGGAATATTAAATCCTATAACTATTAATATTAAAATAATCAAAGTTGAAACAATAAAGGATTTTCTTTTTGCCATATCCTTAATTGTAAAAGCGATTACTGTTCTTAAATCTCTCATTTTCTTACATTCCTTTCATTAAATCTCGTAATTTTAAAGATAATTGATATATTGCTAGGCAAACAAATTTGAAATTTATGAGACATACTTTTTGTACGTTGATTAAATTCAAATGAAGTTTAACGACGCAAGATGTTAATTAGCTTTAAAATTAGCCTACCTTCTCTATAAAAATATCATTAAGAGTTGGCTTCTTAATCTCAAACTTATTCACAACAATATGATCACCAATCAATTTCTCCAACAATTTATGAGCATTTTCTTCAGAATCAATCTTAACTGAATACTCATTATTCTTAGAAAATTCAATATCCATATTAAAATTCTTAATATATTCATCAATATTTTTATCAGTTGAAATTTCTAATCTATTAGCCTTGTATCCTTCTTTAATTTCCTTCAAATTACCTTTCAAAACAGTTTTTCCTTTATTCAATATTAAAATATCTGTACAAAACTCTTCTATTGAAGCCATTTGATGGCTTGACATTATAATATATTTTCCTTCTTTAACTAAATCAATTATAATATTTTTTAATATTTCAGTATTAACAGGGTCTAATCCACTAAAAGGTTCATCAAGTACAATTAATTCAGGGTCATGTATAATTGCAGTCATAAATTGTATTTTTTGTTGATTTCCCTTTGATAATTTTTCTGCTGGCATCTGAATATATTCTTCTACTTTTAAAACCTTTGCCCATTTTTTTATTGCTTCATCTGCATCTTTCCTGCTCATACCTTTTAGCTTTGCAAAATACATTAATTGGTCATATATTTTCGTTTTTGGATATACACCTCTTTCTTCTGGTAAATATCCAAAATTAACACTTTTCCTTTCTACCTTTTTTCCATTCCAAGTTATTTCACCTGTATCTTTTTTAATAATTCCAAGAAGCATTCTAATTGTAGTAGTTTTTCCAGCCCCATTTGTACCAAGTAACCCAAACACACTAGGTTTGTCCACTTCAAATGAGATGTTATCTACTGCTTGTTTTCCTACAAACTTCTTAGAAACATTTTTAAGTTTTAATCCCATCTTTTCCTCCTTTGGGGACATGCCAAATTGAACATTTTTTGTTCAAAAGGGACACACCCTAATTATTTAAAAAGAAAATTAGCTTTAGCATTTTATATATATTATTATTTAAAATGCTTATTTCCAATTTCCTAATTTTAGTTCTTTGACATTATATCATTTTATTATTTAATTTACAATAGCTTATATAATATTACAGAAAAAAAGAGTAAATCAAATTTTATAATCAGCATTTCATATTTTTACTGGTAATATATGGTAACTGTCTATT
>CALXCG010000073.1 GCA_944386745.1 uncultured Clostridia bacterium | reverse complement strand
TTGTATTATTAATTTTAGCAGCAGTATCAATTGCCACTCTAACAGGAGAAAATGGAATACTAACAAGAGCAAATGATGCAAAAAGACAAAATGAAATAGCAGAATATAAAGAAGAATTAGATATGATAAGAGCAGCTCTAGAGATAGATAAAAATATAGAAAAATTATCGACGAAAGAATTAATGGATAGATATGAAACAGAAATAAGAAATAATAAAAAGTTTCAAGGAGAAGAAACAGAAATAATAAGAAAAAGTGAATCGACAATCAGAGTTATAACAGAAGAAGGATATGTATTTGATGTGACAATGAATGGAGTAGAATATAAAGGAATACAAGGAGAAAGCCAATTACCAGATTTAGTAGATGGTGATATAAAATTTATATTAGAGCCAAGTGAATGGACAAATGGAGCAGTTGAAGTACAAATAGAAACAAAAGAGGGCTATATAATTGAATATACTGAAGACGGAAAAGAATGGGAAAAATATGAAGGTGCAATAAGAATAGAGAACAATACACAGATAACAGCAAGAGGAGTTACAACATTAGATGAAATAAAAGGATATGCCGTATTAGATATTGAAAATATAGATAGATTAAGCCCAAAAATCTTTAGTGTAAATGTACAAGAAAGTACAACCAATAGTATAACAGTAAAAGGAGAGACAGATGATCAAGAAAAAACAGAAACAGATGGAAAAAGTGGGGTAAAAGAATATTATTTTAGTAAAGATAATGGGACAACTTGGGTATCAAATGAAAATAAATTAGAAACAACATATAATTTTACCAATTTAACACAAGGACAAAAGTATACCATAAAAATGAAAGCTATAGATAATGCTGGAAATGAAGTAATAACAGAAGCTATAGAACAAGTAACGGGAGAGGTACCAGGAGGAACAGCAAGTATTTCATTTGGATATAACCCAAGTGGATGGACAAATGGAAATGTAACAGTAAGTATAACAAATAAAGAAAGTGGATATAATTTAGAATATAGTACAGATGGAAGTAAATGGACACCATATACGACAGGAATAGTAATGAGTACAAACGGAGCAATTTATGCAAGATTAAAGGATAGTACAGGACAAATTGGAGCGGTAGCAACAGGAAATGTAACAAAAATTGATAAACTAGCACCTAATAATTTTACACCTACTGCTACGAGTGGAACAAATACAATTACCTTAACAGGTTCTACATCAGACGCAGCTGCAACCAGTACAAATGGAAGCAGTGGAGTAGCTAAATATTATTTTAGTAAAGATAATGGTGCAACTTGGTTACCAAGTAATGGACAAACAAGTAATAGTTATACATTTACAGGATTAACAAATAACACGAATTATACATTAAAAATGAAGGTTGTAGATAATGCTGGAAACCCAGTAACAACAGGAAGTATAACGCAAAAAACATTATTGGGAATTGCTAGAATTGGTTCAAATGACTATACAAGTATACAAGCGGCTATTGATGCAGTACCAGCTAATACCAAAACAGTTGTTACAGTATTACAAAATAGCACAGAAGATGTATGGATTGATAGTAGTAAAAATGTACAATTAGAATTAACCGGAAAAACTTTAAATGGAAAAATTACTTCTCAAGGAACAGTTACTGTTAATGGAGGAACGATAAATACAAGTGAATTTGCCATAGAAACAGAAGGGGCAAATTTCACATTAAACAGTGTAGTAGTAAAAGGACAATTACTTGTAACTGGTGGAAATGCTATTGTAAATGGTGGAAGTATTACGACGACAAATACGAATACAATTATTAACTGGGCAAATTTAACAATTCAAGGAAATCCAACAATTACATGTACAGCGAGCTTTGCAACCATCTATAATGAGCCAGATTCAACGGTAACCTTTGTGAATGGAACGGTTACAGGTACAGTATATAGCCCAGTAGTGAAAAATTATGGTATATTCTATATGAGAGGCGGAACAATAAAAGGAGCTAGAACATGTTTCCATAATTATTCTGGAGCAACTTTTAATATGAGTGCAGGAACCATGAAGTCTGATTCAACACAATATTATGTTGCGTATAATGAGGATGGGGCTACTGCTACTTGTACAGGAGGAACAGCGACACCAAGAAACTTCTAATAAAAAAAGTTAATTTATGTAGAATATTTTAAATTCAAAGGAGGAAAATTGAAATGAAAGCAAATGAGAAAAAAATGATACTAATATTAATTATCATATCAGTAATTATTATATCAATACTAGCGATTATAAAAAACAACGAGGAAGATGAAACAGAAAATGAAACAAACCAAATAGAAGAAGAATATGTAAATGTATTAGAAGATGGAACAAGGTTAAATGAAAGTGAAAAATTACATGAAACGAAAACATTTGATGGATTAACAATCAGTAATTTTCAATTAACAGAAAAAGATAATATGACAATATTATTAGGAACAATAACAAATAATACAGAAGAAACAAGAGGGGGATATCCAATAAATATAAAAGTAATAGATAAAAACGGAAATGAAATAATAACAGTAGGAGGATATATAGGAGAGATAAAGCCAGGAGAAAGCATGCAACTAAATAGCAGTGCAACATTTGATTATGCAAATGCATATGATTTTGAAATTACTAAAAATATAAAATAGGGCATTGACATTTCCAAAACAAGAGAATATAATAGTACCAACAAAATAGTTACTGTGAAAAAGAAAAAATATGATAACATTTATTTCTAGAGAATTGGTGATGGTGGAATACCAATAATAAATGCATATGGGGAGCTTTGGAGTAACATACCAAATTAAGGTGCTTAAAACTTCAATTAATTTTAATATTAATCTAAGTTTTAAGAATTAGGGTGGAAACGCGGAATATAACTTTCGTCCCTAGCTAAGTGTAATAATAAGCTAGGTATGAAAGTTTTTTTAACTTTCATATATTAGCAAATAAAATTAAAGGGAGGAATTTTTATGTTAAAATCAATGGACACACTAGTTGCACTATGTAAAAACAGAGGATACATTTATCCAGGGTCAGAAATTTATGGAGGACTAGCAAATACTTGGGACTATGGACCATTAGGAGTTGAACTAAAAAATAATGTAAAAGAAGCATGGAGAAGAAAATTTATACAAGAAAATGAATACAATGTAGGACTAGATGCAGCAATATTAATGAATCCAACTACTTGGGTAGCATCAGGACATGTTGGAGGATTTTCAGATCCATTAATTGATTGTAAAGAATGTAAAACAAGACATAGAGCAGATAAATTAATAGAAGAGTGGGCACATGAACAAGGAAAAGATATGATAGCAGATGGAATGTCTGATGAAGAATTAATTAACTTTATAAACGAAAACAAGATACCATGTCCAAATTGTGGAAAAACAAACTTTACAGATATAAGAAAATTCAATTTGATGTTTAAAACATTTCAAGGTGTAACAGAAGATAAAACTTCTGAAATATATTTAAGACCAGAGACAGCACAAGGTATATTTGTTAATTTCAAAAATGTTATGAGAACAACAAGAAGAAAAATACCAATGGGTATTGCTCAAATTGGTAAAGCATTTAGAAATGAAATAACACCAGGAAATTTCACATTTAGAACAAGAGAATTTGAACAAATGGAATTAGAATTTTTCTGCAAACCAGGAACAGATTTAGAATGGCACAAATATTGGAAGCAATTTTGTGAAAATTGGTTATTAAGTCTAGGAATGAAAAAAGAAAATATTAGGCTAAGAGACCATTCAAAAGAAGAATTATCGCATTATAGTAATGCAACAACTGATATTGAATTTGCATTCCCATTTGGTTGGGGAGAATTATGGGGAATTGCAGACAGAACAGACTTTGACTTAAAAAGTCATATGAAAGTATCAAAAGAGGACTTTACATATACAGATGCGGAAACTGGAGAAAAATATGTTCCATACTGTATAGAACCATCATTAGGAGCAGATAGAGTAGCTTTAGCGTTTTTATGCAATAGTTATGATGAAGAAAAAATCGATGAAAATGATACAAGAGTTGTATTACATTTACATCCAGTATTAGCACCATATAAAGTTGCAGTATTGCCATTATCAAAAAAATTGTCAGAAAAAGCAAAAGAAGTATATACAAAATTATCAAAGAAATTTATGTGTGACTATGATGAAGCAGGAAGTATTGGAAAAAGATATAGAAGAGAAGATGAAATAGGAACTCCATATTGTGTAACAATTGACTTTGATACATTAGAAGATGATACAGTAACAATAAGAGATAGAGACACAATGGAACAAATAAGATTAAAAATCGATAATGTTGCAAATTGGGTAGAAGAAAAATTAGTTTTTTAGGAGGGAGAATATAAAATATAAATGCAAGAAATATTTACGATGAGAAACATTATAATATATTTAATAAGCATAAATATAATAGGATTTCTAATAATGTGGCTAGACAAAAGAAAAGCAATAAACGGAAGTTGGAGAATACCGGAAAAAACATTATTTATAATAACCGCAATTGGTGGTGGAATTGGAACAATTGCAGGAATGTATACATTTAGGCATAAAACTAAAAAATTGAATTTTGTAATAGGCTTACCATTAATAACGATATTAGAAATAATATTAATGATATATTATCTATTCATAAATAATTAAAGAAAAAGCTCTTAAATAATATTATTAAGAGCTTTTAAAAAATGTATTAAACATTTGCCATATCTTCCATGCAATAAAGGCCAGGTTTTTGATTGACTATAAAGTTAGCAGCTTTTAAACTACCTTCTGCAAAAACATTTCTAGAGTAACTAGTATGTTTAATTTCAAAAGTTTCAAAATCACCAATAAATTGAACAGTATGTTCTCCAACAATATTGCCACCACGAATTGAAGACATACCAATTTCATTTTTATCTCTTTTTTCATGTTTATCATGTCTATTATATTCACAATGAAGAGTATTTCCTAATGCAGAATTTATAGAGTCTGCTAACATTTGAGCAGTACCACTTGGACTATCAATTTTTCTATTATGATGAGCTTCTATAATTTCTATATCAGTATCTTTCATTAAAGGTGCAAGCCAGGATACTAATTTTTTCATAATCATAATATCAAAAGACATATTAGCAGATTTAAAAATTGGAATAATTTTGCTATATTCTTTGATTTTTTCTTCTTGCTCTTTTGTAAATCCAGTAGTTGCTATTACAATTGGTACATTATTTTTACTTGCATATTCTAATATATTTAAAGTTGCAATAGGAATAGAGAAATCTATAATAACATCTGGTTTTTCTTTAATATCTTCAATTTTATCAAAAACAGGAAAAGCAAATTCACCTGTAATATTTTTATCAAATCCAGCTTTTAAAACTAAATTTTCGTTTTGCTCAATTAAATCACAAACCACTTGTCCCATTTTTCCATTACAACCATTTACTAAAACTTCTAACATAATTAATTTTCCTTTCTTTCTAATATATATTATTAAATTTTATAGAATATAAAAATAATAAAGTTTGAATTCATATAAAATAAATTATATAAATGAAACTAGTCTAAACTATTCAATTCTTGTTTCAAAATTTCAATTTTTTCATCAGTCATAGGAGTAAGAGGAAGTCTAGGAATTCCAAAGTTATAGCCTTGAATATTAAGAGCAGCTTTAACAGGAATAGGGTTCACTTCTGAGAATAAAGCCTTAATTAAAGGTAAAGCATCTAATTGCATTTTTGTTGCTTTTTCAATATTTCCATCAAAGAAATTTTGAACAATATTGTGAGTGTATTCTGGTTTTACATTAGATAAAACAGAAATAACACCTAAACCACCAAGTGATAAAATAGGTATAATTTGGTCATCATTTCCAGAATAAATATGCAAGTTATTACCACAAAGATGAGCAATTTCAGCTACTTGTGATATATTTCCACTTGCTTCTTTAATTGCAACAATATTTTCGATTTTTGAAAGTTCTAAACAAGTTTTAGGTTCAATATTAACACCAGTTCTACTAGGTACACTGTATAAAATAATTGGTAAAGAAACACTTTGTGCAATTACTTTATAATGTTCAACTAACCCTTTTTGTGTGCATTTGTTGTAATAAGGAGTAACAATTAAAAGTCCATCAACTCCTAAACTTTCAGCTAATTTTGAATTTTCAATAACCTGTTTTGTGTTATTTCCACCAGTACCTGCAATGATAGGAATTCTTCCATTTGCAGTTTTTACTGCACAGTCGATTGCTTGTTTTTTTTCTTCAGTAGTCATAGTAGATGATTCACCTGTTGTACCACATACAATTATTGCATCTACATTTTTTTGAATCTGATCTTCAATAAGATTTTCAAATTCTTTTAAGTTTACACCATTTTCGTCAAAAGGTGTACTGATAGCTGTTCCACAGCCTTTGAATAAAATTTTTTTCATTTAAAATCACTTCCTAAAAGTGTTTTATAGGCGAAAAAATGTAATTACATTTCTTCTTATTTTAGAATTATATTAC
>CALXCG010000072.1 GCA_944386745.1 uncultured Clostridia bacterium | reverse complement strand
CTTTTAGTCCAAAAATTCAAAAAAATAAAATCTCAAATTATAAGCAAAAAGTATAACTATTTAATCTTTAGAGTTAAGACAGTCCTCGATTTTTTGATTTTTTATGTGAAATGTGATATAATTATATTAGTTATTAACAAAATTGTTTTTTACAGGAGGACTTATCATGATAGCAGTATTAGGATTATTTTTGACTATTTTTAGTGCCATATTTTCAAGCACAGAAGGTTGTCTGCTAGGAATTGCAGTTATTTTAATTCAGATTTGTAGAAATCAGACAAATAGCAGTTACTAAAAGTTCGGAGAAAGCCAAAGCTATGTTGGCTTTCTTTTAATTTTTGTTAACTTTTATGGATATAGGCTTTAAATTGAACAAAAACTATGATAAAATATAGCCACTATATAAAAGGATCAAGGAATGTCCAAAAATCCCATTCGAAGGGATTAAAAGATCGTCCCTTAATCCCACTTAATAAATTGGATTGGAGGTCCGTCCCTAAATCCCTAAAAACAGGGATTTAGAGGACCGTTCCCTAATCCCGGCAAAGGTGATAAAAATGTTAGAGAAAGTAAATTCATCTGAAGATGTAAAAAAATTAACAGTAGAAGAGAAAAAAGAACTAGCAGATGATTTAAGAAAATATATATTAGAAATAGTATCAGAAAATGGAGGACATTTAGCCTCTAATTTGGGTGTTGTTGAATTAACAATTGCACTACATAGTGTGTTTGATTTGCCAGAAGACAAAATAGTATGGGATGTAGGACATCAAACCTATGTGCATAAGATTTTAACTGGAAGAAAAGAGCAAATGAAAACACTAAGAAAATTAGATGGAATAGCAGGTTTTCCAAAAACTAAAGAATCTGAAACAGATTGTTTTAATACTGGACATAGTAGTACATCTATTTCTGCAGCATTAGGTATGGCAAGAGCAAGAGATATAGAAGGTAAGAAAAATCATGTTATTGCAGTTATTGGTGATGGTGCATTAACAGGCGGAATGGCACTTGAAGCATTAAATGATGCCGGATATAGCCAAACTAGCTTAACAGTTATATTAAACGACAATGAGATGAGTATTTCTAAAAACATTGGTGGCTTAAGTATGATGCTAAGTAAAATTAGGACTAAAAAAAGCTATACAAAACCAAGTGTATCTGCTAAAAAAGCAATTTTGAAAATACCTGTTATAGGAAAACCATTTGTAAAAATAGTTCAAAGACTTAAAAGAAGTATAAAACAATTGGTTATTCCAAAAATGTTTTTTGAAGATATAGGATTTAGATATTTAGGACCAGTAGATGGACACAATGAAGAAGAAATAGAAAGAATGCTAAAAATTACTAAGGAACTAGAAGGACCAGTTCTTCTACATGTATTAACTAAAAAAGGAAAAGGATATAAAATAGCAGAAAAAAATCCAGACAAGTTTCACGCAACAGGCCCTTTTGATATAGAAACAGGAAAAAGCAAAAAAGAAAAAAGTAAAGATTATTCAAAAGTGTTTGGTGATAAATTAGTAGCCTTAGCAGAAGAAAATGATAAAATTGTTGCAATTACTGCGTCTATGAAAGATGGAACAGGCTTAGCAAGATTTGCAAAAGAATTTCCAGATAGATTTTTTGATATCGGAATTGCAGAACAACATGCTCTGGGATTAGCTGCTGGAATGGCAAAAGCAGGAGTTATACCAGTAGTACCAATATATTCTTCATTTTATCAAAGAGCATATGATCAAGTAATACATGACATAGCAATTCAAAATTTACCAGTTGTAATGTGCGTGGATAGAGCTGGTTGTGTAGGTGCAGATGGAGAAACTCACCAAGGCTTATTAGATATGGCATTTTTTAGATTAGTTCCTAATTTAAATATAATGGCACCAAAAGATTTTAAAGAACTTGAAGATATGTTAGAATTTGCAATTAAATTGAATAAACCTGTTGTAATTAGGTATCCTAGAGGAGGAGAAGACAAATACAAATTTGAATATCATAAAAAAATAGAATTAGGAAAAGCTGAGATTATTCAGGAAGGAAAAGATTTAACAATTATTGCAATAGGAAAAACTGTTGCAAAAGCAACAAAAATAGCAAATGAAATAGAAAAACATGAATTTGAAAATGGACAAGTTTCAGTAGAAGTTATAAATGCAAGATTTTTAAAACCACTAGATAAAGAAACAATTAAATCTTCAATATCAAAAACTAAAAATATAATCACAATAGAAGATGGAACTATTATAAATGGTTTAGCAACAGCAATAAAAGAACTGATTGTAGAAGAAAATCTAGAAGGAATAAATTTAAAAAATTATGCATATCCAGATAAATTTATTGAACATGGTAGTGTAGAAGAGTTAGAAAAAAGATATAAGATAGACGAAGAAACAATTATAGATGATTTTATAAGGAGGAAAGATGGACAAACAACAAATATTAAAAGAATATAAAAAACAAGAAGATAAAATGTGTTTATCACAAATATTAGACAAAATAGAATTTTCAAAAAGTAAACAAAAAATAGAATTTTCAGATTTTTTAGACATGTATCAGGTAGCTCTTGTAGAAAATTTTTTTAGAAAAATTAAATTTGATAATTATAAACTATATGGTGGGTATGAAGATGCTGAAAGAAAAATAGCTATAATATATCCAGAAAAATATGATGAAGAAATGCTACAAAAAAATTATAATAAAATTTTAAAAGTAGTAAAAATAATACTACCAGATGAAGAAAAAGGAAAATATACACATAGAAACTATTTAGGTGGAATAGTTAAATTAGGATTAAAAAGAGAAAAAGTAGGAGATATAATAGTTTCAAATGAAGGGGCAGAAATAATTACTTTAGCAGATTTTTCAAAAATACTATTAGAACAACTACCTAGTCTAACTAGATTTAATAATGCAAAGATAATAGAAAAAGAAATATCAGAACTTGAAGTACAAGAAGCAAGAATTGAAGAAGTTAAAATAATAGTACCATCACTTAGAATGGATAACATTGTTTCTGATTTAATTAGAACATCAAGAAATAAAGCAGTAGAAGTAATTAAACAAGAAAGAGTTTTTGTTAATGGACAAAATGAAACAAAGCCATCTAAAAGTATAAAAGTAGGAGATAAAATTACTGTTAGAGGAAAAGGTAGATTTGTTATAAAACAAATAGATGGTACTACAAGAAGTGGAAGGACTGTTTTAGTAGTAGAAAAATTTGTATAATTAAAAAAGTAAGATTTTATGGTATAAATTCTAGTTAAAATGAGATTTAGCTAGAATTTGTTATTTTTTGACAATATTTATCTATTGACACAATTTATACAAATAAGTATAATGTAAATGCAATTGATTATAAAGGAAATGAAATATTAAATTTTACAAGAAAGGAGAAAAAATCTATGACAGATAAAGAAAGAGACGAATTATTAATAAATATGGCTAATGACATGAAAAATGTAAAAAATGACATGAAAGAAAGAGATGAATTATTAATAAATATGTCTAATGACATGAACAAAATGAAGAGTGATATGAACAATATGAAGAGTGACATGAACAATATGAAGAGTGATATGAAAGAAAGAGACAAAATATTAATAAATTTGTCTAACCAAGTAAACAAAATGAATAATGACATAAAAGAAATAAAGGAAGAACAAAGAAGCTTAAGTAGAGCAGTTGCAAAAATAGAAGTAGAACATGGAGAAAAATTACAAATACTATTAGATGTAGTCACAGGACAAGAAGAAAAAAAAGAAGAATTTGAAAGAAGATTTGAAGAAGATGAAAAAATACTAGATAGACATAGTGACCAAATCTATTATTTACAATTAAAAGCAAATAAAAGAAAACCTATACTTTGAAAAAAATAAAATATAATTAAAAATAAAAGTAATAGGTTTTCAAAAATTCAAACAATTTCAATATAAATTATCAAGAAAAATTATTTTAATTCAACAACAGTAACACCCATTTCTCCTTCACCAAAAGAGCCAAGACGGAAAGACTTTACATGCGGGTTAGTCTTTAAAAATTTGTGAATACCATTTCTCAATTTACCAGTACCTTTACCATGAACAATTCTGACAGTTTGTAATTTTGCTAAAGAACAGTCATCTAAGAATTTATCAATAACAAATATTGCTTCATCAACATTATATCCAATAACATTAATTTCAGATTTAGCATTTTTAGTTTTTGAAATATCAGCATAACCATAAGAGCTAGAAGTATTTTTATTCAAGTTAGAGTTAGTTTTATTAGAACTATTTTTATCTAATTTCGGATTATCCAATTTATAAAGATATTTAATATTTACATTAGTTTTCATATTTCCAATTTGAACTTGAACTTCATTTGACTTAGAAACACGAGAAACTACAACAGCAGGTTGTTTTAAAGTCTTAACAAAAACCTTCATATTTAAATAGATATCTTCAGGTTTTAATATAGAAGCATTTTTAGAAGAATCATTTTCAGAGCCATCCTCATTGTCATCATATATCTTAATATCTTTAATCTTAGAATTTAAAGCATTTCTCAAATTAGATAATTCAGCATTTTTAGATAACTTATTTTCTTTTGCCAAACTATTCATTTCCTTTATAATCTCATTTGCATCTTCTTTGGCATCCAACAAAATATTTCTAGCCTTAACTTTAGCATTATTAATCAATTCTTCTTCCTTGTTTTTCAAAGATTGATTATCTCTTTCCAAAGATTTACGAAGCATTGAAACTTGATTCAATTCCTTAGTGATATCCTCTTTTTCCTTTTCAATTAAAGCTTTATCATAATAAATACTTTTCAATAAATCTTCAAAAGCAATCTCTTTAGAAGAAAGATGACTTTTAGCATTGTCAATAATCTTTTCATCTAAACCCAACTTTTTACTAATCTCAAACGCATTACTTTTTCCAGGAATGCCAACTAATAGCCTATATGTAGGAGTTAGTGTTGAAACATCAAACTCAACAGAAGCATTTTCAAAACCATCTGTTGCTAAGGCATATTTTTTTAGTTCTGGATAATGAGTAGTAGAAATGGTTAAAGCACCAATTTCTTTAATATGCTCTAAAATACTAATGGCAAGATTTGCACCTTCTAAGGGGTCTGTTCCAGAGCCTAGTTCATCTAGTAATATTAAAGATTCAGATGTAAAATTCTTTAATATATCAACAATATTTGTCATATGAGATGAAAAAGTACTAAGAGAGCTTGTAATATCTTGGTCATCACCAATATCAGCAAAAACATTGTCAAATACATATATTGAAGAATTTTCATCACATGGTATTGCAAGACCTGAACATGCCATACAAGTCAAAAGTCCAACAGTTTTTAATGTAACAGTTTTTCCACCAGTATTTGGACCTGTGATTAATAAAGTAGAAAAATCTTTTCCTAAAGATAGAGTAATAGGAACAACTGTATCCTTAGAAATTAAAGGATGTCTTGCATTTCTTAAGTCAATTTCTTTTTTATCTGATACCTTAGGAATAATTGCATTTATTTCTTTTGCAAATTTAGCTTTTGCAAATATAAAGTCAAGTTTTCCAATAATATCTACATCATCTTTTAATTGAGATATAATAGGTACAAATAATTGGCTTAATTCAAACAATATTCTTTCTATCTCAATATTTTCACTATTTATTAATTCATGTATTTCATTATTCATCTCAAATACTGCTAGTGGTTCAATAAAAACAGTTGAGCCAGCATTTGAAACATCATGTATTAACCCTTTAATTGAAGAACGATATTCTTCTTTTACAGGTATTACAAAACGCTCATTACGTATTGTAATGATAGGTTCTTGAATGTATTTACTATATGAAGAAGAATGTATAATATCATTTAATTTACTTCTAATATCTTGCTCCAAATTCTTTTTCTTTCTTCTTATAGAATACAGCTCTTTAGATGCTCTATCATCAATAACATCATCTTCTAATATACAAGAAAATATTTTAGAAGAGATTGAATTATTTGAATAAAGCATATTAAATAAATCTGAAAGAATTGGAAAAGAATCAGAAGTAATAAAATCTTTATCAAAATATGATTTCAGTTCCACAGCATTTTTTAAAATATTTGTTAAATTTAAAAGTGATTTAGTATTTAAATTCTGCCCACTTTCAAGTCGTTTTAAGGAAACAGTAATATCAGATGCATCATAAAAAGATGGAAAAGAATTACGCATTGATAAGTTTATTGCCTCAAGCGTTTCTTGTAATAATGAAGTAACTTTGGATTTGTCATTACTAGGCAATAACTCTTTAACTATATTCTTCCCATATTCTGTTGTACAAAAATTACTTAGCTCTTCTAATATTTTATAAAATTCTAATTTTTCTAAATGGTTTGTGTTCATATTAAATTCCATTCCTTTCTCGCTTTGCTCAAAGGCACACATAGGAATGAAAGCCTTGAGCTTAAAGCATTTTCATTATATAATACCTCTAAGGAATACATACTACAAAGCACGTGGGAGAGAGTTGCAGACTTCTGCAACTTTCAGATTAAATCAGTATATTAAACAGTGCAAGTGCAGTTGTTTCAAGCACACATAAGTAGTCCCTTGAGGCTGTAGACTAATCATTGACTGATAGTTATTTTATAGTGTTAATTGCACAGTCCTTATATTCCTTAAAAATTTATTATATAAAGGAGTTTTTATCATGGAAGTTATTTATCCTAAAGCTTGTGGTGTTGACGTGCATAAATCTTTTATAGTAGCAGTTATCTGTGACTCTACTTCCGTCAAACCTCA
>CALXCG010000071.1 GCA_944386745.1 uncultured Clostridia bacterium | reverse complement strand
AGACGTCCAACCAATTGCCATAACCGTCCCCCCAAGATACTGCAAAATATCCAAATATATTATGTTCTAAAAAAACAATGTAAAAAAGAGGAGGGACAAGAATGAAGGAGGAAAAAAATCAAAAAAACACTACCAATACTAAAGAAAATGAAAAAGTTGAAACTATATTAGAAACAGGAAATACTAGAGAAACGAAGGAAAGAAATAGAAAAGGTAAAAGTAAAACAAGAATGTTATTAGTATTACTTTTTATTGCTATATTTGCAGTAATCAGTTACATACAATTACGTGGAAGTTACTTAGAATATCAAGAATTAGGAGAACAATACATACAAATTTTTTACACAAACCTAATTTATAGGTATACCATAATGGCAGTAAATTTTGTTATTTTATATTTTATAATCTATATGACAAATAGAGGAATAAAAAAAGGATTAAAACCATTTTTTGAAAAAGAAAACAAAAAAATGCCAAAATTACCAAACAAATCATTAGCGTTAGTAATTTCTGCAATTGTCAGTATAATAGTGGCAGCAGTATTAATGCAAAAAATAATGTTAGTAATGAATAGTACATCATTTGGAATACAAGATTCAATATTTAACTTAGATATTTCATACTATATGTTTATAAAGCCAATAATTGATACAATGCTAATATACTTCATATCATTTGTAGTAGGCTTAACATTATACATGGCTTTATATCATGTTATAGTATTTAATATGTATTTTGATGGAATAGACGGAAAAATGTTTAAGCAAAGTCTATTTATGAAAAAGCTACTTAGAAATATAATGCTACTTGCAGTAGGAATAGCATTAATGACAATAGTGAATACACAAAATATAATGCAAGGAAAAATCTTAACAGTAAATGATGACATAGATATAGTAGGTGCAGGAATAACAGAATCTACAATAAAGTTATGGGGATATGTAATATTTGCATTCATCATAGTAATATTTGTATATAGAGCATTAAAAGCATTTAAAGCGGAAAAAACAAGTAAAGTATTAAAAAATTTAGCAGTAATACCAGGATATCTAGTTGTACTATTTTTAGCAATGGTAGCATTTGATTTAATATTTGTAAACACAAATGAACTAGACAAAGAAAAAAATTATATTGCCGAAAATATAAATAACACAAAAAGTGCATACAATATTGAAATAGAAGAAAAAAATCTTGAAAATTCAGGAACGGTGACAGAAGAAGAAGTAGAAGAAAATGAAAACATAATAAATAATATTCCAATAGTTACTCAAGATGCAGTATTAAAAACAGTACAAGATAACCAAACAGAAACAGGATATTTCTCATATAGAGATGCAAACCTTGCAAATTATGAAATAAATGGACAGCTACAGACAGTATATATAGCACCAAGAGAAATCACAAGTTCAGGAAGAACATATACAAACAAAACATATGAATACACACATGGAATGGGACTAATCATAGCATCAGCTTCACAAAGTACAGAAACAGGAAATGTACAATATGTTCAAAAAGAAATTTCAGGTAGTGATGAAACAATAAATATATCTGAACCACGTATATATTTTGGATTAGAGACTAATGATATAATTGCAACAAATGCAAAAAATATACAAGAATATGACTATACAGATGTTGACGGAACAGACCATACATCAACATATAATGGAGAAGCTGGACTACAATTAAACTTTTTAGATAGATTAGTTTTAGGAATTACAAAAGGAGATTTAAATTTAGCATTCTCAAATGAAATAAGTGATGATAGCAAAATATTAATAAACAGACAAATTATCACAAGAGCAAAAAAAGCATTACCATATCTAATATATGATGAAAATCCATATACAGTAGTAACTGATGACGGTAGAATAGTTTGGGTAATAGATGCATATACAGTATCAAGCAGTTATCCATATTCACAATACACAACAATCGAGCATGATGGAATCCATGAAAATATAAATTACATTAGAAACTCTGTAAAAGTATTAGTAGATGCATATGACGGAACAATATCATTCTATATAACAGATAGAACAGACCCAATTGCAATGGCATACAGAAATATCTATCCAACACTATTTGTAGATTTAGAAGAAGAAATACCACAAGATATACAAGAATATTTAGTATATCCACAATTCTTATATGATGTACAAGCAGAAGTTTTAAAGGTATATCATAATGTAAAACCAGATGTATTATATAGAGCAGACGACTTATGGGATATAGCAAAATACAATAGTGTAAGAAATACAAGGTCAACAGGAACATATATGGATTCATATTATACAATGGTAAATGATGATGGAAATGAAGAATTAGGACTAATTCAAGTTTATACACCAGATGAAAGACAAAATATAATTTCATATTTAGTAGGAACAACAGATGGAAGCTCAAATAAATTAAAATTATATAAATTCTCAGCAGATAGTAACATAGTTGGACCAATGCAATTAGACCAACAAATAGAAGAAGATGAAGCAATTTCTGCAGAATTAGAAGCACTTAACACAACAGGAACAAGATTAACAAAACAAATGATAATTGTTCCAATAAACAACACTTTACTATATGTAGAACCAATTTATCAAACAATGTTAAACGAATCAGAAATACCACTACTTAAAAAAGTTGTAGTAGCATCTGGAAATAAAGTGGCAATAGGAGACACATTATCTAGAGCGTTACAAAATCTACTTTCACAATATGCTGTTGATATAGAAGTAGAAAATACTGAAGATATAGATGGACTAATAGATGCAATTATAAAAGCAAATGATAATTTAACAGAATCAAATAACAGCAATGATTGGGAATTAATGGGTAGTGATTTAAAAAGATTACAAGAATTAATTAATTCACTAGAAGAATTAAAAGCAGAAGAGGACCAAAAACGAGAAGAATTAAATGCCACAACAGATACTGCTGATGCCATAGAAGAAAATAATAATACATCAGAAAATAACATAACAGAAAATAATGAAAATCAAAATGCAACATCTACAAATAGTGGAAGTTTAAGTGAAACAATAAATAATTTTATAAATGGTAATGAATAAAAATTGCTAAAAAAACCACCATAATATAAGAAATATTAAAGGTGGTTTTTATGTTTGTGAAAAAGAAAAAAATAAACTTGTTAGAACAAGCCATAAGCGAATTAAATAAAATAATGCAAGAAGGGAATTTTGTAGAACTAAGTTATTTATTAGGAAATAAAAAAGAGATGCTTATTAGAAATTTCTTTGCGGGAATTTCAAGAGGTGTTGGAATAGGAATTGGCGTAACAATCATTACTGCTATTTTAGTTATTATTTTGCAAAAAATAGTGACATTAAATATTCCAATTATAGGAGAATACATCGCAGATATAGTAGAAATAGTGCAAAGAAGCAGATAATAGGGATTAGGGAGGTGTCGCATTGGGGACGTCCCCAATGCGACACCCTGTTCTTAATTTCTGTTTAATTTATAAAATACTTTTTTACCTTTTTTCAAAATAGCATAACCATCTTTAAAATCACTATCTGACAATTTATAATTAACATCAAAAATTTTTTCATCATTTAAAGAAATACCACCTTGAGTAATCAAAGTTCTAGCTTGACCTTTAGAAGGTGCAATACCTGTTAGAATAATAGCATCTAGTAAAGAAATATCAGAACTTTCAAGATTTACAGTAGGCATATTATCTAAGCTACCTTGACCATTAAATAATGCATTTGATGCTTCTTCAGCTTTTTTTGCTTCTTCTTCACCATGAATTAATTTAGTAATTTCAAAAGCAGCAACTTTTTTAGCTTCATTTATTCTTTCATCTTTATAAGCAGTTAATTCTTTAATTTTTTCAACTGGTAAAAATGTAAGCATTTTTAAAACGGTTTCAACACTATCATCTTCAATATTTCTCCAATATTGATAAAATTCATAAGGTGAAGTTTTATCTGGGCTTAGCCATAAAGCACCTTTTTCAGTTTTACCCATTTTTTTACCTTCTTTAGTTGTAAGAAGTTTAAATGTTAAACCATATGAGTCATCTTTTCCAATTTTTCTAATTAAATCAACTCCGCCGATGATATTAGACCATTGGTCATTTCCACCCATTTGTAATTTACATCCATAAGTTTCATATAAATGTAGAAAATCATATGATTGCATTAACATATAGCTCATTTCAAAAAAAGTTAAACCAGTTTCCATTCTTTGTTTATAACATTCTGCAGCTAGCATTTTATTAACTGAAAATAAGCTACCAATTTCACGTACAAATTCAACAAATTTTAAATCCAATAACCAATCAGCGTTATTAACTATAATTGCTCCATTATCACCATCAAAACTAACAAATTTTTCAACCTGTTTTTTTATACATTCAACATTGTGATTAATTTCTTCAGGTGATAACATTTTTCTCATATCATTTTTAAATGAAGGGTCACCAATAAAAGCAGTTGCTCCACCAACTAATATAATAGGTTTATGACCACATTTTTGCATATGGCTTGTAACCATTAATGAAACAAAGTGACCTACATGTAAGCTATCTGCTGTTGGGTCTATTCCTATATAAAAAGGAACTGTATTTTTGCTAAATAATTCCTTCATTTCTTGAGGATGAGTCATTTGCTCAATATATCCTCTTTCTTCTAATATATTAAAAACATTTTCCATCAAATTCATTCCTTCCGTCATCTAAATTATAACATTGTTTTACCATTTAAATTTTTTTGAGTACCATTAAAACCATTTTGTAAATTTTGGATTTCTTCATATCCTAAATATCGATTTAAGTTTTTTACTGAAATTCCAGTTTCTCCAGAAATAGTATCTAAAGATTGTTCAAATCCATTTTCTGTAACATATTGTTTAAATGTAGAAAATTCTAAACCATCTTTTCGACTACATTTAGGGCATACATTTCCTTCTGATACATAAAAACTCCCACATCTACTACATCTGTTTAATTCCATAACCTTTTCCTCCATTTCATCTTTAGACAAATTCTTTTAAAATCTATTGTATTCTATCATATATTTTTGGAAATTTAAAGGGGTTTTTGAATTTTTTGACAACTTTAAAAAAATATGCTAATATACATCTAGTTTAAAAACAAAAATTAGAAGGAGGAATAAAAATGAAAGCATATGTATGTAAAGTATGTGGATACATCCACTTTGGAGAAGAAGCTCCAGAAAGATGCCCACAATGTGGAGCAGGAAAAGAAGCATTTGTAGAAAGAAAAGAAAGTGAAGGAGCAAAACAATACGCAGATGAACACAGAATTGGTGTTGCTCAAGGATTAGATGAAGAAATAGTAAAAGGATTAAGAGACAATTTCAATGGAGAATGCACAGAAGTAGGAATGTACTTAGCAATGAGTAGACAAGCAGATAGAGAAGGATATCCAGAAATTGCTGAAGCATTCAAAAGATATGCATTTGAAGAAGCAGAACATGCTGCGAAATTTGCAGAATTATTAGGAGAAATTGTATATCCTGACACAAAGAAAAATGTAATGTTAAGAGCAGAAGCAGAACACGGAGCATGTGAAGGTAAAAAGGCAATTGCAACAAGAGCAAAAGAACTTGGATATGATGCAATTCATGACACAGTACATGAAATGTGCAAAGATGAAGCTCGTCATGGAAAAGGATTTGAAGGATTATTAAAAAGATATTTTAATTAGAAAAAAACAGGGATTAAGGCACGGGTGTCGCATGAGAAACGTCCCCAATGCGACACCCGTTAGTCCTTGTTTTCTAAATCTCTAAATTCCTCATCAAATTCTGGTAAATGTTTTTTTAAATTAACAGCCCTTAAATTCCTATCAGTAAAGCAATGTTTAGTTTCAGCTATAATCACAGGCTTACCAGTCTTTTTATCACATACATCATAACCAATAGTCATACGAACGCCATTATATTCTTTAACAAAAACCTTAATCTGTATTGTGTCATAAAAAGTCACATGATGTTTATATTCACAATTAACAGCTAAAACGGGAATATTAATACCTTCTTTTTCAAAAGCAGAATATGACATATCATATTGGTCAAGCCAATAGCATCTTGCTTCTTCCAAATATCTTATATAATTAGAATGATGGACAATTCCCATTCCATCTGTTTCATAATAATTAATTTTTCT
Organism: uncultured Clostridia bacterium; assembly: GCA_944386745.1. Lineage (GTDB taxonomy): Bacteria > Bacillota > Clostridia > TANB77 > CAG-508 > CAG-269. The sequence continues at coordinate 654 of CALXCG010000071.1, read as the reverse complement.
TTCATAAACAGGTTCTAATATTTCTTCCATAAAAATCGCATCCTTTCATCTGAAATATTATAAATATTAAACAATTTTTTGTCAAATAGTTGAAAATATAAACATAAAGTGATAAAATAATAATATTACTATACAAAAAGTTTCTAGATATAGAAACAATCAAGGAGGTAAATAATATGATTGAAATTGTTGGTCGGATTGAAGGAGAAGTTAAGTTAAATGATGAGAAAACTGAAAAATCAGTGAGGATTTCAAAAGAAAGACTAATAAAAGAAATTTCTGAAATCGAAGATTTGACAGGATATTCTGAAGAAAAAACGGACTTAGAGATATTAAAAGCGTGGATTTTTAATGTTTATGGGATTCGCTTACAAGAACAGGATGGAATAATAGAACTCTATCCTACAAAAGAACAATTTTGGAGGAGAAAAACTAATATTTTTATGAAAGATAATATTATAGTATATAATATCCTATGCCAAATTATAAAAGACGAACAAAAAAATAATCATATTAAAAGAAGAGAAAGTATATAGTAATATATACACATAGGTGCTATTGAAAAAATAGCACCTTTCAGACTGTTGACAAAGTGTATAAAAAATTTTGTCAATAGTCTTTTCTTTTTTTAAAAATTAAGTTAAAATATATATA
>CALXCG010000070.1 GCA_944386745.1 uncultured Clostridia bacterium | reverse complement strand
ACCGCCGTATACCGAACGGTACGTACGGTGGTGTGAGAGGGAATAAATAAAATAATTATTTATTCTCTACTCGATTTGAAAATGGAAAATAATGTAGTGGTAATGCAATTATTGTAGTAAAAAAGATACCTATTTTGTAATGAAAAATTCACAAAATAAATATTTACAACGAAAAATGGTTATGATATAATCATCCATGATGGAGGGATAATATAACAAATGAATCAAATTTTAAGTGTAGAAGATACAAAGAAAAAAAATAAAAAGAACAAAATGCCAAGAAATAGTGGACCAATTGCAATAGAGAGCATATTAAAATTTTTTGCAATTGCAATATTAATATTTGGAATATTTATGATTGGCAGTGGTTCATATTCAATGTATGTTAGTTCACAAGGAGATACATCAAATACAAAGCCAACAATTCAAGTAGAAGAAAATGAAGATGGAACTCAAATAACATTGAGAGTATTGCATAATAGAGCGTTAGCTAAAGTAACATATAGATGGAATAATGAAGAAGAAATAGAAATACAAACTAACAATAGCAGACAAGTAGAACAAGTTATAGATGTTCCAACAGGTGATAATGTACTTTCAATATATGCACAAGATGCAAATGGACAAGAAACAAGTTATCAAAAGGCATATACTTTAGAGGGAGATATAACAATAGATTTAGCATTAGATGGAAGCAATATAAAAGTAACAGCAACTGGAAAAAATGAATTATCATATATGACATATCGTTGGGATGAAGAAGAAGAACAAAGAGTTGATATTAATAATACAGAAATTGAACAAAGCATAGAAATACCAGAAGGTCAACATACATTAACAGTAATTGTAGTAGATGTAAATAATACAACTCAAACAAAAACACAAGAAGTAAAAGGAGTAACAAAGCCACACTTAGAAGTAACAGCAGATGGAACGGAAAACTTCCTAATTAAGGCATCAGATAATGAAGGAATAAAGAGAGTAGAATTTATAGTAAATGAAACTGATAAGTATGCAATAAATTTAGAGGAAGTATATTCAATAGATCAAAGAAAAGAATTTGAATATTCTTATCCATTACAAGAGGGACAAAATAAATTGGAAGTAACAGTGTATAATGAAAGTGATGTAAGCGAAACAGTAAAAGTTATGTTTAATAAATAAAATATAAATAAACAAGAAGCCTTCTACAAAAAATGAGAGTAGAAGGCTTTAATCAATAAAATTAATAAACTCTAGAATAAGTTTATGGAGGAAATGATGGAATATAGTTTTTTAGAGACAATAATTTATTTTATAACATATTCTTTTTTAGGTTGGATAATGGAATCTATATTTAGATCTATTTGTGAGAAAAAAATAATAAATACAGGTTTTTTAAAAGGCCCTTTTTGTCCAATATATGGTGTAGGGGCTATAATAATGTTGTTATTTTTGAAAAAATTCGCAGACAATTTAGCAGTATTATTTATTGTTTCAGTAGTTGTTTTAACTATATGGGAATACCTTGTAGGAGTATTATTAGAAAAGTTATTTCATACAAAATATTGGGATTATTCAAATAATAAGTTCAATTTTAAAGGACGAATATGTTTAATGAATTCGATATTTTGGGGAATTCTTGGAGTAGTATTTGTTAAATATATACATCCAGCAATAGAAAATTTAATTGAAAAAATTGATATTAGAATATTAATATTTGTATATAGTATTTTAGGCATAGTAATCTTGGTAGATATGATAACAAGTATTATTAAAGTTAAGAATATAAAAATAACACTAGAGAAAATAGAAAAATTAAATAACGAAATTAGAGAGAAATTAAAAGAAGAGAATGTTCAGTATATAATTGAACAACTAAAATATAAAAGAAATAAAACAATTTTGCGTTTGTATAAAAATGTATATCGTTTGAAAAAGGCTTTCCCAGCTATTAATACTAAAGAGATAACAGAAGTTTTAAGTAAAAAGGTTGAATTAAAAGAAATAAAAGAAGAAATAAAGCAGAGGATACAAAAAAGAAAACAAAAAAATAAAAAAGCAATTGAAGAAGTTCAAACTGCAAAAGAAGTAACTAAAAAAGCTAAAAAAGACTGAAAAAAACTTGAAATATTATAAGAGTTTTGTATATAATTAATAAAAAATGGGTAGGGGATAAAATGGTACAAGAAATATATATAATAGATGATGATGATTCATCAATTGTGATTTTTAGAGAGTTATTTAAAAATGATAAAGAATTTAAATTTATTAGTGTAAAAAGTGAACAAATAGATATAGCATTAAAAAATATTCCGGCTTTAATTGTTATAAATGAAGATGCTATAAGTATTGATGTAGTGGAATTATGTAGGAGAATTAGAAAAGATGAAGATAACACAATTACACCTGTTATAGTCGTATCTTCAAATTCAAGTAGAGAACATAGAATTAGGATATTACAGGAATCAGTAGAATATTATATTAAAAAACCAGTTGATGAATATTATTTGTATTACACAGTAAAAAATGTAAATAGATTATTGACTAGTAATAGAAGAATGAGCCCATTGACAGGTTTACCAGGAAATGTACAAATACATGCTGAATTAAAAAAGAGAATTTTACGAAAAGAACCATTTTGTGTTTTGTATTTGGACTTAGATAATTTTAAAGCATATAATGATGTTTATGGTTTCTTGAAAGGAGACCAGATAATAGAGTTTACAGCAGATACAATAATTAGATGTGTTCATGAAAGTGGAATGGATGATACTTTTATAGGACATATTGGTGGAGATGATTTTGTAGCTGTTGTATCAGGATTAACTTGTGAAAAATTGTGTCAAAGTATTTTAGCTCATTTTGATGAAAACGTTAAGAGATATTTTACAGATGAGGATTTAGAAAAGGGTTATATAGAAGTTGCAAATCGTAAAGGAATTATTGAACAATTTCCATTAACTTCGCTTTCAATTGGAGTTGTTGTAGCAGATGTGGGTAGATTTGGAAATATCCTAGAGATAGGAGAAGTTGGTGCTCAAGTAAAACATGCTGCTAAGTCTGTTATGGGAAGTAGTTATGCTGTTGATAGGAGAAAGTAAAGATGATTAAAATTGCAGATGTAAAAGTTTGCAATTTTTTGATATAAAGTTTTTTGAAAGATGTGATGTAAATATGGATTTAACGCTAGATGTTGAAAACTATAAATTGAATATAAGAGCAGGAGGAATACTTATACATGATAATAAAGTATTAACGCATAGAGATGTAAATAAAGACCATTACTGTTTACCAGGTGGTAGGGTAGAAATAGGAGAGAGTTCAGAGAAAACAATAAAAAGAGAAATACAAGAAGAATTAGGTAAAAAAATTGAGATATTAGGGTATGCAGCAACAATTGAGAACTTTTTTGAAATGGAAAATAAGAAATATCATGAAATATATTTTTTATATAGAATAGAGTTTGCCGATGAAGAAGATAAAAAAATAAACTATACAATGCACAATTCAGAAGGAAAAGGATATTTACAATATGAATGGATAGATGTAGATAGAATAGATGAATGTAATCTACTACCTAAATGTTTAAAAGACATAGTAAAGTCTAAAAAATTCCCAATACATAGAATTAATGATGATTTAGAAAATAAAGGGTAATATAAAGATAAAATTTGTGAATAAAAATTAAAATATCTAGCAAATTTAAACAAAAGTGTGGTATAATAAATAATATAAATATAGATTGGAGATGAATGATTATGACAATGAAAAAAAAAGAATTATATAATGTAATTGAAAGTTTACCAGAAGAATTATCAAATAAAGTTGTAGATTATATAGAATATCTTAAATTTTCTTATATGACAAAAGCTCCAGATGATTTAATTATAAAAGATGATAAAGATTTATTGGAAAAATTAAAAAAAGGTATGGAAGATACGGATAATGGAAAAGTATGTTCTATTGAAGAAGCATATGAAGAAGTTAAAGGAATTTTAGCAAATTAAAATGGAGGTTTTGGCATTGGAAGAATATAAGGTAGAATTATCTATTCAAGCAAAAGGGGACTATAAAAGTATTATTAGATATATAAAATACAAATTATTAGAGCCTAATATCGCAGAAAGATATGCTGAATTAATAAAGAACGAAATTAATACTTTGAAATATAATCCACAAAAATTTGCTATTATTGATTATGATATGATAAAGAAATATAAATTTAGAAAACTAATTATTAAAAATTATATTGCTTTTTATAGAATTAATGAAGATGAAAAAACAGTAAATATAGAAAGAATTTTGTATGGTGCAACTGACTGGAAAAATAAATTATAAAAAAATAATTGCAGATGTAAAAGTTTGCAATTTTTTTAATTTCTGTTGAAAGTAAAAAGACAGGATGATAAAATAAGAAAAAATGAAAAGGAGTATCGCATGGAATTAATAGATATTGTAGATGAAAATAATAAATTAACAGGACAGGTAGAAGAAAGGACACTAGCACATAAAAAATCTTTGTGGCATAGACATGTTTCTAGTTGGATAATGAATAAAAAAGGTGAGATACTTTTGCAAAAAAGATCTGCAAATAAACCAAGGAATCCAAGTAAGTGGGCTAAAACTGGTGGACATGTAGATAGTGGTGAAGATGTAAAATATGCAATATTAAGAGAAGTAAAAGAAGAAATCGGAATAGATATTCCTAGAGAACAGATTGAAGCATTGGAGATACAAAAAAGTAAGGATCCAAATAATAAATATTTTGTATATAATTTTTTATTTATGATAGATTATAATATAGAAGATTATATACTACAAAAAGAAGAAGTTGCAGAAGTTAAGTATGTTACGATTGAAGAGATGGAGTTGGCTAAAAAGAATAATGATACTAATTATACTTTTTGTAATTGGAAAGATGAGGATTTTTATAGGGAGATAAAGTTATTAAAAAATAAAAGAAAACAAATTTTAGGTGAATAAGGGAATATTAAAAATTTTCTATAGAAGGGAATAGTGAAAGTTATAATGAAAAATAAGCCGATAATTGGAATAATCGGAAAAGTACAACCAAAATATGATGAAGATTTATGGCATAGAATTGATGAAGTAGATGAAATAAGATATTTAATTGTAAAAAATGGTGGGATTGCTATAACATTGTTACCAACAGAAGCAACAATGAAATTTAGTGATAATGATATTAAAGATGAGAAAAAATTAAATAGTGAAGAAATAGAAGGATTATATAAACAAATTGAATTATGTGATGGATTTATTTTACAAGGAGGATTATATAGTTGTAAATATGAAATTGAAATTGCAAAAAAAGTTATAGAATTAGATAAGCCATTAATTGGAATATGTGCTGGATTTAATAATATATTAAGGGCTTTAGGTGGTGATGTAATTGTAGATAAAACAAAAAGTCATGATATATATGATAAAAATTATAGACATAAAATAAAAATAGAAAAGGATACTGAACTATATAAACTAATAGAAAAAGAAGAGATAGATGTTAATAGTATTCATTCAATGATAGCAACAAAGGAATTAGTAGAACCTTATGCAAAAATCTCATCATATTCTGAAGATGGTCTTGTTGAAAGTTTTGAATTAACAAATAAAAAATTTGTTATGGGAATAAAATAGCATCCGGAATTATTGTTTAATGAAAAATATGTAGATGATTTATTTAAAAAATTTATTAGTAATTCTTAAATTATAAAGATTATAAAAATAAAATTATAAAGTAATATAAAAGAAAAACTCCTAATATAAATATAATAATAAAAATTTATATTAGGAGTTTTATTATGTTCGTAATAAATAGAAAAAGAATACAAATAATGTTATCAGCAATTTTAGTAAGTGTATTGGTATTTGGAGTTCAGATATCATTAAAAGAAAAAGAAGAATTGACAGTAGAAACAACATCTACACCAACATCAAATAAAACAATAGTAATAGATGCAGGTCATGGAACACCAGATGAAGGGATTAGCTTACTGCATAAAGTAAAAAATAAAAGTAACTATTCCTTTATAAAAAATTGATAAAAATTTAAAAAATCAACAAAATTTAGCAAAAGTGTGGTATAATATTAATATAAATCCAAAAAAGGAGATGAATGATTATGACAATGAAACAAAAAGAATTATATAATGTAATTGAAAGTTTACCAGAAGAATTATCAAATAAAGTTGTAGATTATATAGAATACCTTAAATTTTCTTATATGACAAAAGCTCCAGATGATTTAATTATAAAAGATGATAAAGATTTATTGGAAAAATTAAAAAAAGGTATGGAAGATACGGATAATGGAAAAGTATGTTCTATTGAAGAAGCATATGAAGAAGTTAAAGGAATTTTAGCAAATTAAAATGGAGGTTTTGGCATTGGAAGAATATAAGGTAGAATTATCTATTCAAGCAAAAGGGGACTATAAAAGTATTATTAGATATATAAAATACAAATTATTAGAGCCTAATATCGCAGAAAGATATGCTGAATTAATAAAGAACGAAATTAATACTTTGAAATATAATCCACAAAAATTTGCTATTATTGATTATGATATGATAAAGAAATATAAATTTAGAAAACTAATTATTAAAAATTATATTGCTTTTTATAGAATTAATGAAGATGAAAAAACAGTAAATATAGAAAGAATTTTGTATGGTGCAACTGACTGGAAAAATAAATTATAAAAAAATAATTGCAGATGTAAAAGTTTGCAATTTTTTTAATTTCTGTTGAAAGTAAAAAGACAGGATGATAAAATAAGAAAAAATGAAAAGGAGTATCGCATGGAATTAATAGATATTGTAGATGAAAATAATAAATTAACAGGACA
>CALXCG010000069.1 GCA_944386745.1 uncultured Clostridia bacterium | reverse complement strand
GGAATGTATCCATACAATTATGTGACAGTAGCACAAGCACAACAACTAGCAACAAATATGGACTCAGGAGAAAAAACAAGTGGTTTAATGTTTGGAATACAGTGGGATTTAGTATGTAAATTTCTTGAAAGCAAAGGTACGAATCCAGGAGATACAGTAAATACAATAGTAGATGCAATAAAAATAAATAGTCAAGATTGGGGAAATACATGGTTAGCAACTTTTGAAGTGTTTAAAGGAAAATATTATGATATTAGTGCTAAAACAGGTTGGATTGATGTACAAGATAAATACGATAAGCAAAATAGAATATTGTTTTCTACTGGCATAACACAAAGAAATAGTATGTTAAATATATATGACTTTTCTGGAAATGTATGGGAATGGACACTAGAATACAGTTCAGGATATGATTTTAATGTACCAAGAGGAGGAAGTGCATCTAGTCATTTAGATCATAGTACAGCAAATAATCGTGTATCAGACTATCAAGATTGGTTTTATACTAGCAAAGGAAATATTGTATATGGATTTAGAACAACTATATTTTAATTAATTTGCAACAAAAAGAAACAGGAGCAGTCTGGATATGAAAAATAAAACTTACAAAATAAAAAAGCAAATAGAAAATATGAAAATATTATCTATTTGCTTTTTTAAATGTGTGATGTAACAAAATTGTAACAATTCAGAAATAATTTTGTAATTTTCACACAAAATTCATTGACTTTTTTGCGTTTTCATTGTATGATAAAAACGTTAGAATAAGTGTTTTAAAATCCTAAGGAGGAGAATAAAAATTATGGGAGAAGTAATAGTAATAACATCAGGAAAAGGTGGAGTAGGAAAAACAACAACAACAGCAAATCTAGGATCAAGTTTAGCATTAGAAGGAAAAAAAGTAGCACTAGTAGATACAGACATAGGATTGCGTAACTTAGACGTTGTAATGGGATTAGAAAATAGAATAGTATACGACATAGTAGATGTTGTAGAAGAAAAATGTAAATTAAGACAAGCTTTAATAAAAGATAAAAGATTTAAAGAATTATACCTACTACCAGCAGCTCAAACAAGGGATAAAAGTGCAGTTAATGAAGAACAAATGAGAGAATTAGTTGGAAAACTAAAAGAAGAATTTGATTACATATTAATTGACTGTCCAGCAGGAATAGAGCAAGGATTTAAAAATGCTATTGCAGGAGCAGATCGTGCAATTGTAGTTACAACAGCAGAAATATCTGCTATTCGTGATGCAGACAGAATTATAGGACTATTAGAATCATCAGAAATTAAAAATCCAGAATTAGTAATAAATAGGATAAGACCAAACATGGTAAAAAAAGGTGAAATGATGGATGTTGATGACATAGTAGACCTATTATCAATAGACTTAATAGGTGTAGTTCCAGATGATGAATATATTATTACACAAACAAATAAAGGAGAACCAGTTATCCAAAATAAGAGAGCACCATCAGGTAAGGCATATATAGAAATAGCAAAAAGAGTATTAGGAGAAAAAATAGAAGTAACTATTCCTGGTAGAGAAAAAGGATTTTTTGCAAAAATAAAAAGATTATTCAAAAAACAATAACAGTTGGGGGTAAGTAGGAATAATGTTTGAAAACATGGTGAAATTTTTAAAGAAATTCAATAAGAAAGAGAAAAATGTAGCAAATAATTCAAAAGATGCAGCAAAAGAAAGATTGCATCTAGTTTTAATGCAAGATAGAGCAAATGTATCTGCTGATTTTCTTGAACTTATGAAACAAGAAATAATAGAAGTAATAAAAAAATATATAGAAGTAGATGAAAGTGCAATAGATGTGAGATTAACAAACAAAGAAAATGAAGATGGTACAAATGGTGCACCAGCTTTATATGCTAATATTCCTATATTAAATATCAAGAATGAAGCAAGAAAAGTAGAGAAAAAAGACGATAAACAAAGTCAAGAAAACAAAAATCAATCTAATAATGAAAAAATGGATGAAAACAAAAAAAATACAAATAAAAATCAAAAAGAAAAAAATGCAAATAATAAAGAAATAGTTGATCAAAAAAGTGAAAACAATTCAGAAAAAAGTAAGCCAAAATCTGAAAATGATGCGGAGGGAAGTAATTCAAAAACTGAAAACAAACAAGAAGAAAACAAAGTAAAAGAAGATAAAGAAAAAAAGGAAACAAGCAGTGAAAACAAAACAAACAATTTAGTAAAAAATGAAGTAAAGAAAGAAAAAGTAAAAACAGAAGAATAATTAAGAAAAAGAGTTGATTTGATGAGAAAAAGAGAGTTAAAAAATATAGAATGGAGTATATTAATCATTGCAATTATCCTTAGTGTTATAGGGCTAGTTGCATTGTTTTCTGCAACACAAGAAACAGAACATGATGAATTTTATAAGCAGTGTATATGGCTTGGAGTAAGTTTAGTTATAATGATTATTGTCATGCTAATTGATTATGATTTATTAGTTAAAATTTCGCCATTTGTATATGGATTATTCATCATACTGTTAATAGCAGTTCTATTTACAACACCAGTAAATGGAGCAACAAGCTGGTTTGACATAGGAGCCTTTTCATTTCAACCAGGAGAATTTGCTAAAATATTTGTAATTTTATTTTTGACATTTGCTATAAGAAAAGTGCAAGAAAGAAATAGACAAGATATTAACAAACCAACAAGGCTACTTATATTATTAGCAATTGTAGGAGTGCCAATACTATTAATTATAAAACAACCAGACTATGGAACAGCAGCAGCATTTATAGTTGCAACAATCATGATGCTAATTGTAGGTGGAATAGATAAAAAATACATTATTATATCAGCAGTATTAATAGTAGTAGCTGTTCCAATTGTATACAATTTCATATTACCAGAACATGCAAAAACAAGAATTGATATATTCCTAAATCCTGAATCAGATCCAAGGGGAGCCGGATACAATATAATTCAATCAAAACTTGCAATCGGAGCAGGAGGACTAACAGGAATGGGACTACTTAAAGGAAACCAGACACAATTAGGATATTTATACCCTAAAACAACAGACTTCATATTTGCAGTAATTGGTGAAGAAATGGGATTTATTGTTTCAGCGCTAGTTGTAATTTGTTATGTGGTTCTCATAGTAAAAGGATTTTTTATTGCAAAAACAGCAAAGGACGAAACAGGAACGCTTATAGCTGCAGGAATTACAGGAGTATTTTTATTCCATGTGCTAGAAAATATAGGGATGGTAATGGGATTATTACCTATAACAGGAGTACCTTTACCATTTATAAGTTATGGAGGAAGTTCTTTAATAACTAACTTTATATTTATTGGAATTTTATTAAATATAAGCAGTAAGAGACAAAAAACTATTTTTGTGAAATAGATAAAAGGAGCATTAAATGAATTATTCGAAAAAGTTGAAGATAGGAAATGTAGAACTAGAAAATAACTTAATATTAGCTCCAATGGCTGGCGTAACAAACCAGCCTTTTCGAATAATCTGTAAACAATTTGGTGCAGGAATGGTATGTACAGAAATGGCAAGTAGTAAAGCCATTTTTCACAATGACCAAAAAACAAAAAGACTATTAAATACAGAAGGAGAAAAAAGACCAATTAGCTTTCAAATATTTGGAAGTGATGAAGAAACAATGGGATATGCATCAAAATACATAAGTAAATTAGCAGATATAGTCGATATAAATATGGGATGTCCAGCACCAAAAGTAGTAAAAAATGGAGATGGCAGTAAATTGCTTTTAGACCTAGAAAAGGCAGAAAAAATAATAAGAGCAGTAGTGCAAAACTCAGATAAACCAGTAACATTAAAGATTAGAAAAGGATGGGACAAAAACAACATTGTAGCAGTAGAAATAGCAAAAATTGCAGAACAAAATGGAATCTCAGCAATTACTGTACATGGAAGAACAAGAAGTGAATTTTATGCAGGAAAAGCAGATTGGGATATAATAAAACAAGTAAAAGAAGCAGTATCAATACCTGTAATAGGTAATGGAGATGTTATTGATGAAGAAACAGCCCTAGAAATGTTTAAAGAAACTAATGTAGATGGAATAATGATAGGAAGAGGAGCTTTTGGAAATCCATGGATATTTAGAGAAATAATACATTATTTAAAAACAGGAGAAAAGTTGTCAAAACCAACAAATGAAGAAAAATTAGAAGTTATAAAAAACCACATTGATCTAGCAGTAAAAGAAAAAGGAGAAATAGCAGTAAAAGAACTTAGAAAACACATAGCATGGTATACAAAGAATCTAAAGAACTCAAGTGAATTTAGAAATAAGATAAATACAATTGAACAGGAAGATAAATTAATAAATTACATAGATGAATATTTTAAAACATTGTAAAATATTATGATAGTAAATAAGGGGGAAATGTCTTGAAAAAGAAAACATTTTTTCTATTTACTATCATAATTTTTTTAATTATATTAATTTCAATTTTTTATATAAATACGTCTAAAAAAACAAAAATTGGTCATACTAATAATAGTCAAGAAATTGTAGAAAATATTTTAAATATTAGCTCATATAATGCAACAATCGATGTAAAAGTAGTATCAAATAAAAATGAAAATAAATATATCATAAAACAAGAATATAAGTCAAAAGATTCAAATTCACAGGAAGTAATCGAACCATCAAATATTGCAGGAACAAAAATAATAAAAGAAGGCAATAAATTAACATTAGAAAATAGCAGGCTTGATTTAAGTAGTATAATTGAAGACTATCAATACATTTCAAGTAATGATCTGGATTTAAGTAGTTTCATAGAAGATTATAAAAATGATAGTAAAGCAAATTATGAAGAAAATCAAAATGAAATAAAAATGTATGCAGTTGGTAATACAAATAATAATTCAAATAGCAAATATAAAAAAACACTTTATATAGATAAGAAAACGAACTTACCTACACAATTAGAAATTGAATGGACTAACAAAAATAATAAAGTTTACATATTATATAATGAGGTAGAAATAAAATAACCTTTGCTAATATTTAAATAGCATGAAATATACTTGACAATACAGAAATATTAGGAGTGAAAAATATGCAAATAAAAAGAGGAGATATGTTTTATGCAGATTTAAGTCCAGTAGTTGGTTCAGAACAAGGTGGAATTAGACCAGTTTTAATAATACAAAATGACTTAGGAAATAAATATAGTCCAACTGTAATTGCAGCAGCAATAACTTCTCAAACAGGAAAGACAAAATTACCAACACATATAGAATTGAACTCAGAAAACTGTGGATTAAAAAGCGATTCGGTTGTATTAGCAGAGCAAATAAGAACAATAGATAAAAGTAGGTTAAAAGAAAGAATAGGTCATATAGATGATGAAAATGTTATAAATAAAATAAACAATGCCTTAGGAGTCAGCTTCGGACTTTAGTATGAATTAAAGGACAGGGGTGTCGCATTGGGGACGTTTCTCATGCGACATTTATTATATAAATTTTATGATAATATCTTTTAATTTAATGTCGCATGAGAAACGTCCCCAATGCGACACCCCTGTACCTAACTAAACTTTCAATTTTTTAATGATTTTAATTTCATTATAAAGATTATCAACCATAGCCTTTCTAGTTTCATAAGCCTTTTTATATTCTTCATAAATATCCATATAATTATCAACAGTCTCATTATTCTTCATAAGCATTTTCATACCTTCTAAATAATAATTTTTATCCTTATCTTTTTTTGCCTTTTCCATTTTCTCCTTATATTTATTAATTTGATCAAAACGTTTCAATTCATCTTTCAATTCATCCACATAACTTTGTGTACATGCAATTTCATATATAATATCATCAATAACCACTTTAAAAAGAGTTCTTACAATAGCTGGATTATTCTTCCCATATCTTTTATCTTTAATATTAGGATTATTATATGAACTATCAGTTGGTTTAGGAGGTTCAGCATTTTCAATTAATATTTTCAATGTGTCAGAAATACCAATATGTGATTTATATTGTCTTTTACTAACTATTGCGTCATACTCATCTGCAACACGAATAATTTGACCTTCATAAGGAATATCTTTTTTTGTTAAACCTTGAGGATATCCAGATCCATTTAAAGCTTCGTGATGATACAAAGGTCCTGAAGCATATGGTCTTAATTGTAAATCCTCCATACACATTTTATATCCAATTGTTGTATGAGTTTTCATTATTTCATATTCTTCATCTGTCAATCTTGCAGGTTTTTGCAAAATTTCAGGAGGAATATGCAATTTACCTAAATCATGAAGATATGCACAAATTGTACAATATTCAGTAAAACCTTTCTTACAATGTAAATATTCACAAAGTCTACATGTTAAACTAGCAACATTTTCACAATGTTTTCTAGTGAAAACATCTAATCTGTCTAACATATTTAATTGATATCTCATACTTTCATTTAAATTATATGATTTTAAACTAGTCTTATCATAAAAATCAAATTCTCTGGGCATAATTAAATCTCCTTTTATCGTCAAATTAATAGTTCTACATTAATAAAATAATACCATTAAATTAATATTAATTCAACTTATTGACAAAAATAAGTAAAAAATATATCATTAAGATAGAAGAAAAGGGAATAGAAGAAGGGAGAGATTATGAATAAAGAGAAAGGATCCATAACATTATTTGTACTTATTGCAATGCTATTAATTATAAGTGTATTATCAATTATATATATTCAGATTAGTGAAAAAAATAATAATCAATTAAAGCAAATAGAAAGAATTCAAGAGGAATATAATGCAACAAATATTGATCAAAGTTACCAGAAACAATTAAAATGATATAAAAAGTCCAAAGCTCAATAAGTTGTAAAATAAATTTAATATAAATGTAAAATATCTCTTATTGTTTTTTTAAGTCCTAAATTGTATAATATAAAAAAGTATACAAAGTTAACTTAAAAGAAAAGGAGAAGATTTTATGATGAAAAGATTAAAAGAACTGA
>CALXCG010000068.1 GCA_944386745.1 uncultured Clostridia bacterium | reverse complement strand
ACCGCCGTATACCGAACGGTACGTACGGTGGTGTGAGAGGGAATAAATAAAATAATTATTTATTCTCTACTCGATTTTGAGAAAAGTAACATGTCCACAAATCCTTTTTGCATAATAAAAATTTTTTTACATATATTAAAATTAGGTGAACAACATGATAATTAATATGTCATATTGGACAAGAGTATTTAAAAATATTTTATATGTATTATTAATCTTATTGGGTTTATATATAGCTTTAGAGCTATCTATTTTTTATATGCCATTTTTGATTGCATTTATAATTTCATTAATGATAGAACCAGCAATTAAAAAAATAATGAAAAAAACACATTTAACGAGAAGAACAAGCTCAATTATTATATTTGTTTTAGTTTCTGTTATTATAATAGGTGGTTTAGCTTGGCTATTGATAACATTGTTTTCAGAATCTTCAAGTTTATTGCAAAGTTTAAATGATTATTTTGACAAACTGTATACACAATTTCAAAATTTAATAAATTATTTTAATTTTGACAATATACATTTATCAAATGAAATTTTAGAAGTAATACAAAATTCTACAGGAGATTTTTTAACTACCGCTTCTGATTGGTTAAGAAATATATTGAATAATTTAATAAATTTTGTAACAAGTATTCCATCAATAGCAATATGCATAGGTATAACAGTAATTGCACTATATTTTATTTGTGTAGATAAAATATATATCTTAGACCAAATTGAGCATCATTTACCTAGATTATGGGTAAAAAAGATTTCGATACATTTAAAAGAATTAATTCAAACATTAGGAGGATATCTAAAAGCAGAAGCAACACTTATTTTAGTATCTTTTGTGATTTCTCTAATTGGGTTATATATCTTACAAATAGTTGGATTTAATATTCAATATCCATTACTTATGGCTTTATTTATTGGTTTTGTGGATGCTCTTCCTATACTTGGTTCTGGAACAGTTATGATTCCTTGGGCGATTATTTGTGCTTTGAATGGAGATATTAATTTAGGTATAGCTATCATTGTTTTATTAATAATCATGTCAGTAGTTAGGCAAATTTTAGAGCCTAAATTGGTTAGTAAAAATATTGGAGTTCATCCAATCTTTACTTTAATTGCAATGTATACTGGTTTTAAAGTAATTGGTATTATTGGTCTTTTAGTTGGACCAATAGTTTTGATTATAGTTAAAAACATTTTTTCTAATTTGATTGACCAAGGTGTATTTAAAACTATTTTTGATAAGAAATAGTATTGAAAAATAGTTTAGTTTATGTTAATATAGTATTATTAATATATTTTGTAACAACAAACTTTTTTAAATTAAAGAAAGTGGGAAGAGACATGAAGAAATTATATTACAAAATTGAATTACGGATAGGCGAATGGGTTTTACATGAAGAAGATGTAGAATATGGAGAATCATATTATTTCAGTGATGGGTATATGATTTTTACAGAAGATTCTTTTGAGGGGTATTTAACGAATGATGTTTTATTTGGTGATATAGGGGAAAAACATGAGTTGTATTTAGAATTATTAGATTTTGATGATGAGAAACAATTTTTGAGTTTTTCAGGGCATTTTGAAGATATTGAATTACCAGGAGTATATACTTTAGCAGGGGTAAGTAGTCAGAAAAAATTTGCCACAATAAAATTCGTTGAACTAGTTAAAGATTCTTCAAAGCAAGAAGAAATTGAAAAAGAATTAGAAAGAGTCAAACAAATCTATTCTATTCCGTAGAAAAAGGTATGTGGAATTCACATACCTTTTTTAACAAATAATTATAACCTTAACCTGTCCCTCGATCCTTTTGAGAGGATTTTTGGGGCCGTCCCCAAATCCTATTCCCATTCAATTGTTGCAGGTGGTTTAGAAGTAATATCATAAACAACTCTATTTACATGATTGACTTCATTAACAATTCTACTTGAAACCTTTTCTAAAACATCATAAGGAATTTTGCTCCAAACGCCTGTCATAAAATCAGTAGTTTCAACAGCACGAAGAGCTATTGTATAATCATAAGTTCTTTCATCTCCCATAACACCAACAGATTTTAAATTAGTTAAAACTGCAAAATATTGATTAATACTTTTGTGTAATCCGGCATTTGCAATTTCTTCTCTGAAAATACTGTCTGCTTCTTTTAAAATATCTAATTTGTCATCTGTTATATCTCCAATAATCCTTATAGCTAAACCTGGTCCAGGGAATGGTTGTCTATATACCAAATTTTCTGGAATACCTAATTCTAAACCAGTTTTTCTAACTTCATCTTTAAATAAATCTCTTAAAGGTTCTACAATTTCTTTAAAATCAACATAGTCAGGTAATCCACCTACATTATGATGGCTTTTAATTACAGAACTTTTGCCTAATCCGCTTTCAATTACATCAGGATAAATAGTTCCTTGTACTAAGAAATCAACAGTTCCAATTTTTTTAGCTTCTTCTTCAAAAACTCGTATAAATTCTTCTCCAATAATTTTTCTCTTTTTCTCCGGATCAGTAACTCCAGCAAGTTTAGATAAAAATCTATCTTTTGCATTTACTCTAATTAAGTTAATATCAAATTGATTTCTAAAAACTTCTTCAACTTCATCACCTTCATTTTTACGAAGTAGGCCATGGTCAACGAAGATGCAAGTTAGATTTTTTCCAATAGCTTTATTTAATAAAACTGCGGCAACAGAAGAATCAACTCCTCCTGATAAAGCACATAAGGCTTTTTTATCTCTAATTTTTTCTTTTAAATTTTTAATACTTTCATCTACAAATGAAGAAATTTGCCAATCACCACTACAATTACAAATTTCGAATAAGAAGTTTTTAATTACTTGAGTTCCATTAACTGAATTATTAACTTCTGGATGAAATTGAATTCCATATAGCTTTTTATTAGGATTTTCCATTGCAGCATTTGGACAAGATGGAGTAGAGGCAATATTTCTAAAACCTTCTGGTACAGTTTCTACATAATCTGTGTGACTCATTAGAAATCCATTACTATTTTCAAAACCTTTGAATAATAAAGATGAGTTGTCAATTTTTACATCTGTTGTTCCATATTCTCTTTTATTTGCTTTAGCTACTTTTCCTCCAAGTGTATATGTCATAAGTTGCATACCATAACAAATTCCAAGAACAGGTATTCCTAATTCAAATATTCCATCTGTACATCTAGGAGATTCTTCTCCATATACACTTGCTGGTCCTCCTGTAAAAATGATTCCTTTTGGATTTTTTTCTTTAATTTTTTCGATTGACATGTCATAAGGCACTACTTCTGAATATACATTGCATTCTCTTACTCGTCTTGCTATTAGTTGGTTGTATTGTCCACCGAAGTCTAGAATTAAAATTAGTTCATTGTTTTTCATAATTTACCTCCAAATAAAATTATGCTTACATTGTATCATAATAGAATTACAAAGTAAATAAATTTTATTTTACAAAAAGCGAAAAGAATGTTATATTATATGAAAATATAAGGAGGAATTAATGGAATGAAAGAAAATAATCTTACATTTTTAGGAAATGATGATGGATTTGGAGATAAAAATAATTCAGCATATCTTGAAATAAATAATGAGTTATATTTAATTGATTGTGGTTTTACAGTTTTTAATGAAATAAAAAATAAGTTTGATTTTAATAAGTATAAAAATATTAATGTGATTATAACTCACTTGCATAATGATCATGCGGGTTCACTTAGTCAGTTGATTTTATACCTATGGTTTATTTATAAAAAAAAGACCAATGTGATTACTAGTTGTGTTCATATGAAAGAGTACCTGGAAATAACAGGAACGCCATCAGTAGCATATGAGATACAAAACAATATAGATAATTTGAAGTTTATAAAAACTGAACACACAGATTACTTAGATGCATATGGTTTTATTCTAAATATTGAGGATAAAAAAATATTATATACAGGAGATACACGAGTATTAACACCGTTTCTACCATATTTAGATAATTTAGATGAACTTTATATAGATGTTTCTAAGTTTGGTGGTGCACATTTAAAAATAGATGATATATTAGATGATTTGAAACAAATAAAGATAAAGAGAATAAAGATAATTCCAATGCACATGGATGATAAAGATTATATTGAAAAATTAGTTAAATCCTTGTAATGATTTGACACAAACAAATTTTTATGTTAATATAGAGTATATAGCTATTTTGTAATGGTAATTTTCAGAAAGGGGAGCAACAATATGATTAATAGTTATGATTACCAGTCAAAAGCGAATATTCAATGCCTTTTAGAAGATATTGAATATGGTGAACGAAAAGTAGCATTATTTACTTTATTTGACGAATTAAGAAAAGCAGATGTGCGGTGGGGATTAGCTTGCTCAACAAATCTTTTTATAAGAGGAATTGTTGACGAGTTCCATGATTTGGATTTGATAGTAGATATCAAGAGTATTCCAAAAGTTGAGGAAATAATGAAAGAGCAAGGTGCAATTCTGAAAGAGACGGGAGGAAATGGATATTGTGAGTCTGATATGTATATGCATTTCCAGTTTGGAAGAGTTGACGTTGATGTGATTTCTGGTTTTAGAGTTGTAACTTTTGGAACACACTTTGAGTATTATTTTAATCCAGAAGAACTTCAATTTATTGAACTTGAAGATAAAAATATCCCTCTGATTTCAATGGAGGCATTATATCTTTTATATTCAATGATGGAAGGCTGGCAGGCTAGAAGAAGATTTAAAAGAGTTTTAATTGAGGAATATTTGTTGACCGAAAAGGTTGAATTTCCACAGATTCTTGAAAGTGCGTTAGGTGCTAATCTTCCAAGTTGGATTAAACGTAATATTGCTGGAATATTGAATAAGTAGTTCACACAAAAAGTAGGAGTTGTTCTCCTACTTTTTGTTTACAATACCCCATCAGTCGGAATATAACTTTCATCAGGAGGATAAACATACTCTTCATTAGGAGAAGAAGTCTCTTTCATATCAGTAACCTTTAATATAGGCATATCACCATGATAATTACCTTTAGTAATCTCACCAGTAACTTCAACCCAAGTATTGTCTTTGTAATCTTTTGCGTTTGCATATTCAGATAAAAAACCAACGACTACATATTGACGATTAGAAGAAATAATCATATCTCTTGCCAAAACAAATTGATTTTCATTCAAATCTGAAACTCTATAAACATATCCAATAAAATTAATTTTTAATCCAACATAACTATCAATGTCATCATGTACAGCCTTTAGAACATTTGTATAATTTGATGCTGAAATTGTAGAAATATTGTTTTGAGGCAAACATGATGACTTATTTTTATTAGTGCTAGCACCGTGAAATATTTTAAAAGTCACAATTCCAACAATAATGGTTACGATTATTAAAATTATAATAAAAAAGAATTTAAATAAGTTTTTTCCATTAATTTTAAAATTATATACAAACATAAAGTAACCTCCAGTTATGCAATTAAATTTTCTAAGTTTTGTGAATTATAGTAAATAATATGAGGTATAGTTATAATTAAGAACTATTTTATTATCAAATGATATATAAATATATCATTTGATAGAAAAGTTTGTTTAAACTACTTGCTAAATTAATATTTTAGTGATATAGTAACAAAGTAAAAATATAAACTTAGGAGGAATCAATTCAAAATGAGCATAATAAGAAAAATTTTCAAAACTTACAGTCAAAAAGAAGTTAAAAGAGTAATGCCAATAGTACAAAAAATTAATGGCTTAGAAGATGAAATGTCAAAATTAAGTGATAAGGAATTAAGAGGAAAAACAGAATACTTCAAAGAACAATTAAAAAATGGAAAAACATTAGATGACATATTACCAGAAGCATTTGCAGTTGTAAGAGAAGCTTCAAAAAGAGTTTTAGGAATGAGACATTTTGATGTACAATTAATAGGTGGTATCATTTTACACCAAGGAAGAATTGCAGAAATGAAAACTGGTGAAGGAAAAACTTTAGTTGCAACACTTCCAGTATATTTAAATGCATTAGAGGGAAAAGGAGTTCATGTAATTACAGTAAACGATTACTTAGCAAAAAGAGATAGTGAATGGATGGGAAAATTATATAAATTCTTAGGGTTATCAGTTGGTTTAGTAATTGCAGGAATGGATCCTAAAGCAAAACAAGAAGCATATAATGCAGATGTAACATATGGTACAAATAATGAATTTGGATTTGATTATCTAAGAGATAATATGGTTATATATAAAAATCAATTAGTTCAAAGAGGATTACACTATGCAATTGTCGATGAGATTGATAGTATTTTAATTGACGAAGCTCGTACTCCACTTATAATTTCAGGTAGAGCAAATGAGTCATCAGATTTATACAAAAAAGCAGATAACTTCGTACGTAGACTAACACCTAAAGTTATTGTTGAAGAAGATGTAAAAGATTTTGACCAAGCAGAAGATAATGAAAAATATGATTATATCGTAGACTTAAAAGCAAAATCTGCATCATTAACACAAAAAGGTATTAAAAAGGCAGAAGAAGCATTTGGATTAGAAAACTTCAATGACCTAGAAAACTCTACATTAGTTCACCATGTAAACCAAGCGTTACGTGCACATGGTGTTATGAAAAAAGATATAGATTATATCGTAAAAGATGGAGAAGTTTTAATTGTTGATGAATTTACAGGACGTATTATGTATGGAAGAAGATATAATAATGGATTACATCAAGCAATTGAAGCAAAAGAACATGTAAAAATAGCTGATGAATCAAAAACTCTAGCAACAATCACATTCCAAAATTTCTTTAGAATGTATGATAAATTGTCAGGTATGACTGGTACTGCTATGACAGAAGCTGCAGAATTCGAAGAGATTTACAATTTAGATGTTGTTGAAATACCAACAAATAAACCAATGATTCGTAAAGATGAAAATGATGTTATATACAAAAATGAAAATGCAAAATATAGGGCAATTGTAGAAAGTATAAAAGAAAGTCATAAAAAAGGTCAACCAGTTTTGGTTGGTACAGTATCAATCGAAAAATCTGAAAAATTAAGTAGATTATTAAAACAAGAAGGATTTAAACATGAAGTATTAAATGCTAAATATCATGAAAAAGAGGCTGAAATAATTGCAC
>CALXCG010000067.1 GCA_944386745.1 uncultured Clostridia bacterium | reverse complement strand
AATCTCAAAAACGAAATGGAGAAAATAAAAAAAGATTGTTGAACAAAATATTTTTTATATACTTTGTCAACAATCTGGAAGGTGCTATCGAAAAATAGCACCTTTTTATATACTTGAAAAACAATAAAAATAATGATATAAGAAAGCTATAAAATTAGTAGAAGAAAGATGGAATAAAAATGAAAAAAATAAATGGAATTATAATGCAATATTTTGAATGGTATATGGATTGCAAACAAAATCTATGGAATGATATAACAAAAGAAGCAGAAAAATTAGCAGACTTAGGAATAACAGCTTTATGGCTTCCACCAGCATATAAAGGAATGGGAGGAAAAGATGAAGTAGGTTACGCGGTATATGATGTATACGACTTGGGAGAGTTTGACCAGAAAGGAACAATAAAAACAAAATATGGTTCAAAAGACGAATATTTAAATTGCATAATGACATTAAAACAAGCAGGAATAGAAAGTTATGCAGATATAGTTTTAAACCACAAAATGGGAGCCGATTATTTACAAACAATACCAGCAACAAAAATTGATTGGGGAGATCATAATAGACCAGTAGCAAATCAAGAAGTTGTTCGAGTAGCGACTAAATTTACATTTCCAGGAAGAAATCATAAATATTCAGATTTTGAATGGAATTGGACAGATTTTGATGGTATAGATTACAATGATAAAACAAAAGAGCATGCAATCTTTAAATTTAAAGATAAAGATTGGAGTGTTGCAGTTGATGAAGAATATGGAAACTATGATTATTTAATGGGAGCAGATTTAGACTTTAAAAATCCGGAAGTTGTGGAAGAGTGTACAAAATGGGGGAAATGGTACTTAGAAACAACAAAAGTTGATGGCTTCAGATTAGATGCTGTAAAACATATTGATGCAAACTTTTATAAAAATTGGATTAAAGAATTAAGAAAAGAATCTGGAGATGAATTATTTACAGTTGGAGAATATTGGAGTGGGGATATTTCAAAATTACATAGATATATAACAGAAACAGAAGAAGAAATATCATTATTTGATGTACCATTACATTATCATTTAGAAACAGCGTCAAAAGATGAAAATTATGATATGTCAAAAATATTAGAAGGAACATTAGTAAAAGAAAATCCAAGTAAAGCTGTAACCTTTGTAGATAATCATGACACACAACCAGGACAAAGTTTGCAAAGTTTTATACAAGACTGGTTTAAAGCAGCAGCATATAGTATCATTTTATTAAGAGAAGAAGGTTATCCTTGTATTTTCTATGGAGATTTCTATGGCATACCACATGATAAGATACCACCAGTAGAAGAACTAAAAACTATATTAGAAATAAGAAAAGAAAAAGCATATGGTGTGCAACATGACTACTTTGACCATCCAGATTATATTGGCTGGACAAGAGAAGGAGATAATGAGCATTTACAATCTGGAATAGCAGTTGTAATTTCAAATAGTTTTGACGGAGAAAAAAGAATGTATATTGGCAAAGATTTAGTTGGAGAAAAGTTCGTAGATGCATTATCTAACTGTGAGGAAATTGTGGAAATAGATCAAGAAGGATGTGGAACTTTTAAAGTTAAAGGAAAATCTACATCAATTTGGGTGCGAATTTAATGTCTCATTGGGGACGTTTCTATATGAGACATTTTGTCCACTTTGGGACACATCTTTGCAAATTCAGAAAAATGTGAAAAAAGTGTTGACAATAACATAAAAGCATTGTATAATATATGGGCATGAAAGAGCGATGAAGCCAAATGTGGCTACACCACTACGGAAATGTAGGGTGGAGGGAACTTTGGTGGAGTATGTCATGGCAAAGACCAGGCGGTAAGTTTATAAAAAATGTACTTATCCCAGAATTATCATGCATATTTTGGGCTTTTATATAGGTGAGATACAAAACACCAGAGTACGTTTTAACTTGCCACTGTAAAATGAAAAAAGAAGGAGGGAAAATTACAATGGCAAACATAGCAACAAGTGAGAAAATAAGAATAAGACTTAAAGCATATGACCATGTAGTTTTAGATCAGTCTGCTGAAAAAATAGTAGATACTGCTAAAAAAACAGGAGCAAAGGTTTCAGGTCCTATTCCATTACCAACACAAAAAGAAATAGTAACAATTTTGCGTTCTCCACACAAATATAAAGATTCAAGAGAACAATTTGAAATGAGAACACATAAAAGAGTTATTGATATTCTTTACCCAACACAAAAAACAGTTGACAGTCTAATGAAATTAGAATTACCAGCTGGTGTTGATATAGAAATCAAACTTTAATTTAAAATCAAAGCAATCGACCAAATGAAAGGTCATCAAAACCAAGCTGATATCAACATTTAAAAAATGCTAATTCAAAATATCAGCCAATAGTTAGGAGGAAAAAATGAAAAAAGGAATAATCGGAAGAAAAATTGGTATGACACAAATATTTGACGAAAAAGGAAATGTTATACCAGTAACAGTTATAGAAGCTGGACCATGTGTTGTAGCACAAGTTAAAACAGTAGAAACAGATGGATACAACGCAGTTCAATTAGGATTTGGAGATGTAAAAGACAAACACATCAACAAACCAGAAGCAGGACATTTTGCAAAAGCAAAACTTGCTAACAAAAAACATTTAAGAGAATTCAGGTTAGACGATGTAGAAAACTACAAAGTTGGAGATGAAGTAAAAGCAGATGTTTTTGTAGCAGGAGATAAAATAGATGTTCAAGGAATATCAAAAGGAAAAGGGTTCCAAGGTGTTATCAAAAGACATGGACAACACAGAGGACCAATGGGACATGGATCTATGTATCATAGAAGACCAGGTTCAATGGGATCTACATCAACACCAGGTAGAGTATTTAAAGGTAAAAAACTACCAGGACATATGGGAAGAGTTACAGTTACAATACAAAACTTAGATGTTGTAAGAGTAGATATGGATAAAAATGTAATATTAGTAAAAGGTAGTGTTCCAGGAGCAAAAGGAGCTATCTTAAAAGTAAAATCAGCTGTAAAGGCTAGTAACTAGAAGGAAGGAGGAAAACGAGAATGCCAAAAGTAGATGTATTAGATATAAAAGGTGAAAAAGTAAGTGATATAGAATTAGCAGATAGTGTATTTGGAATTGAACCAAATGAAGCTATAGTACATAGTGTTTTAGTAAACTATTTAGCTAATCAAAGACAAGGTACACAAAGTACAAAAACAAGAGCAGAAGTTTCTGGTGGTGGTAAAAAACCATGGAGACAAAAAGGAACAGGTAGAGCAAGACAAGGTTCAATAAGAGCTCCACAATGGATTAAAGGTGGTATTGCTTTAGGACCAAAACCTCGTTCATATAAATATACAGTTAATAAAAAAGAAAAAAGACTTGCAATAAAATCAGTATTAAGTTCTAAAGTTTTAGAAAAAGAATTAACAGTTGTTGATAAATTGGAATTAAAAGAAATCAAAACAAAAACTATGGTAAAAGCATTAGCAGATATGAAAGTTGAAGGAAAAACATTAATAGTTCTTCCAGAAAACAACAAAAACGTTTTAATGTCATCAAGAAACATTGAAGGAGTTAAAACAATAGTTGCTAATAACATAAACATATTTGATTTACTAAAATATACAAATCTAATTTTACCAGTAGACACTGTTAAAAAATTAGAGGAGGTGTACGCATAATGTTACCAGAAGAAATAATAATAGCACCAGTTGTTACTGAAAAAAGTAATGACCAATTACAAGAAGGTAAATACACTTTCAAAGTAAACAAAAAAGCAACAAAAGTTGAAATAGTAAAAGCTGTTGAAAAACTTTTTGAAGTTAAAGTATTAAAAGTAAACACTATGACAGTAAACGGAAAGAAAAAAAGAGTTGGATATCATGTTGGAAAAACATCTGACTGGAAAAAAGCAATAGTTACTATTGATACAAATCCATCAGAAGAAACATACTTAGCAAAAGGTGGAAAAGAAGTTAAAGTATCTAAAAAATATAAAGATTCAATTGATGAATTTATGGGAGCTTAAAGATTAGAAAAGGAGTAGTTGATTATGGAAAATAAAGAAAAAGAAAATCAACAAGATAAAGTAATAAGCTCAAAAGAACAAAAAAGAATGGATTTTCTTGAATATCTTCAAAAAACTCAAAAAAATAAAAAAGAAAAAAGAAAAAAAGGCGAAATTATGAATCGGAGTTGAGGGAACACCTGTTAGAAAAACTGTTGAATTTGATAGTGTAATAGAAGGTGAAGAGATAAATCCTTCAATAGATGCCATAGAATACGCCAGAGTATTTGAAAAAGCAAGAAAAGAAGAACAAAAGAACAAGGCAGACAATGAAGAAAGAGAGTAAAATATCTGGAAAATACCAGGAAAACAAAGAATATCTGTAAGCGGAGCAGGAAAAAATCCGTAAGGAAGGAGAATAAAAAATGGGAATGAAACACTTCAAAGCCTATACACCATCAAGAAGAAATATGACAGTTTCAGATTTTGCAGAAGTAACAAAGAAAACTCCTGAAAAATCATTACTTGCAAAGAAAAGAAAAAATGCAGGAAGAAACTCATATGGTAGAATAACAGTAAGACACCAAGGTGGTGGAAATAGACAAAAATATAGAATAGTAGATTTTAAAAGAAGAAAAGACGATATGGAAGCAACAGTAATTGGAATCGAATACGATCCAAACAGAAGTGCAAATATCGCATTAATTCAATATGAAGATGGAGAAAAAGCATATATCTTAGCTCCACAAGGATTAACAGATGGAGATAAAGTAATATCTGGAGAAGCAGTTGATATAAAAGTAGGTAACTGTATGCCAATTAGCTCAATTCCAGTAGGTACATTAATCCACAACATCGAATTAAATCCAAAACAAGGTGGAAAATTAGTTAAAGCTGCAGGCCAAAGTGCACAATTAATGGCTAAAGAAGGAAAATATGCACATGTAAGACTACCATCAGGAGAAATGAGGTTAATTTTATCAACATGTAGAGCTACAATCGGAGTAATCGGTAATAGTGATCATGAAAATGTTAAAATTGGTAAAGCTGGTAGAAAAAGACATATGGGAATCAGACCAACAGTTAGAGGTTCTGTAATGAACCCAGTAGATCACCCACATGGTGGTGGTGAAGGTAAAGCACCAGTAGGACACGCTGGACCATTAACACCTTGGGGTAAACCAGCTCTTGGATACAAAACAAGAAATAAAAAGAAATTATCTAATAAATTTATTGTTAAGAGAAGAAATAGCAAATAGAATTAGAGCAATTTTTACATATTTAATAAATTATATTAAATGTGAAAATTATGCTCTAGCTATAAAGCTAGTTTGAGATTAGTAAATTACAAAATAAAAATTTTCTTGAAAGGAGGAAAATTTTAAATGTCAAGATCAAGCAAGAAAAAACCATATGTAGCACCTGAACTACTTAAAAGAGTAGAAGCTATGAATGAAACAGGAAATAAAGAAGTTCTAAAAACATGGTCAAGAGCTTCAACAATATATCCACAAATGGTAGGACACACAATAGCTGTTCATGATGGAAGAAAACATGTTCCAATTTATATTGCAGAAGAAATGATTGGACATAAATTAGGTGAATTTGCACCTACAAGAACTTTTAAAGGTCATGCAGGAGACAAGAAAACTAAAAAATAGAGTTAGGAGGTTATGAAAGTGCAAGAAACAGTTGTAAAAAATGAAGCTAGAGCAACTCTAAAATATGTAAGAATATCTGCAAGAAAAGTAAAAATCGTAGCAGACTTAATTAGAGGAAAAGATGTAGACCAAGCTTTAGCAATAGTAAAATTCACACCAAAAGCAGCATCTGAAATAATAGAAAAATTATTAAAATCAGCAATAGCAAATGCTGAAAACAATCATGATATGAAACGTGAAAATTTATATGTAGCTGAAATATATGCAAACCAAGGTCCAACTTTAAAAAGAATTAGACCAGCAGCAAAAGGTTCAGCAGTAAGAATTAGAAAAAGAACAAGTCATATAACAATAGTTCTAAAAGAAAGAGAATAGAAAAGGAGGCTTAGGATTTATGGGACAAAAAGTACATCCAACAGGAGTAAGAGTTGGAATAATAAAAGACTGGAACTCTAAATGGTATGCAGATTCTAAACACTTTGCAGATTATTTAGTAGAAGACCAAAAAATCCGTAAATTTTTAAAGAAAAAATTATATCTTGCTGGAATTTCAAAAATAGAAATCGAAAGAACAGCTAAGATGGTAAAAATCAATTTATACACAGCAAAACCAGGTATCGTAATTGGAAAAGGTGGAGCAGGTGTTGAAAGCGTAAAAGCAGAATTAGTTAAATTAATAGGAAAAGATGTTAACTTAAACATTGTAGAAGTTAAAAACATAGACACAGATGCACAATTAGTTGCAGAAAATATAGCAGGACAACTAGAAAGAAGAATTTCATTCAGAAGAGCTATGAAACAATGCATGCAAAAAGCTATCAAATCAGGTGCTTTGGGAATAAAAACTGCAGTATCTGGAAGATTAGGTGGAGCTGACATGGCTAGAACTGAATTCTATAAAGAAGGAAATATACCACTACAAACTTTAAGAGCTGATATAGATTATGGATTTGCTGAAGCAGATACAACATATGGAAAAATCGGTGTAAAAGTTTGGATATATAAAGGAGAAGTTCTTCCAGAAAAGAAAGTGGAAGGAGGAGAAAAATAATGCCATTAATGCCAAAAAGAACAAAACACAGAAAAGTGCAAAAAGGTAGAATGAGAGGAAAAGCAACAAGAGGTAATAAAGTTACAGATGGAGAATATGGAATCCAAGCAGTAACAGGAGCTTTAATTACAGGAAATCAAATTGAAGCAGCCAGAATTGCTATGACTCGTTATATAAAAAGAGGAGGAAAAGTTTGGATAAAAATTTTCCCAGATAAACCAATAACAGCAAAACCTATCGGTACTCGTATGGGTAAAGGTAAAGGTGCTCCTGAATATTGGGTAGCGGTTGTAAAACCTGGTAGAGTTATGTTTGAAATAGCAGGTGTACCAGAAGAAACTGCAAGAGAAGCTTTACGTTTAGCTATGAATAAACTACCTAATAAAACAAAATTCGTAGCAAGAGAAACTGAAAAGGTAGGTGATAATGATGAAGATAAATAAAATAAGAGAAATGTCTTCACCAGATTTAGAAAAAGAATTAGGTGAACTAAAAACAGAATTATTTAAATTAAA
>CALXCG010000066.1 GCA_944386745.1 uncultured Clostridia bacterium | reverse complement strand
CTTCAACTGGCTCTTTTGTTTCAATTGATTTTTGACAGTCATCACAATATGTTCTATGGTATTTTCCTAATTTTGGATCTAAACCATAATTTACTAATACTTTTCTTCCATCTTCATTTTTCAATGCTTTTACAATTTCTTTAAAAGATATATCTTCTACTAACATTTTATTGTATTCTCTTGCAATTTTAGGTAAAGAATGAGCATCTGAATTTGTAACAAATGTCTTATTTTCTAGTTCTGAAATCATATCTGCTAGATATGTATCTGAACTTAAGCCTAATTCAACTGCAAATATTTTATCAAATTTTTCTTTAAAAATATTTTCTAGTCTATCTGTACAATTTCCATAGTAGCTTTTGTGTGGTGTAAATATATGTGCTGGTATTAATATTCCATTATATTTTTCTACTATATCTATCAATTCATATCCAGATACATTAGACCTTTGTGTACTTAGAGTAATATTTTTTATATGGTGACTCATTTCTTGTGAAAAGCCTTTTATGTCTTTTAAATGTGGGAAAAAACAGATATTATGAGCACTACCACATTTTCCATTTCTTCCTTTTTCAGATGTTTCTACTTCACTTCCTAATAATATACAAACTTTATCTTTATATATTATTCCTCCATCTTCTAATTCATATGCTTCTCCTGTTTTTAAAAAGTTCTCTATATCTTCGATAACATATGGTGAAGCACAATCAATTATTCCACATACATTTATTCCTTTTCTTTCTACACATTCTTTTGCTATATTGGCAAAATTTAACGACTTCGCAGCCGTTATCTTAATTGGTTTTCCACTTTCACTTCTTCCTATGTGTATATGTAAATCTGCAAATATTTCGTACATTTCTATTCCTCCAACTTCTTCTCCGTCCATATATTTAACTGCTATTTATTTTCTAATTACTAGAATTTGTATTTTGTAACATTTCTGTTTTCTCATTCATATGTGACAATATCTTTTTTGTTGTTTCTTCACTAAATAGTGGTCTAGTATCTTCTACGTGATGCTTTTCAAACATTTCATTTGTCAAATTGTCATTTTCCTCTTGCATTAATTCGTCTATTTTAGGTTGATATTCATATACTACCTTTTGTATAAATTTTGTTAATTCTTCTGTTTCGTTGTATATTTTTACTAATCTTCTTAAAGCAGTCATATTAACCGATTCACTAATATGTATTTGTTCTAAGTAATTAACAAATTCTATAAAAGTTTCTAAATATCTATTGTACTCATCTTTTAAATTTCTATGTTCTAGCAAAACTAATGCCTCGTCTGGCTGAAAACCTATTCTTTCTGGTCTATCTAGAAGCATTCCTCCAAATTGGTCTACAAGTTCTAA
The DNA here is from genome assembly GCA_944386745.1 of uncultured Clostridia bacterium. GTDB lineage: Bacteria > Bacillota > Clostridia > TANB77 > CAG-508 > CAG-269. Next base: position 5,990 of record CALXCG010000066.1, on the reverse strand, counting down.
TATATCACTTTCTCTCTCACGCGGATTGCTATTGCTATATCTATTAATCTCTTCACATATTTTGCAAAAACGTTTTCCAAAGCCAAGTCCTCTTAAATAATTCGCTCCTTCTTTTGCATATGAATGAATTTTTTCTAAGTCTTGTGCGTTGTCTACTTTTTTACAGTTGCATAATAGTGATGCAGTTAATAAAAGGTTTGAATCTACTTGAATTTTTGAATAATTTAAAAACATTCTTAATAATTCTGTTTTAAATATTACTGACTTATCAAAAAATATATTTGTCTTTTTTGATAAATAATACACTATTTCCATTTTTGATGCTAAATCTTCCTCTTCTAATATATAATCTGCAAATGTATCCATCATATGCGTCCTCCTTTGTTCATAATCATACACTTTTATTATACGAAAAAACATCGTTTTTTTCAATATTTTTGCAACATGTAATAAAAATGTAATATTTATTCTATTGCATTTCTAGCAAGCTCATCACATCTATTATTAAACTCATTATCACTGTGTCCTTTTACTTTTATGAATTTTACTTGATGTGTTTTTGTTAATTCATATAATTCTTTCCATAGTTCTTGATTTTTAACAGGCTCTTTGCTTGAAGTTTTCCAATTATTTTTAATCCAATTTCCTATCCAATTTTGCAAAAATGCATTAACCACATATGCACTATCACTATATAAATCTACTTGGCATGGGAATTTTAGCATTTTTAATGCTTCTATTACTGCTGTTAACTCCATTTCATTATTGGTTGTGTTTTTCTTTCCTCCTGAAATTTCCTTTTTATTTCCTTGATACATTAATATTGCTCCCCAACCTCCTGGTCCAGGATTTCCTGAGCAAGCTCCATCTGTATATATTGTAACTTTCTCCATGTATTCGTTCCTTTCTTAAATTATTTATTTTTAATCATAAAACATTTCTTAACTTTTATTGAATTTCTCATGATTATTTGTATTTTAGCCATTTTTATGGTATCATTATATCAGTTATGGAAAAAATATACAAGATAATATTTTTCAACCTTTACTAACATATTTAGAATAATAACATATAATATAAAAGTTGAATAAAAAAATTCTAATAAGGAGGTTCAAAGTAATGGGCAAAGTTTTAGGTATTATTGCAGAATATAATCCATTTCACAATGGTCATCTATATCACTTGCAAGAATCAAAAAAACAAACAGGTTCTACATATACAGTTGCCATCATGAGTGGGAACTTTACTCAACGTGGCAGTACATCTATCGTAGACAAATGGTCTAAAGCTGAAATTGCTCTTTATTGTGGTATTGATTTAGTCATTGAACTTCCTGTTTTATATAGTATTTCAAGCGCTGAAAATTTTGCAGATGGAGCTATTAAAATATTAGATTCATTAAAAGTTGTTGATTATTTATCATTTGGTGCTGAAACAGCTGATATTCCTACATTACAACAAATTGCCAAAGTTCTTTATACAGAACCAAGACCATATAAAACACTTTTATCTCACGAATTAAGAAAAGGCTTATCTTTTCCAAAAGCTAGAGAAAATGCATTAATGATGTACCTAAATGATATAAGAAGATTTACAAATGTTATTTCTTCGCCTAACAATATTTTAGGAATTGAATATCTAAAGGCTTTGATGAAATACAAAAGCAACATACAACCTGTTGCAATTCATAGGTCTTCAGTTGGATATAATGATTTGGAATATACAGATAACATGGCAAGTAGCACTGCTATTCGTAATATTATTAAAAATAATGGTTTTGATGTATTGAGAAATGTTATTCCAGAGCCTAGTTATTCTATTTTAATAAAAAATATTAAACAAGGCCACATTGTTCCAGATTTATCAACTTTCGAAAAGGAAATTATATATAATTTAAGAAAAATGGATGTTTCTGAAATTGCTGAACTTCCTGATGTTTCTGAAGGTTTGGAATTTGCTTTAAAAAATGCTGCAAATTCATGTAATACTTTGAATGAATTTTTGAATATAATAAAATCTAAAAGATATACTACTACTCGTATTCAACGTATTTTAGTATATTCTTTACTTGGTATTACAAAAAAAGATATGGAATTGTCAAAAAAGGTTACTCCTTATGTTAGGGTTCTTGCTACTAATAAACGTGGAAAATACCTAATTTCTGAGATTTTAAAAGCTAACCCTAAACTTGAAATTGTTACTTCTGTTAAACGTTATTTGGATAGTAATCCTAACAAAAATTATCAATTATTGCTTGATAAGGATATTTGGGCTACTAATGTTTATACTATTGGCTATGAGGCTGATTCTTGGAATAATTTGGATTTTACTAAGAAGATTATTACGTTGTAATGTCGCATTGGGGACGTTTCTCATGCGACATTTTTTTATTTAGCACCTTCTTTTTTAGTGACTTATCTAGTTTGAATTGCAAAATATGTTTGCGCAAGAGCAATTACTTTTTTCTATATTATATATTAAATAATGATTTTATTTTATTTAATATTTTTCTAAAAATACTAACTTTATATTCCACCATTTCGACATCATTTGTAGTAGCATCTTTTAATATATTATGTTCCTGTTTATAGCTATTCCTGTTTTGTAAAACATCAGTATTATATTTCATTCTTTTTTCTTCTTCTATTTTAATCCTATCATACTTTTGCTTAGTAATAATCTTTTCTCTTTGAGTTTCAGTTGCCCAATAATCTCTAAATAAAATCGCTATAATGCCTTTAGTTATCTTTGATACTTCTTGTTCATCCAACGTTTTATCTGGATTATATGTAAAACTATAATCATTGTTTGCATTTGTTTCAAACAGCTCAATTTTATTCTTTGGTATCTTATTATAATCTTCTACTGAAATATACTTTAATATTTCTAATACTTCACTATATGCATTTGCGTATTCAATATCTACCATATATAAATCTCCTATTTACTTTCTCTCTGATTAGTAATTGTTTTCTCTTGACTTGCTTGTACCTGTTCTATCTCATCTAATAATGCTGTATCCTTTTGTTCTTCTAGAGTCTCTCTACCTAAGTCTTGAGTAGATTTAATATGTGATTGTTCTAAATTTTCTATTTCTATAAACATACTTAGATAGTCTTTTCTATGATTTATTTGTCCATTGTAAACAATTTGACCATTTTCATCTTCAAATCCAGATTGCCATTCTTCAACTGGCAAATATTCTTTGTCGGGATGTTCTTTTCTATAAAACATTGCCATTTCTTTAAATACATTCCATGTTGTTCTTGCTTTTCCATTTTCATCAGTAATAATTTCTATCTTATCTGGTGTAATTGTGTGTCCTACAAAAGCATGCATATTTTTTTTAGTCATAGGAACTTTTTTTGTTCCTTTTGCATTATAATTAAAATCATTCCAACTATAATCAATACCTTCTTCTAAATTTACTTTTAAACACACATCATTTTCCCATATGGTTTTTACAATATTATATATAATCTTTTCCAAATCTTGTTCTGTCAAATTTTCATCTATACCATCTTTAAAAACATCTTCTCTTATAAAATTCACTATATCAATAAATCCACCATTCTTAGTATCATTTTCTTCGATTTTGTTATTTACTGAATTATTTATAAACTCTTGCATTTTTTTCTTAACATTTTTTCCAGTATCACCAATGCTTGTCCTCTCTATATTTTCTATAAAACTATTCACTAAAAAAGCTAAATTATTCGCTTGTCCTAATACTCCTTCTAATCCTTGACTAAAAAATACTCTAGGAACTGGATCTTCCACACTTTTACTTTCACCATTCCTTTGTCCATCACGTGGTACTAGTCCATGTTCTGCAACACTTTCTATGTTTAGCCTACTTGTAATGTGCCAAAAAGTATTCTCATCCATATATTTATCCATTAATTCACTTTTTCTCATTTTGATACTCCTTAGTTTAAATTTTATATAAAAAGTTTATACTCCACGAAATAATTTATCTTAATATATCATCAAATTTAGTTTGTATTACGCCATTGAAATAAGTTTGGCTAATTTTAAATCTCTTTACATTTGCAAAATGATTATATCAAATGTCTTTATTTTGCACAATAGTTTAACTCTAATCGCAATTCAAAACATTTGTTTGTTTTATGGCTAAAAATAAAAGTTTCCTTGTATTTTGTGGTAATCAGGGAATTCATACAATTATTGATATTAAAGTATTTTTTATTTTCGTTCGTGCATTTTTCGTACAAATAAAAACCACCATATCACGCTATATATTGTTATAAAATTACAAATAATTATAATAAATATAAATTATAAGTTGTTGTTATTCGTATTTTTGTATGATACTATTTAATTTATCAACATTCTCCTGAGAAAAATATTCACATCCATATAATAAACTTTCTCCTATATTTATAGCTATCCCATAATCGTCAGAAAAATTTGAACTTTTTTTTGTTTCTTCTTTCATTTCGTTAATAATATTTTTCGTTGTAATTAAATCTTCTTTAGAAATGGTTCCAACTTTAGAAAACTTATCTTTTGGTGCCCCTTGTTCAGTTAACTCATCAATTATTTTGCTCTTGTAAATATCTCCATTCTTATTTACTTTTATTACTGTTTTATATGGATAATCATAAGTTGTCTTTTCTACTAAAATTTTAGTATTTTCATTTAGACTTAGTAATAATACTATTGCTAATACAAAAAATATAATAACTAAAATTGAAACTATTATCTTCTTTTTCAAAATTTAAAACTCTCCCTTCAAATTTCTATTACAATTATAGTATCATAAATAAAAGTAATTATCAATATATAACTACTCTTATACAGGGAAATTTCATCTATTATTACAAGATTTTAATATTTCCAATAAATAGGAATCATTTATTAAGCAAGTTAAGCATATTTGATTTAACTATTTTTTTCTTATCTTCTCCTAAATATTGTTTATGAATACTTATTGAACTCTTCTTAAATATATTTCACATTTTCTTGTGCTTTTTGACTATATAACCTACAATTATCTTCATCAAAACTTACATCTAATATGTAATGCATACTCTCTATTTTTCAATGATTTCTTGTGTATGATAATAATTTTTTAGCTCTTGCATTTTTATTACTTAGATAACAACTAATTTCTTTTGTTGTCTTTCCATTTCTATCAATTCTCTTATTGTTGGTATTTAATTAATTCTACTACCTACTGTTTTTTTCCTATTGCTATTTCTGTATCAGTATATGCTGTTACTATGTTCATCATTTTTTCTATTGTTTTTATTGCATCTGTTACCTTATTCCTTTACCAGCTAACATTATTTGTTCAGACTTATATGTTATTATATATCTTAAAATACATGCACTACTTAAACTAAGCATTTTTGAATCAATCATAGCAAAAATTCTTGTTAATGTTGATTTTGAAGGAATATCTTTTATCTCAAATTTCTTTTCTAAAAACCCTTTTTTATTTTTTCCATAATCTATTATTTTTTCTAATTCATCTATTCTATACAATGTAGCCATTAAACATAATTTTAATACATCTATTAACGGATGTAATACATTTACTTCACATCTATCATCATCAATTATTCCAAAATACATATTGAATACTTCATTTAAATTCATTTCTATCACCACAATGAGTTTACCATATATTAGCAAATATTATAATTCTGTAATAATCAATGGAATTTCCTTGGTTTATTTTAAAGAAAAGTAGGATTATGCAATAACTATTATTATAAAACCATGTAACTATATATTTCAATACTATTACAAGAATTATTTTTTGTGCAAATTAATTGTGTAGATTTTGTGCAGAAACGAAAAAGCAATAAAAAATGGCAAATAATTTTGAATATAGTTTAAATAGTGAAAATAGCTAAAGTTAAGTAATATCAATACTTACGAATAATTTTGAATAAAAATAAAAAAAGCTGAAATTGGTTAAAATTTCAACTTTTTGGTGGGCAGGGAAGGATTCGAACCTT
>CALXCG010000065.1 GCA_944386745.1 uncultured Clostridia bacterium | reverse complement strand
ATGGTATTTTATATCTTCTACTGATTGAGCATGGTATCTTTCTACTATCGTTTTTTCATCTTCTTTACTATTAAAATGTTTTATAAGATTTATGATAGCTTTATCTATTGAATATTCCCCTTCTTTGTGGCTTTCTATAACTCCTCCCCAATCGAATATAACGATTTTATTTTTGTTTTCTATTTCTTTAATTTTAGAATATATATCATACCATGAATAAGCTCTATAAATATTTTTTCCTTTACATTCTTTGTTATATCCTGCATTGAAGCATATTACTGGTATATGTTTTGATATTTTATTTATATTTTCTACTTTGTCATCTATCATAACATCTATATTATTATTTAAGCATATTTCTAATTTATCTTCTGGACTAAATATAATTTCATCATAGTAAATCTCATTTTCTTTTAACCAATTTCTTAAGATTTCTCTCATTTCTTGTCCTTCAGCTGTATCTCTATCAGTTAAAAATCTTGCAGTTATTATATATACTTTATTTCCATCATTGCTTAATTTTTTTGTTACTTCATTTGCAAATTTTCTTGCTGGTTCATTCTTGGCATAATCAAATAAATATTTTCTCCAAAATTCATCATCTAAATTTTTATCAACATCAAATATTTCTTTAATATCATATCCTTCTGGATTTACAATTCCTGTATGATATTTTTCAAATACAACTTTACTTCCATAATCTAATTGCCATTGTTCTATATCTGTTAACACTCCGTCTATATCTATTCCTATATTCATATTTTCCTCCAATATTTTTATTCTTTCGACATGATATCATAAATATTCTAAAAAATAAAGAAAATATCACCATTTTGACAATAATGATGATATCTTTATTACTACGGTCATCATAGACTAAAATCTAAAATTAATGGTAAATGATCTGAAATATTAGTATCTATAACTCTAAAATCATTTACTTTTATTTTATTATTCACAAAACTATAATCACATACTAGATTTCCTCTATCTAATCCATCATCAAATTTTGGTCTAGTAGATTTAATATTATATTTTTCTATTAAATTTTTCATCTTTTTAGATATCATTTCAATGCTTTTTGTATTTGGTAATAAATTAAAATCTCCAACTACAATACTAGGTATATCATATCTTATGTGTGATAGTATTTTCTCCATTTGCAAAATAGTTCTATCGTCATCTTTTTTATCTTTATTCCAACATCCATGTATATTTATAACCTGTACTTTTCTACCTTCTATATCTAAAATTAGATCTATAAATGCTCTTGGGTGATCATCTTTTCTAAAATTTGTTGTATCTGCAAATTCTGAATATTCTTTATAGTAAAAAACATTATCTGCTTTTATTATCGGAAATTTTGATAATATCTCATTTCCTTGTTCTGTTGTTCCTCCAAAATCTCTTGCAACTACATTATTCCTTATATGATACTTTGCATACCATAAAGGTCCAAAAAAGCTATATTTAAAATTAGTATTAGATTTTATAACATTACTACTATCATACATATCATAAACCGAATCATCTTTTTTTCTCATAACTTCCTGAAATGCTACAATATCACATTGTTCTTCTTTTATTAACTTAATTACATCTTTACTATTATCTAGTTTTATTCCTAAATTTAAGTTTAATAATTTCAAACTTATTTTCCTCATTTCAATTTAATCTTACTTTAGTCTTTTCTTTAAGAAATACTCTATTGTACCTGGAGGACAGTCTTCAAATTGAGCATATACTTTGTATCCTTTTTTCTCATAAAATCCTCTTGCTTGGAAATTCCATGTTTCCATTCTTATTCCTGTTAGATTTTTGCTTTTTGCTAATTCTTCTATTTTTTCTATTATCATTGTTCCAATATGCTTATTTCTATATTTTTCATCTATCCATAGTTCTTCTAAAAAATACCAATCAAATTGAATTATACCTGTTGCTCCTCCTATTAAATTTCCATCATCATATACAGCAAAATTATAATAATCATCTTCTGGAATATCATCTAAATTATCTTTCATCCATTGGCATTTGCTTTTATTGAACTTTCTTAAATTGGTTCTTATTATTTTATCAAATTCTTCATCTTTATTACTTTTTATTTCTAACATCAAAATACATCTCCTAATTGTATATTGTTTATTACATAGTAATAATAGCATAGAAAATAAATCGCACCAAGTTCCAAAATTAATGCTAAAATTGGGTTTCTGTCTACAATTAACTTTTAGAGATTAATCAGTATTTTCCTAATGCTCTTTGCCTTCTTTTTCTGTTTTTATCACAGATTTCTCTACATTGTTTTTGAAGTTTTGTGACTGAAGCATTAGTATTTAAGACTGTTCCCTTTTTTAAATCCTCTCTTGAAAGTCTTGTAACTTCCATTGGTTTTGCAACTTCAATAATTTGAATCCTCCTTTAATAATTATTGCTGTCTACGGGTTTCGTTTATGTTTAACTCCAAAAAGGAGATTATATAGGTTAATATGTGCTTATTTTACCATATTATTTACAAGGATTCAAATTACATTTTAATTTTTTAAAATAAATTTTTCATCATCTCTTTTAAATCCAAATTTTTCGTATAACTTTATTGCGTTAGGATTAACTGCATCAAGTTCTATTTTCTTACAATCTAGTTCTTTAAGTAGATTTAAAACCATATTCATCAATTTATTTTGTATTCCGTTTCTTCTATAATCTTCATCTGTATAAACACTTGTTATATATGCTTTTTTACCGTTAAGAAATAATGCAGATGGCACCATTTGATGAACTACTACTCCATTACAAGCAACAGTTCTATTATTACTCTTATCTATCGCTATATAAAAATAAATCGTTTTATTTAACTCTTGCATTAATACATTTTTTATATTCTTCTTTGCTATATCTTCATTTTCAAGTGTTATTCCTTCTCTATTACATGTAAATATATTTTGTTTTATTTTAAAATCTACTAAATCATCTATATCATTAATATTTGCTTTTCTATATACTAAATTCATTTTTATAATCTCCTTCTACAATTTATTATTGTAATATTATCATAAATAATAGCTATTTTCAATTATTTACTTATAAGAATTTATTTTAATAAAAAAAGATTAGTTTTTCATAGAAAACAATTATTGGCGTTATAATCACACCTTCATCTTTTAACTAATCAAACTAATCTTTTTCTTGAGAATTGCTAGTATTAAACAGTTGGAACTAAATTAATTAGCCACGTAAAGCGTTATAATTACACCTCAACTTCTTTTAACACATATTCTCAAAAGAGCTATTAGGAATCGAACCTAATTATATCCTCATGTATATAGCTCTTGGTTTATAAAATTATATTGAATATTATACCTTAAAAATATATAAATATCAAGGATATTCTATAAATTACTATTATACTTTATTAAAATAATAAATTATATTATTCAAATGAATACACTATTTTCAGCTTTTTGCCACCAATTTTATCGTAAAATAATTCAGCTTCATTTCCATACAAACAATGTAATTCAACTTTTTTGGGATATGCTTTCTTTCTAATTTCTTCAATAGCTTTTTTACCATAACCCATTTTTCGATATTCTGGCAATATGTAAAAAGAATCAACATATATAATAGGTTCATTGTTATTTTCTATAAAATAATAATTTACTCCTATTTTTTTAAAATCACCTATAATATTATATACATTATAGTTTTCCATTTCATGCTCATAATCCTCATATCCAATCTTATTTCTTAATTCAAAATGCTCTTTGCATAATTTCATTACTATATTTACATAATCAGATAAATTTTCTTCTGTTACTAATTTCAAAACAATGCTTTCCATATTTTTCTCCTATAATTTATTTGCTAAATTTTATAAACCATGAAAATTATTTAATCCTTTTTCATTGTATATCCTGTCATTTTAAATCCATTATTTTCATAAAATTTCATTACTTTTTCATTTCCAACTGATACATGCACATCCATACTTTTAGCTCCGTTATCTTTTAGCCATTCTAATACATTACTAAATAATGTGCTTCCAACTTTTTTATTTCTATATTCTTCTGTTACAAATAAATCTTCTATAAATCCTTCATTATGATGGTTTAGATATGCTGATGTAAAACCTATGATATTCGTTTTAGCTGATGCAACATATACGATTGATTTATATTTTCTTTTCATATATTCTTCAAAATTATTTTCATTGATTTCTAAAAATCTTTCGCTGTATGGTCCATTTAGATTGTAATGATATAATTGTTGCTCATTTAGAATATCTTTTAATAAATAATATTCTCCAATTTTAACTTCCTTGTATGTAATATTATTTTGATCATCAAAATTATGTTTAGCCATTTTCTTCTCCTTTCTTCAAAATTAATCCTATCTTCATAATTTTATTCTCACAAGCAACACTATGACATATTATCAAGTAAAAAAACAAGATATTTGACTACTTGTATTTTTATCAAGTTAAAATAAAATCTACCTTAAAATCTTTGAATCTAGTGACATTTTATAAGTTCATTTCCCTTGAATTGTTCTTATTTCCAATATTCTCTTATTACACTTGCTAATTCTTTTGGATTTTCTGTATTTACTTCATGTCCTGCATTTTTTATAATTTCTAATTTACTTTCTTTTATATTCCTATTTAATTGTTTCGCACTTTCCATATTTACATTATCTTTTTCACCGCATAAAATTAACGCTTGGCATTTTATATTATCTACTTTTGATTTAATATCTAAATCTGCCATTGAATTCGTTAAATTGATAAAATCATTCTTCTTTATTCCCATGTTTTCAAATGTACTTTTAGGCATAAATCTAAATATGAAATTTTGCAATTTAAACATCTTTTTTGGTATTTCGTATGGTGTACCTACAAGTATTATAGAATTTACCTTTTCTGGATATTCTATCGCATAATCAATAGATAATATACCTCCTAATGATAAACCACATAAATTTAATTTTTCTTTAAAAGAATTACAATAATCGCAAAAAGTTCTAAATATATTTTTATAATTTATTTCATAATTTTTAGCTAATTCAAATAAATTTGGATTTTCTACTCTTATATTGCTTTTATCTAATTCTTCTATAATCCTATCCCAGCTTTTTTCTGTTTGACCTAATCCATGTACTAATATATTTACCATATTATCTCTCTTTCTAAAAAAAATTATCTTGTCCAGCTATCTCCTCTATTTTGCATAGCTTTTTTGTGTGTTTTTCCTAATTTTTTTAGGTCACTACTTTGTTGTGCAAATGCTGTCGCTCTCATTTCTTTTGATTGACTTGCTCTTTCATCTGCTGAATGTTTATAATCTTCTATTCCTTGTTTTAATGCTTCTCTAACTTCTCTATCTTCATCAGTATAATCTAATCTTGTATAAAATGTGTTTCCTAATCTTTTACAAAATTTTTCGTGATCATTCATTTTAATTTCCTCCAAATTAAATATTCTTGATTATTATAGCATATAAAGAAGAAATATTCTATACTTTTTTATTATTTACAAAAGCCCCATGGAAAACACCACAGGGCTTTTGTATTACTGGATTTCAATTTTTGAAACAATACCTACCAATTCTTCATTTGGTGACATATAGTAGTCAATGGAAACATTGCTTCCAACTGACATCTGAACCTGTCTACTGTTATTAGAAATTGATGAAATATATAAGTTATCATCTCCTTCTAATACAAAGAAGAATTGTGTTGTACCGTTCTGTGTAGCCTGGTACAATTCTGTTATTGTTCCAGCTGTTGATTTCGTTTCAATTTCAACTTCTTCCGATGTTTCTCCAGTTAAATCTTCAGGAGTTAATCCTTCTTCTCCAAAGACTTTCTCTCTATACTGAAGAAGTGCGTCTTCCAAAGTTTCACCACTTGCCGACAAGGTGTAATTTTCAACATTTATCATCACATAAGCCTTATTGATTTTAGATTTATCTTTTAATGATATTACATATGTTGGTACACCATCAACACTTACCATTAATGGATAGCTGGACTTGTATCCATAATTCTGGTACAAACTTTCAGCTTGTAACTGTGCTGTACTTTCTTCAGCACCTGCACAATCATAATAAGTTATTTCTCCTGTTTTGGAGTTTGCCAATATGAATCCGAGTGCTGACTCATCATTGCTGACTGAAACAACGCAGGTAAAAAATTGTACTCCGTCTTTGGTCATAATTGAATTATAACCTGCAAATTCATTCTTATCTTCGTCATCATCTTCGTTAACATTTTCACCTTTATAACTATATGAGATTTCTCTCACATTGGTCTTTGAAAATACGGTATTCCAAAAACCACCTTTATATTGGTAGTAACTCTCTGCTAATCCCATTAAGTAATCTAAAGAGTACGCATGGTCTATCCACTCGGGTAAATCTTCTGGTGCATATTCCTCGCATTCTTCAGTATTAGCATTAATAATAACGAAGGATTGTACTATTTTCCCTCCAAAGAACCCTATCGTAGGCTCTACAACTGGTGCTATATAGTATGCTTCACCATTGTCATCAATATCAAATTGGTATTTATCAAATATATAGCTAGGATATTTACCTCTTAAAAGTCTTGTTAAGTCCTGTGAGAAAATATCACTAGGTGCATATTTGATTTCGTTATCCAACTGAACCAGATGACTTTCTTGTGTTTCTGAATCGACAAGCACATAACCTGGTATGCTCTCATTATTTAGAGCTTTGAAGATTGAATTGTATTCCAACGGAGATAATCTATACTGTTTTTCATCATAACTTATAAGATTATATTCTCCATTTACTTCAAATTGAGATACTTTATCAATCTCACTTAATGATCTGTTTCCAAGTTTCTGTGCCGTTTCCACATCTAATAATGGAAATTCTCTTGCTTCTTCAACAGTTGAAACACTCTGAATTTCATCTTCAAAGTTTCCTTCTTCGATTTCAATTAAATTAGAGTATTTAACTGCATTAACCATCTTGGATGAAGCAACTGCTCCAATTATTCCAACCACAATTATAACAGCTACTATTATAAATATTACTATTGTTGGAATAAAAATATCATCTTCTGCTAGATAGTCAACAATAGCAAATGCTATTAGTGCAAAAATTCCTACAACTATCCAATACCACCAAAATCCTCCTGACCGTATGTTCCATGCAGGTAAACATAGCCAGTTTAAAAAAACTGCAAAAATAATTGTTATAATTCCTGCTACAACCCGACTTACTACACTACTTGCTTCTAGTTTCATAAAATCCTCCTTCTAGGCATTGCCTGAAAAAATAAAATATAATAGGTACATAATTATATTGTACCAAATTTCTAGCGAAAAGTCAATTTATGTAAATATTTAAAAACTAGAAAAAGCATATGAAATATGTTAA
>CALXCG010000064.1 GCA_944386745.1 uncultured Clostridia bacterium | reverse complement strand
CAATGATTGTATTCATTACCCAACGCATTTCTTCAACAGTAAGAGATTCAAATGTTTTGTTTTCAATCAATTTTTCACTATGTAATTCTTTATAAATTTCATAACGAGTAATCGCATCAGAGCGATTTACACCATCTATCCATAAATATACATTACCTGATTCTGTTAGTGATAAAGAAAGCATCATGGTACGATATAAATCACCTAAAGTTGTCCCATATTCTGTTTTATTTTCATTTGTTAAATCATCTTTATATGTAGTGTATAAATCAGTTAAAACTTTTATAGATTTATAGTAAGTTCCTTCTGGCTTTCCTCCAGCTAAATAAAGGCGTAAAGTTTCTTTATCATTCATTAACCAATAAATTGTATCTTTGCAATTATCGCTATATCTTGCAAGTCCTTGTAAATTAGCGTATCCAACATTATTTACAAATTCTCTTTGTAATAATGTTAGTTCATAATCACCGTTTATTTCTTCTCCATAATGTTTTTTAATTATTTCGTCATACTCAGCTATTGTTTTTATAAAATCAAAATTTGAAGTATTCTCCTCATAACCTTCTTTAATTAGTTTTGCATTTGCAAAACAAGTTTCATCATACCAGCTTGACCACCAATCGCCAGCATGTTCTTGATTTTCATCCGCAACTAATTTTAAATAATTTGCATCTTTGATATCTATCTTTATAAATTCTGCTTCACTCCATCCATAAAAGACCTTAGATTTATATTGTTCTTTCCAATCTTCTCCATCAACAGATGTATAAATATAAAATTTTGCTCCGCCATTAAAATAATTGCTTTGCTCACTTATATCTACACCAATATATGATGTAAAGTAATCATAATCATACGATCTTAAGTCATACACTATTTCTGATGTAGCCCATGCACATATTCCTTTTATGAATGGCGTAGATGCATTATTTATTTTTAACGTAATTATATTATTATCTTTATTTCTATCTAAAAGAATAGATTGTCCGCTTGGAGCAAATGATTTATCTTTAACGTATGAAATATCTGATAAATATACATAATCAGAATTTCCAGTTGCCTGTGATGTTGCTCCTTTACTAATAGTTGTTGTTGCTAAAATCATTATTATAACAATTCCTAATATAAGTATTATTTTATTTATTACTTTTTTCATACTTTTAATACTAAAACCCCCTTCTTAATATCCAATCTTTAATATTATATCATATTTTCACAATTTTTTCAACAACCAACCAAACGTTTTTTTTTTGCTCTTATATTGAATTATCTAAAAATAAAAACTGCCTAATTACTAGGACAGTCTTAGTAAGTTTATATCAAAATAACAATATAAATCTTATTGTTTTTATATTTTATTCTTTTTCCACATAAACTTTATTTCCTTTATTAATTCTAATCCCCGCTTGAGGAGTTTGAGTTTTTATAATTGAATTATCCTTATCCATTTCCTCTTCTTCGTTTTGAACAACAAGCTCTAATCCATTTTCTTTCATAATTTTTTCCGCTTCAGTTATAGTTTTTCCAATTACATCTGGTGTTGTAATTTGTTCAGCGACTTCAACTTCATCTGTATTTCCTTGATTAACTTCTAAATATGGCAAAATTTCACTAAAAATCTGACCACCAACTGGTGCTGCAACTCCACCACCTTGATGTCCTCCTTCACCTGTCGGATTATACAAAGTGACTAAAACAACTGCTTGAGGATTATCGATAGGTGCAACACCACAAAAAGAAGTTACATATTTATTAGTATTAACGCCATCTTCAGATGTCCCTGTTTTTCCACCTATTCTATATCCTGCAACTTTTGCATTTTTTCCAGTTCCTTCAGAGACAACGCTTTCCATCATGCTTAGTACCTTTTCAGAAGTTTCTTTTGAAATTACTGTTCCATTTGTTTTTACTGGTATATCAGTAACCTCCTTTGTTTGGCTATTAATAATCTGTTTTACAACTCTAGGAGATACACTTGTTCCACCATTTGCAATTGAAGATACTGCTGTTGCAAGCTGAATTGGTGTTATTTCAAATCTTTGCCCAAAACTTATTGTTGCAAGTTCTACAGGTCCAGCCTTTTCTTTAGCTAAGAATATACTTCCTGCTTCACCTGGTAAATCTATTCCTGTTTTTTGTAATAATTTAAATTTTTCTAAATATTCATAGTATTTTGTTACTCCTAATTGTTGCCCCAATCCAATAAATACTGGATTACATGAATTCATTAATCCTTGTCTTAAACTTTCAGAGCCGTGTGGTCTATAGTATCTCCAACATTTTATCCTAACTCCGGAAACTTCTATTCCACCTGTACAAGTAAATTGCCCTTCTTTATCAATATCTGTAACTAATCCTTCTTCTATTGCTGCCGATGCAGTTATCAACTTAAATACTGAACCTGGTTCATAGGTATCTGCTATTGCTTTATTTCTCCATACCGCTTGCAAATTTGTTGTTTTTTCTTCCTGTGATAGACTATCCCAAGTTAGTTTTAATTCATCTGTATATGGTTCATATGGCTCATTTAAATTGTATGATGGATATGTTGCCATTGCTAGAATATCTCCATTTTGTGGATTCATTACTATAACATTTCCACCATCTGTACAGACATTGTCAATACATGCTTCTTCCAAATATTTTTCTGCAATTGATTGTATTGTTAAATCTATTGTAAGAACTAAATCATTCCCATCAATTGCAGGCACATATTTTTCCCCTTCTTCTCCGATTTCTCCTCCTGTTGCATCTGTATGCCTTTGTATTGAACCTTTTGTCCCTTTCAGTTCATCTTCATATTTTGCTTCTATTCCATCTAAACCTTGATTATCACTCCCACAAAAGCCTATAATTTGTGAGGCCACTATGTTATATGGATAATATCTCTTTGTATCTTCATCTATATTGATTCCTTCTGAAATATTATTTTCTTGCATCCAAATTCTTAATTCATCTGTTTTTTCTTTATCTACTTTTTTTATAATTGTTTCAATTGAACTTCTTTTGGATACTTTTTTTAATACTGTATCATAATCTAATTCAAATAATTCTGATAGTTTTTTGCCTACTTTTTCTTTATTTTCTTTTGCTATATTTCCTGGATTTACTGTTACTGTTTCTACCGTACTACTTACTGCTAATGCTGTTCCATTTGTATCATAAATTGTTCCTCTTTTTGGATTTATGCTTCTATCTAAAGTTTGTTGCTGATATGCTAATTCTGATAATTCTTTCCCTTGTACTAATTGTATATATCCTAATCTTCCTATTAAACATACTAAAATTAAAAAGGTTATGAATAAGGTATTTCTCATCTTCTTTTTACTAGATAGTTTTGTTGTAATCATAAAAAAACCTCCTAATCAATTTTATTAGAAGGTTTTTTATTTATACCAAAAATATTATCTGTTAAATATTTTATCTACAAATTGTTGAAACCAATTTTGCTCTTCTGTTTTTATTACTTCTTCAGTTGCTGGCTCTATATAATCTTTTTTAGGTAATGTTACATATACTGTTTGTTTATTTGTCAATTTTTGCATTCCTAACTTTTCTTTTGCTTGTTTTTCTATATTATTTAGATTTAAGCTATTTTGTATTGTTACTTCCAGTTGTTGATTTTCTTTTTCAAGTGATGCTAATTGTTCTTTTAAATCTTGTACTTCATTAAATTTTTCGTTTATTTGGGAGTTTCTATAACTTATAGTAAGTAACAAGATAAATATTCCTATTACAACTAGAGTTAGGTTTTTTTGTTTCCTTTTTTGCTCTTTAGATATTTCTACTTTTTGTCTTGGTAAATCTTCTACAACTTTTAATTTACGTTGCTTTTTGTTTCTTTTTCTTTGTATATCTGGTTCTAGTTTTCTAGGACTTGTTGTATATTGATATCTTGTTCCTGCCATAAGTTATTCACCTCCTTTGTATTATTCTTGATTTATTCTTCTTTCGAATATTCTTAGTTTTGCACTTTTACTTCTTGAATTTTCTAGCTGTTCTTCTTTGCTTGCTATTATTGGTTTTCTTGTTATAATCTTTCCTAATGATTTTGCTCCACATACACAATATGGCAAATCACTTGGACATGTGCATTTTCCTTGTGCTTCGATATATGCATTTTTAACTGCCCTATCTTCTAATGAATGAAATGTTATGATGCATAATCTTCCTTTGTCATTTAAACAATCTATACAATCCATCACTGTGTTATATAATGGCTTTATTTCATTATTCACTTCAATTCTAATTGCTTGAAATGTTCTTTTAGCTGGATGTCCATCTTTTTGTTTAGATTTTGGAATTGAATTTTCAATTATTTCTACTAATTGCTTTGTGGTAGTTATTTTTTCTTTATCTCTTTGTTTGCATATATTTCTTGCAATTTGTCTTGAAAATCTTTCTTCTCCATATTGATAAATAATATCTGCTAATTCTTTTTCTTCATATGTGTTTACAACTGTTTCAGCTGTTAGCTCTTGAGTTTTGTCCATTCTCATATCTAGTTTGTTTTCTCCTAAATAGCTAAATCCTCTGTTTCTTTCATCTAACTGATATGAAGACACTCCTAAATCTAAAAGAATTCCATCTACTTTTTCTATTTCTAATTTTTCTAATATTTCTTTTATATTGTCATGATTATCATGTACATATATTACATTGCTAAAATCTTTCAATTTTTCTTGTGCTGCTTGTAAAGCCTCTTCGTCTCTGTCAATACCTACCAATTTTCCTTTTGGAGATAGTCTTTTTGCAATTTCTATACTATGTCCTGCTCCTCCTAAAGTTCCATCAACATATATTCCGTCTTTTTCTATTTCTAGACCTTCTATACATGGCATCAACATAACCGGCTTATGTTTAAATTCCATTTTTTCCACGTTCCTTTTTGCTTGTAAATTTTTATCTTTTTTCTAAATTTACAATTACAGCTGGTAATTTCGAAAAACTACCAGCTGTCTTTACTCTATGTATTTGTCTTTTGGTTTTTTAATGTTTTCTTTAGCAAATGTTTCTTTTGTTACTATTTGATTAAACATTTGTACTTTTAATTTCTCTTTTGAATAAACTCTATCTCTTTATCTTTTGTGCATAGAAAAATCTTTTGTACATTTTTCTTTTGTTTAATCAAAGTTTTTTCTTATGTTTTTTGTATTTCATTTTTCTTTTGCATAATCAATCTTTGGTACTTTTATCTTTTGTATAGTTATCTTTAGTATTTTTTTCTTTGGTGTTTATATATAAACTTTTGCAAGCTATATACCTAAATTTGCCATATTTTCTGCAATTTCATCTGCAGATATATTTTCATCGCAATTTTGCCATGTTTCCTTATCCCAAATTTCTAATCTTGTCCCAACTCCAATTATTACTGTTTCTTTTTCAAGTTTTGCTGCAACTCTTAAATTGCTTGGAAGTAGAAATCTTCCTTGTTTGTCTAATTCACATTCTGTTGCTCCTGATAAGAAAAATCTTACGAAGTTTCTTGCATTTCTGTCTGAAAGTGGTAATGCTTTTAATTTTGTTTCAAAGTTTATCCATTCTTCTTGTGAAAACGCAAATAAACATCCATCTAACCCTTTTGTTACGATGAACTTGTCTCCCATGTCTTGTCTTAGTTTTGCTGGCATTATTAGTCTGCCTTTTGCATCTAGAGAATGCTCATATTCGCCTATTAACAATGAATGGACCTCCTTTTTCACTTTCTACCACTTTGTACCACTTCTCTCCACTTCACCATCATTTTAATATAACTTTTTTTGTTTTGCAAGTGTTTTTTGAAAATTTGTTAAATTTTATAAAAAAATTTTGAGGTGTCAAATTAGACACCTCATTTTTAATCATTCATAAACTTTTCAATTTCTTTTGCTTCTTCTAATAATTTTTCCTTTAAATAACTTTCGGTTACTTCTATTGGTACAAACTTATAGAAGTCTCTGAGCCTTATAATAACTTTCTCTGTCTTTGTATCAACTAGACCGTATCCTTCCACATTGGTACTCTCTGCATTTCTATGACCATACATTATTTCAAAGTTATAGAAATGTTCTTGTACTTTGTTCCGAAAAACAAAAAAAATTTTTTCTGACATAGACGCTACCTCCTGTACTTACAAAAAGTTTATATTACTGTGGTTACAAATTAATATTAGCACCATTTACAGTATTTGTCAATTGCAATCAGTAATTTTTATTACTTTATTAATTTATGGTCGTACTTGTTGCTCCTGTCCCAACAACATCTTCTTGTAATGAGCGCCATGTATTACATCCAACAATTCCATCGGCTGTTAATCCTCTTGAACGTTGATAGCTAATTACTGCATTTTGTGTTGCAGAACCAAAAATTCCATCTAATCCATTAGTTCTATATCCTAATGTATTTAAATCATCTTGTGCTATTAATACGTAATTGCTTAAACTTCCTCTTCTGATAGTTGGATATCCTCCTGTACTGCAGGCAGGACGTCCCCATCTCTTGTCAAAATGTACCCAAGTTGGAGTTAAAGAAAGCGGTTCTAAGTATGACCAGATTTGCGCATTATTTGCACTATTCCATAGTCTTGTTCTTTGACTTTGTGTTAATGTTTGCCCTACATCAAATGCAACTCCCGCATAATGTTGACTCTGATTTCCGATGTCCGTCCTTCATATGGTCTTTTGAATGCAAATCCTACTGGTATTGGTCCTCCATATAAGTATCTTTGACTATTCCATGTTTGCATTGTTCTTTTTGTTGTCCATAAGATATTGCTCTTGCTTGAGCCTCTGAATTCTCTTACTCTTAGTGTTCCATTTGTGTTGTATGGCATTGGGTCTGCTTCATTTCTGTAATATGTTTCCATTCTATCGCTATCATTGTTAAATACTAATATCTTTGCCATAAAAAATAATCCTCCCATATATAATATCTTTTTATATTGTATGAAAGGATTATTTTTTTGTTACTTTATCTAGCTAATTTTTACTACTTTCTATTAATTTATCAAAATCAGATTTGTATAATTTATCTTGTATTACTCTATATTTTTCAAATTCTGTTAATGCTTTTTCTTTTGCTATCTCGTGTGATATCTTACCAGCATCTTTTAATATATCTCTATCATCTGATAATAAATATTTATCTATTCTGTTTGCCCAGTCTTCCATAGTCATTGGAATATTTCTTTTTGCTCTTGCTTCTGCTAAATCTAAGAAAGCTGAAACAATAAGTTCTAATTGTTCTAGTTCTTCTTTCTTTAAATAATTTTTAGCAATAACTACATCTGTTTCTAATATTTTGCCATTTGGAGAATTTTTCCAATTAGTTAAGTTCATATGTTCTTTTGTATGGTCTGCTCTATTATAAATTATCTCTGATGCTGTTTGATGAGTTACTGCATAGTGCATCTTATTTTGGACTTTTTTAAAAAATTTGATTGTTGTAGGAGATTTACTATCATAATCGATAGATGTTGCATATATATCTGTTATTTTTTGGTAAAATCTTCTTTCTGATAATCTTATCTCTCTAATTTCTGCAAGTAATGATTCGAAATAATCTTCATCAAAAAATGTTCCATTTTCCATTCTTTTTTTATCTATAATATATCCTTTTTTTGAAAACTCTTTTAATACATTTGTTGCCCATCTTCTAAATTGAATTGCTCTATCTGTATTTACTCTATATCCAACAGAGATTACTGCATCTAAATTATAGTAA
>CALXCG010000063.1 GCA_944386745.1 uncultured Clostridia bacterium | reverse complement strand
AATTTTGCCATTTCATTTAAATCTGCTGGTACCCATACAAATTCATTTCCTATACTATTATGATTTTCATCTATTGCGTCTGTTATTACTAATCCATTTTCTATACTATTTATCGTATCACTTGTTCCTACTGCAAATCCTGCTGGTATCCATGCTGTTAATCCATTTTTTGTGTATTGCTGTGTACTTGTATATATGTCAGAGAATTTCTCTACATATTTTCCATTTGTTATTGTTACGGTATATGTTGTCTTTCCGCCATTACTTTGCTCTATTACAAATTTATATTCTCCATTTTCTTCTACTTCATATGTTGCTGTAGTTGTATTTTCTACACTTGTTCTATCTGGTTTTGTTATTTTTGTTATCTCTCCTTCTGTGGCTTCTGCATTTATTGTTATTGTTACTTTTTCACCTTCATCTACTTGTCCTTCTGGACTTATACTATGAGTTACTATTGGTGCTGGTATCATTTGCTCTACTTTTCCATTTTTACTTACAAAATATCTTCTTCCTGTATCTGTTATTGTAACAATAAAACCTTGTTCTCCGCCATTTTCTCCCTCTTCTAAACTATACTTGTATTCTCCAAATGTATTTTCAAGTTCTGGGTCTAAATACTCTTCTAATACTTCTTTTCCGTCATTATCTATTAGTGCTGTCTGTGCTGATAATTCTACCATTTCTCTTTCTTCTGCTATTCCTGTATTTTCTTTTGCATCATTTGCTCTTGTTAGTATTCCATTCTCTCCAGTTAAAGTTGCAATACTTACTCCTGCTAGTATTAACAAAACAATTATAGTTATTACTAATGCAATTAATGTTATACCTTTATTCCTCATATTTTTGTCTTTTTCTCCTTTCTTGTTCACCTTAAATTCCTCCTTCTTTTGTTGATTAATATGCTTTCAAAATTTATTAATTTTCTTACCTTTAATAAAATAAATATTATTATATAAGAAAAATCTGCTTTTATTATTTATATATAATTATTCCCATTTCTGTAAATAGTATTCATTACTAATTACTTTAGACAAAAATATGAACTTTTCAATGTTCTTTTCTCTATTTACAAAAATAGATCTAATATTATGTTTCTATTGTATACAAACATAATAATTAAGTCAAGGTTTTAAACCAAATTTTTTATCTTTATTTTTCTGAATTATTTTATATGAAATACGGGAATTTGACAGTTAATTAAATAGAAAATTAATATAAGCATTGAAAATGCTTAATTTTTTTGTCAAATTTTCTTTTTTCTCTTGCGTACTTGTCGTACTTGTGATATGATACAAAAAACGGAGGAAAAAAATGAGATTAAAAATTACTAAAACAAATTCTGATACTAATTACTATGTAATAAAAGATATTAAAACTCTTTCTGGAAAGCGTACTACAATGATTTACGAGAGACTTGGAAATGAACAAGAATTACTAAAAAAGTCTAAAGGCGAAGACATTCTTGAATGGGCTAAAAAATATATTAAAAATTTAAATGATAAAGAAAAGAAACATAAAAACGATATCTTAATAAAAAAGTCTCCATATAACATAATTCCAAAGAATGAACAACTTTGTTTTAATATAGGATATATTTTTTTACAAAATATTTATCATTCTTTAAGTGTCCATAATATTTGTAATAAAATTAATGAAAAATATAAATTTAAATATGACTTGGATAATATTTTATCACGATTAATATATAGTAGAATTATCTATCCATCTTCTAAGTTGGCTACTTTTGAATTGTCAAAAAAATTTATTGAACAGCCTACTTTCGAGCTTCATGATATTTATCGTGCTTTAGAAGTTATTGCAAAAGAAACCGATTTCATTCAAGCTGAATTATACAAAAATAGTTTAAAAGTTTCTAAGAGAAATACCAAGATCCTTTACTATGATTGTACTAACTACTTTTTTGAAATTGAACAAGAAAGTGGCTTAAGACAATATGGTCCTTCTAAAGAGCATAGACCAAATCCAATTACTCAAATGGGACTATTTATGGATGGTGATGGCATTCCTTTAGCATTTAGTATTACACCAAGCAATACTAATGAACAAAAAACATTAACACCTTTAGAAGAAAAAATTTTAGAAGATTTTAATTTATCTAAATTTATTGTTTGTACAGATGCTGGTCTTGCTTCTACAGCAAATAGAAAATTTAATGATAAAAATGATAGGGCTTTCATTACAACTCAATCAATAAAAAAGTTGAAAACTTATATAAAAGAATGGGCTCTTGACCCTAATGGTTGGCACCTTCCAAATGATAAAAAAATATACAATATTAATGATTTGGAAAAAGATGGTAAATGCATAGAATTGTATAAGGATAAAATATTTTTTAAAGAACGTTGGATTAATGAAAATAATTTCGAGCAAAAATTAATTGTTACCTTTTCTTTTAAATACAAAAATTACCAGAGACAAATACGTAATTCTCAAATCGAAAGAGCTAGAATTGCAATAGAAAATAATAGTATTAAATTAGATAAATGTAATCCAAATGATTTTAGAAGATTAATAAAGAAAACTAATATTACAAAAGATGGAGAAATAGCTGAGAAAAAGACTTTCTCTTTAAATGATGATGTTATTAAAAAAGAGGAAAAATTTGATGGCTTTTATGGAGTTTGTACAAACCTTGATGGTAATGCTGAAGATATAATAAAACTAAATAAACAAAGATGGGAAATTGAAGAAAGCTTTAGAATAATGAAGAGTGAGTTTAAAGCTAGACCAGTATATTTAAGTAGAGATGATAGGATTACAGCACATTTTACTACATGCTTTCTTTCATTAGTAATTCTAAGATTTTTAGAAAAAATCCTTGATGAAAAATATACAAGCTCAGAAATTATAGATACATTAAAAAATATGAATATGCAAAAAAACTTTGATTGTAGTTATGAACCAATTTATACTAGAACAGATTTAACAGATGAGTTACACGAAAAATTTGGATTTAGAACAGATTATGAAATACTTCCAGAAAGCAGATTAAAAAAAATTTTATTAAAAACGAAAAAATAATTTAAGTACGCATATTTTTATAAATCGATTAAAGACTGAAAGCCTTTTATATCAAAGGTTCTCAGTCTTTTACTCTTTTGCAACTGTCAAATTTGAGATTGTATACAAACATAATAATTAAGTCAATATTTTAAACTAAATTTTTTATCTTTATTTTTCTGAATTATTTTATATGAAATATACTAAAATGATTTATATAATTACTTGAACTAAAAAATTATAAATAGAAAAGCCACTATCACTTTTATAGCAATAGCAGCTTTTTGTTTAAGAGTACAACTAAACGGTATTCTTATATCCCCACCTATATATTAACACATATTCCAAAAAATGTCAAATATAAAACGAGCCCAAAATTTGAACCCGTTTTTTAGGAATATAAGATAATGTACATTTACATCTATGCACATCCATCTCCACTTAAAAATCCGTTTCATGGCGTTGCACTCCTTTCTTAAGTAATTCGTACCTAATATCTGTTATAGCCTAGACTATAAATATTTCAAACATTAGATACAACTTAGAAAGATGTACAACTAATATAATAAATCCCCTAGCAATTAATGCTAAGGGATATTTTGAAATATCATAATCCTTTTTAAGCATTAATTGCTTTTAGAGAAAATACTATATATCTAAAACGATTTTAAGATTTTCCCAATGTACTATAAATAATATTATGTACAAGTTCATTATACCATATTTTTCCATATTTTACAATATCTGTTGAAATATATTAATATATATGATATAATATATTATGTAAAGTGTTTAACGTTTTTGTTATCTACTATATTTTATAGGGGGAAATATTATGTATGATACAAACATGGATAATCTAGGTCAAAAGATAAAATACTTTAGAAAATCAAAAAATATAAGTACAGAAGAACTCGGAAGAATAATAGGTAAATCAAAAACAACTATTGTAAGATACGAAAATAATGAAATTTTACCAGACATACTTACAGCAATAGAAATATGTAATACCTTAAATATTGATTTAAACGACTTATGTGATACATCTTTACACAATATAGACAAAAGCGAAAATATAAATCCATTTAATTCAGACCTGCTATATCTATACTACATAAGCAAAGGTGGAATAATCATATCTAGTATAGAAATAACAAAAACACAAAATACTAATTATGTCTTAATGAAAAATGGACTAACTTCAAAAGGATTTAAACAAGAATACACAGGAGTATTAGAAAGCAACTATAATACTGCCTTTATATGTCTAACAAATGCAATAAGTAATCCTGGATTAGACAAATTTCAAATAGAAATTGATTTACATTCACAAGTAAATGATAAGTACTATGGAATATTTCTTGGTATATCAGATAATACACATAAACCTACCGCAAGAAAATGTATTTAAACAAATAAATTAATAACATCAAAAGAAAAACTATATAACATATTTGAAGAATTAAAAATAACAAAAGAAGATTTGCAAGATATGTTAGAAACTAAATATTGGGATATGAAAACAAAACAAATTAAAGATTACGTCATAAATCTAAACACATAAACTAATAATTTAAAACTATTTATATAAAAAAATCCACTAGATACTAATAGATACTAATAGATACTAAAATAATATAATATTAGGTGGATTTTTTTCAATATATCCCCTATCTCATATATATTCTAATATCATAAAAAGATAAATAAACAAAAAGGTGCGTAAAAATCACCAAAAGTATGAATCTTCACTAATTTTCACTAATTTTTTAAAAAATCACTAAAAATTCATAAAAATTTGGTGCGTCAGACGCACCTTTTTCCATTTTTTGCCCAAAATCCCCTATTTTTTATATGAAAAGGTGCGTGACACGCACCTTTTTAATTTTTTGATATTTCAAAAATTTTAGAGTAACATAATATTAACCTAGGTAATTTTAAAAACTCTATATAGAGTAATGAAAGGAAAAAAATGAATATGAAAAAGAAAAATTTAAACTTTACCAAAGATAAAAAAGAATTTAATTCAATTATAGAAACAATACTTGAAACAGAATCAATAATAAAAATAATTGAAGATAACTACTATAAAACACAAATGCAAAAAGCAGATAACTCAGATGTTAGCATTAATCACTTAGAAAACATCTCTACAAATGAAACATATTATCTGGCAATGAAAATAGTACCACTAATTGAAAGAAAAGTACTATACCTATCATTTGTAGAAAATATTAGATTAAATGACATCTGTAGAAGATTAAAACTATCAAAAAATGAAGTTATCAAATTAAGAAGCAAAGGAATAAATCATTTTAAACATAACCTAAACTTGTTATATAGGTCAGAAAAACTAAAAAGAGGTACTAAAAATGAGAAGAAAAGCTAAAAAACTAAGCCCACCTCCCCATATTAATTCCAATGATAATGTACCAATTAGAGTATTATATAAAAAAGTAGGACAAGTGCCAAAAGTAAAAATAATAAACAATGTTACTAAACTAAAAAAAGCAATCATAAAGCAAAATCTCAAAATTATACCATATGAAAATCTATATATAATTTGTAAAAATCCTAAACAGATACCTGATATGAGAACAAATATAGTATTAACATTTTGTAGTATCTATGGAGACTTTATATTAATAGATATAGACAAAAAGAAAAGAGAATTTAAAAGTTTAAAACAAGAAGATATTGTATGGTTTACAATTGATTTAATGAATAAATGCCCTATAAATAATCAAGTAGAAACTAAAGTACATAATACAAAAAAAGCACAAGAAGTTTTTGAAAGAGATTTTGACAATACTAAATATATGGACAGTATAAAATTTAATAAATCTACTAATTTTGAAAATACTTTAATAAATGTACTTATTAATCTAGAATTTGTTTTGGCTAATATATTAAAAAATATAAATTCTAAAAAATAAAAGGAGATACAAAAAATGAATGAAGTAAATGAAAAAACAAATACAAACATAATTGATACAAAAGAAAAAGAAAACTTAAATGAAAAAATAGTAGTAAATTATTTAAACAAATTAAAAAATCCATTTGTAATGTTATCTGTTGCAGATGTCTCAAAGGATTTACGCATTGGAATAAATCAAGCATATGACTTATTTAAACAAGAAGATTTTCCAACAACTTCAATAGGTAAAAGAAAAACTGTCACTTTAGCCTCTTACCTATTGTGGAAAATGAATAAAAAGGAGGTGTAATTATGCCATCAAGAGAAAAAGGTGAAGGTTCAATATATTTTAATAAGCAAAGAAAAAACTGGCTTGCTCAATATTATGAGTACGATATAAAAAAAGATAAAAAAGTAAAAAAGACAAAAACATTTAAAGCAGAAGAAGATGCAAAACAATTTTTAAATACTATTATGTATCAAAAAGAAAATCCAATTTATATAGAACATCATGGTATACCATTAATTGAAATTTTAAAATCCAATTTAAGATTAAAACTTGAAACTAATCAAATTGGAGCTGCACAACATGGCAGAATTTTACACTCAATAAAACAATTAGAAAAGTCACCTATAGGAAATAAAAATATTGATAAAATAACATCAGATGAAATACAATCATATTTAAATTCACTTAAAGATTTAAGTAATTCAATGATTGAAAAAGCATACCAACAATTGAATAGAGCATTTAAAATTGCAATAAATAAAGGATATATAATGAAAAATCCTATGGCTGATGTTATTAGACCTAAAAGTAATAAAGAGGATAAAATTGTACGAGCTTTAACAGTAGAAGAACAACAGCAATTTACAAATTGGTTAATAAATAAACCTGTAAATGAATTTAAATATAGAAATGTTTATCTATTACAAATGTATACAGGCTTAAGAGTTGGCGAGGCTTTAGCACTTACTACACATGATATTGATTTAAGAAACAAAAGAATAGATATACATAGAACTCTAACAACTGACGAAAAAGGTCATATTATAATGGGAAATAAAACTAAATCATATGCTGGTAAAAGAATTTTACCTATCCCTGACTTTCTTTATCCATATATTATAGAACAAATGCAAATTGCAAATAATCAAAAAAATAATGACGAAAAATCACTTTTCAAACCTGATAATAGTCAATATTGCAGACGTTCTACTATAAATAATGAACTTAAACGAGTTCTAAAAAAAGAATTTGGTATTACTGATATTTCAAGTCACTCTCTTAGACATACTTATGGTACAAGATGTATTGAAAGTGGTGTGGCTCCTGTCGTAGTTCAAAGATTAATGGGACATAAAGATATTAGTGTTACTTTAAATACATATACATCAGTTTTTGATAAATTTAAAGAAAGAGAAATTGACAAGGTTAATCAATATTATTTAAATGAAAATTTAATAGGAAATAATTTAATTAGTGAAAAAAATGATATTGAAAATGAAAAATAATTAATAAAAATTATACACTCACTCAACAAAATAGATTATTAACCCAACAAAAATATTCCTTAAATCACTTGTTATTACTAGGTTTCAGAGTTTGGCAATTTTTTGTTGTAAAATATTTATCATTTTTTAACCCAACAAAATACAATTTTAGAAAATATTTTTTCTTCAAAATATCATTTTGTTGGGTTAATGATTTAAAAAATAAAAAATTAATATAAATTAAAAATCGTGAAAACCCAGTAAAATAAAGTGTTTCGAGTGATTACAAAATTTTTTTAAATATTTTTAGTGAAAAACAATCATAACCACCAGTAAAACTGGTGGTTTGCTCTTAGCCTAGAAGGCTTTTGTACTGGCACTTCTGGGCTTAAGCC
>CALXCG010000062.1 GCA_944386745.1 uncultured Clostridia bacterium | reverse complement strand
ATATCATAGAAAGATATAATTGAATATCAAGGTTTATGGGTAACCTTTTAAAAACCTAAATATATTATACAAGGAGGATACATATGGAGAAATATCTGATTGTTTTGGATCTAGATGATACACTTTTGCATTCTGATAAGAGTATATCTGAATATTCAAAATCTATTTTGAAAAAATGTCAAGAGTTAGGTTGTAAGATAGTAATCAATACTGCAAGAAGTTATATAAGAACTATTAACTTTGCTGAACAAATAAATGCTGATTTTATATGTTCTTTTAACGGAAATTTTGTATGTGATAGAGAAGATAATATAATCTATTATAATCCTATTTCTAATGAAGTTTCTAAGAATATTATAGAAGAACTTAGCAAATATACAAGTCACATTGTTAATGAGGGATTATATGGTTCTTTTTGTACAGATAAGAGTGATGTTGATTTTGTTGATTCAAAGTTTGCATCAATAAATTTTGTAAAAAATTTGCAGAGTTGTAAACTAATTTTACGATGTCAGGAAGGAGAATATCCATCTATAAAAAGTTTAGTAGAAAGATATAATTTGTCTATAACTTTTTCAAGAGAAAAGAATACAGCAAGAATATTACCTATGGGAACAGACAAATGGAATGGTATTCAACACATAAAGCAAAACCTAAAAGGAGGCTATAAAGTAATTGCATTTGGAGATGATATTACTGATTTAGGAACATTAGTCAATGCTGATATTGGTGTAAGAATGAAAAATTCTATTACAGAAATTATAGAGAATGTAAATTTCTCGACATCTTTTAATGATGATGATGGTGTTGCTAAATTTTTGTGTCATTATTTTAATTTAGAGCAAGAAAATATTAATTACAGTAATGTAAAAATATTGGATTGTTCTTTAAGAGATGGAGGACACTTAAATGGTTCTAAATTTGGCTATGAAATCATAAAAGGATTTATCGAAAAACTAGCATTAGCTAATACTGATATAATTGAAATTGGCTTTTTACAAACTAGCAAATTTGACAAAGACTGTGCAATTTATCCAACAGTAAAAGATGCAGAGAGAATACTTAAAGATATTGATTGTAAAGATTCAATGATTTCACTTTTGACTCAAGTTGACAAATTTGACATATCTAAACTTGAGGAATGCTCTGGAAAAGTAAAGATGATAAGAGTCTCTTTTCATAGCAATCTCATTGACTTGGGAATGCAATATTGTGAAGAAGTCAAGAAAAAAGGATATTTATGTTCAGTTAATCCTATAAACTTTTCACATTATAACAAAGAAGAAGTTGTGAAATTAATATCTAGAGTTAACAAAATTAATCCAGATGTTTTCTCAATTGTGGATACTTTTGGAGTATTGCTAAATAATGACTTTAGAAATAAGTTAAATCTTATTAATCATCTTCTCAATAAAACGATTAAAATAGGTATTCATTTGCATGAAAACTTAAATTTAGCTTTTTCATCAGCGCAAACTTTAATTGAAGAAAACACAATTGATGGAGAAGTAATTATTGACACTTCAGTATCTGGCATAGGAAGATCTCCTGGAAATTTAAAAACTGAGTTTTTACAGTATTACATTAATCAATCAATGCAAACCCAAAGATATTTTATGGAGCCTATCTATTCATTAATGGAAAATGAAATTATAAAATTAAAGGAAAAACTTAATTGGGATAATAATTTTGCATTTGGAATTAGTGCTTTTGAAAAAGCACATAGAACATATGCAGAATATTTAGCTAACAAAGGTTTTTCTTTACAAGAAATTGAAAGCTTGATTAAACTAATTCCATTCGAGAATAGAGGAAGATTTAATGAAAGTGTCATAGAAGCAATTTGTCATACTAACATCAAGTAAAGGAGAATGACCATGTGGTTAGAAAAGTATGTAAAAGAGGTTGGAATTGCTACTGACTATCCAAAATTTAATGGAGAAGAATGTATTTATATCAACCTTAAGGCAACAGATTTGTTCTTAGCTCAATATTACAATGGAGAGTTTAATGCTATTGACATTGTCGTCAAGTTTTTAGCTATTGAAAACTACTATAAGAAAAATGACTTTGGTTTGGAATTATATCGGAAAATGCAAACAAAAAGAGTAGGCGAAGATTGGAACGAAAGATTTATCAATTTGATGAAATCATTTGAGCAAGGAATTGATATGGATTCATGGATAAAAACAGATTTATGTTATTCTATTCATGATGGTGCTCATAGACTTGCTCTAGCGCTTTATCACAATTATGAAGATGTTCCAGTGAGAGTATTTAATGTAGAAGTTCAAAGAAGATATTATGGCATTAATTGGTTTAGAGAGAATGGCTTTTCTGGAGAAGAAATGGCTTTAATTAATGACAAACTTCAAGAATTACTTACTATGTGTAGAAAACCATACTATTGCATATTATGGTCGCCTGCGAGGTATCAGTTTAGAAATATTGTAAATTGCCTTGAAACCGTAGAAAATGGTGTTCACATTATTCGTGAATTTGAAATGCAATTTACAAGTGAGGTACTAAAAAAATTCATATATGATATATATGAAACAGATGATATTATGAGGTACAAACTTGACCTTAAATATCAACATATGATGTATTCTTTGGAAGCTGATAATTATAATAAAGAGCTTTTCACAATTTATGTAATTGAAATGAAATTTGATAATCCTGATTTTAGATTAAAGCCATTAAGTGGATTACCTCAATCACGTGCCACTATGAGGGTTAAGAAAAAAATAAGGGAGATGTTCAAAGAAAAAATTACAGATTATTACTACGATATCATCATGCACCTTACAGACAATCAATTGCAAAATGATGCTGTCGAGGAAATAATACGAAAAGCCAAAAATAAATCAGAAGCAATTTAAGGAGGGCAACACTATGAAAGAAAAAATTATCGGATTAATTCCTGCACGAATGGGAAGCACAAGATTTCCTGGCAAACCAATAGCAGATATTTGCGGAAAACCTATGGTATATTGGGTATATAAACAAGCATCAAAGGTACGAGAACTTGATGAAATTTATGTTGTAACAGAAGATGAAATTATTGCCGAAAAGTGTGCAGAATTTGAAGTTCCTTTTTGGATTGAAAAAGAGGAAACAACAACTGCTGCTGAAAAATTGTCGTATACGGCAAGGAAAATGGATGGTACTATCTATTTGAACATTCAAGGAGATGAGCCATTAATTGATCCTGGGGCAATTAAGCAAGTCATTAATGCAATGATAACTGATACAGATGTCTATTATCTCGGACTACGTTCTAGAATCGAAACGGAAGAAGATTTTAGAAATCGTAATGTTGTAAAAGCTGTTGTGGATTCAAATGATTTTGCAATGTACTTTTCTCGCAGTCCAATTCCGTACAACTATGATTCAAATAATGCATTTAGAGTTTTAGGCTTATATGGATATCGGGCAGACTTCTTGAAAAAATTTGCGGACTTTAAGAAAAGCAAATTAGAAAGCCTGGAAAGTGGTGTTGAAATGTTAAGGGTAATGGAAAAAGGATATAAGATTAAGTTAATAGAAACCGAATATACAACTATCGGAGTTGATTTACCTGAACATATTGCTATCATTGAGAAAAGATTGAAGTCTAAGATTTAAATTATTTCAAAAGGCACAGGCTACTCAAATTAGAGTAGTCTGTTCTATTTATATATTTGTCTTTATTACTTTTTTTATAATTTGAAATGACTTTTATAATCATTTAAAAAGTATTTTGAAGTTTATAATTTTAATTATTAGCATTTTCTTTTATTTTCTAACCAATCAATTAATTCATTTTCACTAATAACACCATTATTAAATTCCTTAACTTTTCCTTTAGCAAGTTTTTTCCAATTATCGAATTTTTGCTTTGTATCTTCATTTTCAGAGCGTTTAGCATACATTAATTTTTTTTGATATGTTTTTCGATAAAGCACCAAACAAGGATTATCTTTTTGTTTTTTCTTATATGTCGCTTGTATACCAATATCTTTACAAATTTCTTCATTTTCGGAATAAGTTATTCGGCAATATTTTTCGGGTGACTTTTTATAAGATATAAAATACTTACCACAATTTTGACAAATTCCAATGGAAACATTAGAATTTGTTACTATTTCATTCAAGGACAAATAAACTAAATTAGAAATATATTCACTATTATATATATTGCTTTCAGTTGGATTAATAATCCTAGCATCAATTTTTTCTTTTACAGCCAAAGGTGTGATATTTGTAGCTTTTATATCATTTACTTTATATGCATAGTTGATATTATAATAAACATTTATATTTGTTGCATATTTAAATAAGTTTTTATTAATTGAATAAGCAATAAATTTAGTAATATAAGATGAGTTTTTATATTTATCTTGTCTTTTTAAGTTATATGTATGATTGACACATAATCTTATATTATTTTGCAATTCTTTCAATTTTATTTTTGATTGATTAAATATGTCTTTGTATGTATCTTTAAAGTCTTGTTCAGAGTTAAAGGCACGAACTGTTGGAATATTATTACAAAATTCTTCAAGCAATCTCATTCCATAAAAACAAAAATATGTAAGATATGCACTTTCAAAAGAAGAAAAATCTGCATTTATAAAATTTATTAAAAACATTCCGTAATTTTCTTCAAAGGGATTTAATATATCAGATTTACTAAAGTAGATTCTTTCCTCACTATTAAATTCTTTAGAATAATCTTTTATGAGTTTTATAGAATTAAATTCATTATCTATTTTTTTAATAAATTTGATTTTACACATTGCTAATTGCGTAATGTAATATTCTTTTTTATATTTTCTATCAAACCAAATATAAAAACTATCCTTGGGTAAAAAATTAAATTCTTGTAACATTTGCTATCAATCCTTTTATTTCAATTTTTTTACACTTTATTATTGACTTACTCCCTAAAAATGATATAATATGCGTAGCACAATAAAGTATAAATACTTAAATTGCTAACATTTTATCATTTTTTCTAAAAAATTGCAACATTTTAAAAAAATGAAATGGCTAAAAGTATTGATACTGTTAGATTTGGTTAGAACTCAAAAATATTCAAAAAAATTAAAAATGTAGACCTTATATTTTGGCTTCAAGTGAGGAAACAATTGAAAGGATATAAATACCTTTTAATATTTCTGAACAAGGAGATCAAAGAAAATGAAAAATTCAAATGAGTGTAAACCAATGTTAGTAATTTATACCACTGACGATGTTTGTAAAATGTTTCACTTAGGTAAAGTAAAATGCTTAGAATTATTCCGTAGAGATGATTTCCCTGCACAAAAATATGGCAGAGGATACGGAGTAGAAGCAGAAGCTTTAAAAAAGTATATGAGTACAAGACATATATTATCATAGCTTTTCTAGGTACAAGCTAATCTCTATGAAAATATTTAAGTGAAGGAGAAAACATGAAAAAGATACATTATAAAGAAGGTATAGATTATACAATTCATGAATACATAAGAAAGAAAAAAAGAACATCAGAAAAAGCCATTTGCCCTATTTGTTCACAATGCAAAAGTAGAAGAATATGCTTAAATAGAAAGAGCAAAGAAACAATGGATAGATGTAACAAATGTAAAAACTGCACAGATGCAGAAAATTGTGATAAGTTTTATATCTATAGCGAATACAGAGCTGAAATTTTAAGATTAGGAACAAATCCAAACAATGGAAAGCCTATAAGACAGCAATTAACAGGAACTAACAAAGAAAAATTGGTAAAAAAAGTAATAGCTAAAATAATTAAGAATCACGAAGAAGGAATAAAAGAAAAAGTATATAAGCCTAATGAAGATTCTATAATTACAATTGCTAAAGAAATTGAAGAACAGAAATATAAAGACAGAATAACAAAAGGTGCAGGATATAACAGAAATATGCAAACGATAAAAGCTATTAGCAGTTATAATTTTGCATTAAAACCAATTCAATATGTTACAAGAGGAGAAATTGAAAGATTTTTAGAATGTGAGCGAAACAAGGCTAATTCTACTATTGGAAAAGAATACAGAATTCTGAAAAGGGTATTCGAAAAAGCATATGCAAAGAAAAAGATAAACGATAATTACTTTGCAGGATATGAAGCTATCAAAAAGCCTATAAGTTATAAAGAAGATAAAGATGTTAAAGCATTTACTATTTTTGAACAATATCAATTTATAGCTTATTTACAAACACATCCTTCTAAATATAATAATATTTTATTTTTATCTCTTTTTACTGGAATGCGAATAGGAGAAGTTTTAGCATTAAAATTGCAAGATATAGATATTGATTTAAATTATATATCTGTAAATCAAACAATGACTAAAGATAAACATGATAAAATAATAATTGGAAATACTCCTAAAACAAAGAATGGAAAAAGAAAGATAAAGGTATTATCACAAGCAAAACCAATTTTAGAAAATTCAATAAAAGAAATGATACCTAATAAAGATAACCTGTTGTTTATCAGAAGTGATAATAAATATTATGAAGATGGACAAGTCAATTCAGCTTTTAAAAGAATATGTATGAATGCTGGAATACGAGTAAAAAATTCAAAGCATAAAAAGTATTCAGATAAAAAAGGCTTTTACTATGTAAATCAAAAAACATCAGATGTAAATACTCATATGTTAAGGCATTCTTTTGCAACTAGAGGAATTGAAGCAGGTATGACAAGTACAGTTCTAAAAGATATTCTAGGACATTCTGATATTCAAACTACAATAAATATCTATGGAGATGTGTTTAGTTATTATCAAAATTCAGAAAGTGAAAAAGCTGAAAAATATTTAGAAGAACAAATGAATAAATATGAAGAAAGATTTAAATTAATTGAAAAAAATTCAAGAGAAAAAGTAGTGAATTTATAGAAAATATAGTGATTTTAAGAGGAATAAAAAGTTTTCCTAACTTGGTTAGGAAAAAAGCATAAACATCAAAACACTTTGAATATAAGGGATAGATGGCAAAATATTTAAGGCCATCTGCACCAAAAGCTATTACTGAATTTCCAAAAAATTCAGTAATAGCTTTTTTTTATATAATAGGAAAGTAGAACAAAATGTTTTGAAAAATTCCCACAACATTGTTGCGAAAAAATGTTTGTTATGATATAATATGCAAGATAGATTGGTGGTGAGAAAGTGAAATTAACATTTCCATATATATTTAAATCAAATAAAACACAAAAAGAAATAATAGAAGATATAATGTGGCATTGTGAAAAAGTATATAATACTTTAAATTATAATATATATCAAGGAACAGAATTAATATCATTAAAAGAGAGTTTAAATATACAAGGTAGCAAAATTTATAAAAAGTATAGAAACTCAAACTGGCATTCTAAATATTTACATTCACATACATTATTAGAAATTATTTTAAATTGTGTAAGTGACCATAAATCATACATAGCATTAAAAGAAAAATATGATAATGGGGATAAAAATATTAAGGGAGAACCAAGAAAGCCAAGATACAAAAATTCAGGAAATATACAAATAACATTTACTAAATATGCAATAAGAATTGAAGGAAATAGTTTAAAATTATCAATATCAAAAGAAATGCAAGAAAAATTTAAAGTAAAAAGTTTAAATTTTTTAATTCCAAGAAAATTAAAAAAGCTAGTAAATTTTTCGGCAATAAAAATGATAAAGATAAGAAAAGAAAAAGAGAATAAATATAAGATGGAAATGATATATGAAAGAGAAGCAAAGGAAAAAGAAGGAACAAACGTAATGGCAATAGATTTAGGATTAGATAATTTAGCAACATGCACAAATATGAATAATAGTGAAACATTAATAATAGCAGGAGAAAATATAAAATCAAAAATAGGATACTATAATAAAGAAATACAGAGATTGCAGGGAATACAAATGAAAATGACA
This sequence comes from uncultured Clostridia bacterium, assembly GCA_944386745.1. Taxonomy (GTDB): domain Bacteria; phylum Bacillota; class Clostridia; order TANB77; family CAG-508; genus CAG-269. The sequence continues at coordinate 92 of CALXCG010000062.1, read as the reverse complement.
GGAAGTAAAAAATTCAAAAATACAAAACAAATAGAAAAAATGTATAGAAAAAGAAAACAATATAGTAATACATATATGCATAAGGCAAGTAG
>CALXCG010000061.1 GCA_944386745.1 uncultured Clostridia bacterium | reverse complement strand
ATATATCAATAGCTTTCGCTATTATTGACTGACGGTTCGTAGCCGAACACTCTATCCAACTAAGCTACTGGTGCATACATATGTATTATAAGGCAAAAACAAAAAAATTTCAATAAAATTTAAAAAACTTTTGAAAAAATGTTGCAAATTTCTTATTTTTATGATATATTATATAAGCGGTTGACTTCGAGGCGTAGCGCAGTTGGTAGCGCGCGTGGTTTGGGACCATGAGGTCGCAGGTTCGATCCCTGTCGCCTCGACCAGAAAACTTAGAAAAATTACTCATTTTGGGTAATTTATTTTTTTGCTTAAAATAGCTATTTTGGGCTATATATCAGTTTTTAGAACGATTTTTAAAATTATATGATTTTAGTCAAGAATATCTAAAAATAGTCATTAATATTTTCTGGTTGCATTATAATTGCATTATAATTTTTTTAAAATTAAAATTTATTGCATTATAATTGCATTAAAAAAATATCAAATTTTCCATGATTTTAATATACTTACAAAAGATTATAATTTTAAAATATAATTTTTTATAATATATTTTAATTAGAAAACTTGATATTTTAATTTTTGCTATTGCATTAAAATTGGAAATTTTATAATATTTGAACAAGAATTTTCATGTATATTTTTTCCCATTTCATTTTTATCATATTTATTTATGATATTTTCTACTATTTGTTGAATTTGTATTTTATCTGTTTCTTCTAAATGACTAGTATTAATTTTATCTAATATAGCATTTAGTTCTTGTGAAATTATAAAATCCTTATCTATTACATCAAAAGTTAGACCTTTTAATTCATAATAATTATATGTTTTTTCTTCATAAATGTTTTTGTAATCGGCAAATGCGTCAAAATAAGTATTAATTGTAACTTGAACATTTTTGTGTCCCATAACAACCATAAGAACTTCGGCAGGCATACCACCTTCTATTTTTCTGGTTGCAAAAGAATGACGTAACATATGCTGAGTAATATTTTTACCATTAGTTATATTGTATTTGTCGCAAAACCTTTTAAACGCACTATTTGATGCTCCCTCATTAATTAAATCTCCATTTTTTCTGCAAAATAACAAATTATTAGAATTTGGTATAAACTCATTAAATGCTTGTTCTAATATATAGATTACCATTGCATCCATATTTAATTTTCTTTGACTAGAGTAAGTTTTTGTCCTATCACCTAAATATATATTATCATTTTCATCTTTAGTTAGGGTGTTATTGACATCTATTTTATAATTATCCCAGTCAATATCTAAGTCTTTATCGAGTGCTAATACTTCTCCAATCCTCATTCCAGTGTATAAAGATAATAGCCAAGCCCACTTATACCTATGTTTTACTTGAACATCTTTTAAAATGTGAATAAATTTTTTTTGTTCCTGGACTGTAAAGGCTCTAATTTTTTTTGTTACTTTTCTACTACGAGGTTTCTTGAATTCTTCTCTGTCAAAAGGATTTTTCTTAATAATGTTAGGAGTAGCTTTATCAAAAGCTCTATTAATAAGTCCATAATCTTTTTTTATTAGTGAGTTAGAATTTTTCACAATTTCATCTAAATATTGCTTTATGTCTTTGTCTGTTATTTTTTGGACTGGGATATGAACGAAAGCTGATTTACTTAGTCTTTTTAGTGTTGACTTGTTTGTCCTGTAAGCATTTTTTCCTGTTTGATTTCGTTTATATCTATCTTCTACAATTTCAGAACATAAATCGTATAAAGTAACAGAACTTTTAGATATATATGTCCCATTTTCTTTTTTATTTTTTGCTTTTTCTTTTTGCTTTTGGGCTTTTTCTTGGGTCTTATTTGTACTCAAAGTTGTATGTTGTCCATTAAGTGTTGCTTGTCCAACCCAGATTTTTTTACAGTAAAACCTATCACAGTAATTCAAGCATTCCTCTTTACAGTTCTTGCATTTTTCACATTTCTTATAATCCTGTCTATTATCACAAGCTGTTCTATCAGTACAATTTTTACATATAGCACATTCTCCTTCTTTTGCAAATTTAGGTCTTTTTTGTTTTTGTATTGTTGCGTACAAACTTCCTTCACCATTAGCTCTTTTTTTCATAGCAAAATAACCTCCTTAAAATATTTAATTTTTCATTAATACTTCAAGAAAGTTTATTTATTGATTTTTTGAACTGTTTTTGCTATAATAAAAGTAGGCAGATACTTTCTTGAAAGTATTTGTTATGAGGAGTAATATGTTCGGTCTGCAAACTAAAGCATATTACTCTATTATTATCATTTAATATATAATAAACTTTAATTAGAATTAGTTTTAAAAAATCGTATTTCAATAATTTGTCCTAATATTCTAATTTCATCTTTGCTATATAATTCTGTTTCAACTTTGGAATTATAAGCCTCAACTATTACAGAATTATTTTTAAAACTTACTTTCCTTAATATAGGGGTAGAGTTATTGATAGATAGAATAACATCTCCACTCGTATTTTTTTCATCACATTCCATAGCTATTACAGTATATCCCTTTTGGTATTTTGGAAACATATCATCATCTTGTATTACATAAGCAAATTTATTTTTATCTGGAAAATAATTTTCTGATAACAGTTCTTTTATGGTGTTACTTTTTATATCAAAGGGTAATTTACCTCTGTATAGTGGAATTTCTCTATTTTTATATATAAGAGATGAACTATTTCGTAATACAGAAACAATAACTGGAATGCAATGTTTTATAAAGTTGGCATCAGTGTAAAAAATATTTTTAATATTATAAATACTTTCTCTTTTATATTTTTTCAACAAATTTATAAGATTATAAGTCATAAGTTGAATGTTGTCGTTTCCATTTGCAGATAAGTAATTTTCTATTTTTGTATTAGAAGTATCATCTATAGTATCATATAAATCTTTTAAGGCATCAACTAATTTTGTAACATTTTTAGGAGTAAAAGATGTTGAATTTGATGCTATATAATTAAATGTAATATCACGTATTTCTTTTTTTATTTGCTTTATAGTTTCATCATAATAAGAAATACCAGTTAAATTTAAAATTTTTTCTTGAATTCTTTCGTTAGGTTTTCTTGTACCTTGTTCAATCATTCCTAGCATACTAGCAGAAATATCTAATTGATTTGAAAAATTTTCTTGAGTGAGACCATTTTCGGCTCGGAATTTTTTAATTTTTTCTCCATAATATAATTCCATTTTTAATAACCTCCTTTATTATATAATATCACACTAATATTTAGTTGTCAAATTTTTAAAACACAAAAATTCTTGACAAACTATAAAAAATGTGATAAAATTTCAAACAACAAAAAAAGAGTGGAGGAGGTGGTGGAAGTGAAATGTTAAAAAAGGGAAAAACAAAAAACAACATCAGCTATTATAAAAAACTTTTTGCAGTAAAATTAAAACAGAGATACAATGTCAAAGCCTTTAATATCTTGTTATTTTAAAGATATGTACAGCATAATAAAAAAATTTAGAAAAGAAAGAAGGGCTAAAAAATGGCAGATGAGCTTATAGAAGATGTTGTTCAAGAAGAACAAGAAGAAAGCACAATAATCACTTATGGTTATAAAGAAATTAGTGAATTATTTGGAATTAATGAGAACAGGGCAGAGGACTTTTTAAAAAAGTTCGGGGTTAAAATAGGTCACTGGCAAATAGAAGAAGGAAGTTTGATTGAAGTACTAAGAGAAAACAAAGGTGAAAAGCTAATTTAAAGTTTACTAATGTTCTCATATGAAAAGGGACTTGCTTTTATTTTTACTAATTTTAAGTGGTATAAAAGCAAGTTCTTAAAACAAAAAAAGAAGAAAATCATGGAGGAGGAAATAATTATGAATTTTAAATTTGAAAACAATGACAAATGTTACTTTTCAGTAGGTCATTATAATAAAGAAAATGCAATCGCTATTAATATTGTAGATGAAGAAACAGATGAGGATATTGTAACATTAACGGTATTAGATAAAAGTTACGATTATGAAATTGGCTTGGCTACAATAGACAATAATTATATTGTTGGAAATGAAGTAGAAGGCTATAAAACAGGAACTCAAGTTTTACAAGAGTTAGGAATTATAGACAAAATATGGACGACATATGATTTAGATTTAGATGGTGAAAATTCAATATCAGTTGCTAGTTGTACTTTAAATCTCAATGTTTTGAAACAGTATTCAAAAAAATGGGATTATTAAGGATATAAATCTTGAAAAATAAAAATGAGCTTATAAAAGCCCATTAAAAATACAAAAAGGATTTGTTTGTATTTTATTTACTATAGCAGGTTAATATTATCACAAATAAATCCTTTTGTCAAAAAAAGGAGGGATTTTAATGGGATTAATGGAAAAATTGAGAGAAGAAACAAAGAAAAGGGAAAAAAGAGAAAAAGAAATTTTAAAATTGTATGAAATGCCAATTGCACAGTCAAATATAATTCAAGATAATGTAGTGTATGTTTCGATTTTTCCGGAAGCAAGATTTAGCAAACCAGTTGGGGAAGATAAAGATATTACACTTGGCTTAAGAAGGTTTAATACAATGTTTGGTGTTCCAGAATTTATAAAACAAGTAGCCAAAAAAGGAAAAACATTTTGTGGTTGTGTGTTTTTGGATTTAGAATATTATGAAGAAGCCTATGGAAAATGTGAAGATTTACAAAGACTGGATGAAAGTTGCTTAGTATGGGAAATATTATATGAAAAAGCAATAGGAACACCATATAGTGAAATCCAAAACATAGAGGCAAATTTTAGATGGCATCATGAAATAGAAAGTGCAAAAAATAATGTAAGAAATACGAAAGATTATTTTATTCTAATGTCTACATTTGGCTTAGATGTAGATAAAAAGCAAGACAAAAAAGGAAATGACATTACGCCAACTTATGGAGAAATGTACAAAGAAGTTAGGGCAAGAATAAAAGATTTAGACTTAAATGTACTTTTTGCATATAAAACTTTTTCAGACCCAGAAAAAGGCGAAAGATTTAGACTAATATTTAAAACAACTGTACCGATTTTTTCTTGGGACATAGCACAAGCAATTTTAATTCTTTTACAAGCAATGTTTCCAGAATATTTTGATAATAATTGTACAAATGTAAATAGGCAATTTCATGGAAGTAATACGCTAATAGAAGAAAAAAGCCATCTTTTTGGAAAATCAATAGAAATAGATAAATATTTTAGAGCATTTGAGAAATATTTAAAAGAAAAAGATAGTTCAAATTTTTCAAAAAAGATGAAAGATTATTCAGAAAAAACAGGTATTAATTTATTAAATGGTATTTTTCATGTTAGAAAAGTAACATTATCTAAAAAACAATTAGAAGAATTAAAAAAAGAGCAACTTGAGACATATAATAAAGATATATATCCAGAATATCATTTTTGTGTGAAGGGGTGTACATGTAAAAAAGTTTTTGGAACTGAAGATATATACGAAAACGGCGAAACATTATATTATTATATTATAGTAAATCGGCAAATTCGTAAATAAAGATGAACAAGAATTTTATGAAATATGTATGTCAAAAAGTATTAAAGAAAAACAAAAAGAGAATGAAAAAATCGAAAATAATAATGAAAAGCAGAATAAATACAAGACTAAAAAAATATACAATACTATCAACACAAAGACCAAAAAGATAAAAAGAGTAAAAATAAATAGTTGGAGCGATGTAAAACAAAAATGCGAATTGTTAAGAGTTTTTTTAGAAGGTGAAAGAAAACTACATCATAATGAAATTTTTGGATTAAGTTTAAATCTTATATATATAGATGGAGGAGAAAAGAGAATTTTAGAAACAATAGGAAAATATAAAGATTTATATAGTCCAGAAAAACAAGAAAAATGGAAAAGGGAAATAAATTACAGTAAAAAGTGCAATTATACACCTATGAATTGTGAAAAATTTTGTGTTTTTGCTAGTAAATGTAAACACTATAAAAATTTAAAAAATACAGTTGCACCAGGAAATAATATATATGAATTAAATAATAATGGTGATTATTTAGATAAAGAAGAAGGATACAAAATATTGGTAAGCGAAATAGAAAGGGTGGTGTATTAGATGATAGAAGCAAGTGGAGAAAATTATGAAGAATATTTAAATCATCAATGTCAAGAACATGAAATGCTTTTGATTAAAGCTCAAACTTCATTAGGAAAAACAACAGCGTATGCAGAAAGCATAATAAACGCAAAAAATATAAAGGTAATTATTGCGGTTCCAACAAATAGATTAAAAAATCAAGTGTATAACCAATTAAAAAAATTAGGGGTTGAAGATATTTTTCAAACACCAGAATTAAAGGAAATTCATGACAAAGAAACAAGAGAAAAAGCTGATTATTTAATGGAAATAGGAGCTTTTAAAACAAGAAAAGAATTTCTGGAGAAATCAATAAGAAGATTAAAGGATAAAAAAGAAAATGAGGTTGATGAAAAAGAAATAGAAAAAATAGAAGAAGATATAGATAACATATCGTTTTATTTGGAAGAAAATGAATTTATAAATCATTATGAGGGAAACATTGTAACTACTTGGGCGAGACTTTTTAATCTTCATTGGTGTTTAGTCTATACTCATACGTTGATTATAGATGAAGATATTTTAAGAGAATGTATAAAAACAAAAACCTTTAATTTAAGAAAATTAAAACGTACTTGTAAATGCTTGAAAAAAGTATATCATAAAGAATTAAAAGAAAAATTGGATACTATATTAAAAGCTCCTTATAAGAAAATGCAAACAGTAAATTCAATTGATAAGACTTTTATGAGTAAAGATGCAGTAGAAGATATAGAAAAGGAAATAACACAGAGTAATAAAAATATCTATAACATATTTGATGTTCTTTCTATTAGTGCGTTCTACAAATATAATACTAATAAAGAAAAAATGAATATTGTGGAATATAACGATGACGATGATGTACATTGCTTAATTTGTAGGGAATTCCCAAAGATGGATACAATTATTTTGTCAGCTACATTAGAAAAGGAATTCTACGAAAAATATTTTGAGTTTAGAGATATTGAATATATAGAAATTCCACATGATAAATATAAAGGAAAACTTTTTCAAGATTGTACATATTCATATAGCAGAACGTGTTTAGAAAATTCACCACAAATATTGGAAGAGATAAGAAATAAATATTTTGGACTTCCTTTAATTACATTTAAAAAATTTTGTAAAGATAATGAATTAAATTTCGGCGCTGTCGAAGGTTTAAATCTATTAGAAGGAAAGGATATTGTAATAGTAGGTTTACCATACATTAATGACATTGTATATAAATTTTTCTTATATCGACTATATGGAGAAGCTATAACAGAAGAAAGACCTAAATATAGAAGAATTGAAAATGATATGTATTCATTTAAGATTACAACATATTCTAATAAGAATTATCAAAAAATAATTAATTATTTTTTACAATCAGAAATAGAACAGGCGGTAGGCAGAGCAAGACTTTTAAGAAATGATTGTACAGTTCACCTATTTAGTGGATTTCCAGCCGAACAAGCAGAAATGATACAAGATATTAGCACAATAGTAAATAACAACAATGAAGACGAGATTGAAGAAAAGAATAGTGATGAGACAGTAATATATGAAAAAGATTTATAAACTAAGTATATTCCCCCTATCTTTTTAAATTTGAAAATTTTGAATTTTAGAAAAGTTGAAAAATGAAATTTTTAAATCTATATAAAGTACTTAATATTTAAAAGTGAAACTAAAAAAGTATATCCTAGATTAGGTAATTAAAAGAAAACAAGAAAATCTAAGAATTATAAGAAGTTAAATATTTATTACAAATATAATAATTATTTTATCTAGGATAAATAATGTAAGATTTATACAACTCTTTAAATAAAGAAATAGTTTAAAAACAAGGTACATTTAGAGTAATAGTAATTGAAATTCTAAAATGCAATTGTACATTAAAGAATTAAAAGATATAGGAGTAAATTGCAATAATGAAAATAAAAATGGGATTAGACTATTAAATACAAATTGAATATATTTTGATAGATAGTAACCGTTAAATTTAATGGAACATCAAAAAACAATAGTTTTAGAGTTAAGCGTTAAGTAAAAATAAATTTTAATAAAACTATATTTATAAGCTAATTAAAAATTAAAATGTAATATAATTCAAGCTAGCTTATAAAATAAAGTGTATTAATAATAAAATCAACTAAAAATTAGTAATTCCAACACTATTGAGACATTTGAAATTTTGTCATATAATACATATAGGTTCGAAAATAGTAATCCTATAAAGATTTTTTATATGATATATGTATTAGCTTTGTGAAATTAGAATAATAAGATAAAAGCCACAAAAAACTAAATGAGACTTAGAGCAGAGTATATTTTATAGAAGCAACAAATTATTATTATGTT
>CALXCG010000060.1 GCA_944386745.1 uncultured Clostridia bacterium | reverse complement strand
AAAAAGCAGGTTTAGAAGATAAAATGACACATATTTCAACTGGTGGTGGAGCATCTCTTGAATTCTTAGAAGGAAAGAAATTACCAGGAATAGAATGTTTATTAGATAAATAATAATTAATAACTGCATAGAAAATATCTGATACGCATATATATCAGATATTTCTATACAAAATAGAAAAAAGGATGTACAAAATGAATGACTTTAAAAAATCACTAAGAAGTGAAAACAGGGAACGAAAAACTAAAAAAATGGAAAATACACAACAAGCATGGCAGTTCTTTAAAACATATAAAAAGGGAAAAAGTGGAAAGAAAACATATCAAAAAAGAATATCAACAAAAAGTGAACTAAATCAAAATGATTACTTAGGTGGTGTTTCTTGTTTTATCATAGATGAAAATGGAAATATTTTAATAGAAAAAAGGGGAAATACTAAAATTACAGCAGGAGAAATGGATTTATGCTCAGGACATATAGATAACAACGAAACACCTACACAAGCAATGATCCGAGAATATGTAGAAGAATTGCATAAAGGAAATATAGAGGAACAAGAACAAGCAAGAAATGAAGCGGTAAGCAATTTAAAAAAATTAGATGAATTAGATTTAGTATTCAAAAACAAAGGAAATGAAAGAAAATTTTTTATTCAATTCTATGTGATGAAGACAAAACTTAAAAGACTAACTATTCAAAAAGAAGAAATATCTGATATAGAATGGCTTCAAATGGAAAAAGCGTTTGATTTAATCAGACAAGGAAAAACAAAATTTCCATATGACAAAAGATATGAAAAAATATTTGAACAAGTTAGAGAACATTATCAAGAAAAAAATAAACAAGATAGAGAAAAATAAAAGGTGAGAAAAATGGTAATAACTTTATCTGGAATTACAGGAGTAGGAAAATCGTTTTTTAAAAAGCAGATACAAGAAAAATTGGGTATTCCTGCACAGGTAATTGTAACAACAAGAGAAAAAAGAGCTGGAGAAGTAGAAGGGATAGACAAAAAATTTGTAAGCAATGAAGAATTTGAAAGCATGAAAGAAAACAATGAAATTATAGTTACATTTGAAATGCTAGGATATAAATATGGATATCCAAGAATACAGATGGAATCAGAAGAAAATAGCGTAGTAGAATTGCATTATCCAATTATTTATCAACTAAAAAAGGAAGTAAGAAATACATTTTCTATTTACATGATTCCAAAAGATGTAGAAATAGCCAAACAAAAATTAAAAGAAAGAAATTTACCTAAAAATATTGAAAAGGACAGATTGAAAGAAATTGAAGAACATATTAAAAATTTTAATTCGGATACAGATTTAAGAAATCAGTTTGATTATATTTTTTATAATGATTATACAGAAAAATCTGTAGATGAGCTACTAGAAGTAATAAAAAATAAATGTATTGAAAGAGTTGTAATATAAAAGTGAGGAAAGTAAATGGAATTATTAGATATTGTAGATGAAAACAATAACTTAATAGGAAAAACAGAAGAAAGAAGCATAGTTCATGAAAAAGGTCTATGGCATAGACATGCAGGTGCTTGGATAATGAATGAAAAGGGTGAAATACTATTTCAAAAATCTGCAAGTTGTAAACCAGAAAATAGAAGCAAATGGTATAAAACAGGAGGACATGTAGATGCAGGAGAAACGCCATTAGAAGCAATACAAAGAGAAGTAAAAGAAGAAATAGGTGTTGTAATTCCAGCTGAAAATTGGGAATTAATATCTATAGAAAAATCAGAAAAACAAGACAATAGCAACCATCACTTTACTTATAGCTTCTTTACAAAAGTAAAATATAATATAGAAGACTATAACATGCAAAAAGAAGAAGTAGCTGATTTGAAATATATGACAATTGAAGAAATGCAAGAAAAAAGAGAAAATCAAGATGAGAATTATACTTTTATTTATTGGAATGATTTTGATAAAATATTAGAAATTTTAAAAGAAAAAAGAAAAGAAATAAATAGGAATTAGAAAGGAGAAATTTATGAGAAGAAAGGTAATTGCAGGAAATTGGAAGATGAATATGCTTCCAAATGAAACAATTCAATTTATTGAAGATTTAGCACCACTAGTAAAAGACACAGAACATGAAGTTATTTTATGTGTGCCATATACAGACTTATTTTATGCATTATTAACAGCACAAAACACAAATATTAAAATTGGAGCTCAAAATATGCACTTTGCAGAAAGTGGAGCATATACAGGAGAAGTTTCAGGAAAAATGTTGAAATCTATTAATGTTGAATATGTTATTATTGGACATTCAGAAAGAAGACAATATTTTAACGAAACTGATGAAACAGTTAATAAAAAAGTAAAAGCAGCTTTTGAAAATGGATTAAAACCAATTGTATGTGTTGGTGAAACTTTAGAGCAAAGAGAAGCTGGAAAGGTAGAAGAAATAATTACAAATCAAACTAAATTAGCTTTAGACGGTTTGACTAATGAACAGGTACAAAATACTATTATTGCATATGAACCTATTTGGGCAATTGGAACTGGTAAAACTGCTACAAAGGAAGATGCAAATGATGCAGTAAAATCTATTAGAAAGAAAATTGCTGAAATCTATGGACAAAATGTGGCTGATGGAGTTATAATACAGTATGGCGGAAGTGTTAAGAGTTCAAATGCTAAGGAATTATTTTCTATGTCTGATATTGATGGAGCTCTTGTTGGAGGAGCGAGTCTTAAGGCAGACGAATTCAGCAAAATCGTTGGATTTGAACAATAACCAGCATTTGGCGTTGTTACATTTCAATTTAAATTCAATCAACGTGCAGTAGCACGCCTCATGAATTTAAATCTCATGTGCCTAGCCAAATACTAATTCTTGTCCAAATCCAAAGGATTAAGGAAAACAATAACCAACAATCTTGCGTCGTTAAACATCACTTTAAATTTAATCAACGTGCAAGTAGCACGCCTCATGAATTTAAAAACCGAAATTAAAGAAAAGGAAGGATAAAACAATGAAAGATAAACTAACAATGCTAATGATATTGGATGGATTTGGTGATAACCAAAATAAAGATGGAAATGCAATAAAATTAGCAAACACACCTAATATTGATAAACTAATGAAAAAATATCCAAACACAGATATATTTACAAGTGGACTAGCAGTAGGATTACCAGAAGGACAAATGGGAAATTCAGAAGTAGGACACACAAACATAGGAGCAGGAAGAATCGTATATCAAGAATTAACAAGGATAACAAAATCAATAGAGGATGGAGATTTCTTTTCAAATCCTGAATTTATAGCAGCAATTGAAAATTGTAAGAAATACAATTCAAAATTGCATATCTTAGGTTTAGTATCAGATGGTGGAGTTCATAGCCACATTAGACATTTATATGGTTTATTAGAAATGGCTAAAAGAAGAGACTTTGAAGATGTATATGTTCATTGCTTCTTAGATGGAAGAGATACACCACCAGCATCAGCAGAAGGATATATAGTTAAATTACAAGAAAAAATGGAAGAAAAACAAGTTGGAAAAATAGCAAGTATTTCAGGAAGATTCTATGCTATGGATAGAGATAAAAGATGGCAAAGAATTCAAAAATGCTATAATGCAATGGTAAATGGAGAAGGAAATAAAGCAGGAAGCACAGTAAAAGCAATAGAAGATTCTTATCAAAAAGAAGTATTTGATGAATTTGTTGAACCAACAGTAATTTGCAATGGTGAAGAACCAGTAGCAACAATAGGAAAACATGATAGTGTAATATTCTTTAACTTCAGACCGGATAGAGCAAGAGAAATTACAAGAACATTAGTAGACCCAGAATTTAACGAATTTGAAACTAAAAAAGATTTAGATTTATACTTTGTATGTTTCACAAATTATGATGAAACAATGCCAAATGTACACATCGCATTCAAGAAAGAACCACTACACAACACATTTGGAGAATATATAAGTAAATTAGGATATACACAATTAAGAATAGCTGAAACAGAAAAATATGCACATGTTACATTCTTCTTTAATGGTGGAGAAGAAAAACAATATCCAGGAGAAGACAGAATATTAGTACCATCACCAAAAGTAGAAACATATGACCAAAAACCAGAAATGAGTGCATATGAAGTTACAGATAAAGTATTAGAAGCAATCAAATCAGACAAATATGATAGCATAATACTAAATTATGCAAATACCGACATGGTAGGACATACAGGAAGCTTAGAAGCAGCAATAAAAGCTGTTGAAGCAGTTGATGAATGTGTAGGAAAAGTAGTTAGCTTAGTAGAAGAAAAACAAGGTAATCTAATCATAACAGCAGACCATGGAAATGCAGAGCAAATGATAGATTACAAAACAGGAGAGCCACACACAGCACACACAACAAACCCTGTACCAATAATATTAGTAACACCAAATAAAGATTTAAAATTAAAATCAGGTGGAAAACTAGCAGATTTAGCACCAACAATGCTTGATTTAATGAATTTAGAAAAACCAGAAGAAATGACTGGAGAAAGTTTATTAGATAAGGAATAAAAGGGATATGTTAAATCACACAAGAAAGATAAAAGAAATATATGAAGATATACAAAGAAAATTATTTTATATGATTCCAGAAAAGTGGGAAGATTTGTACCTATATAGTTCTGTATTAGACAAGCCAGATAAAGATGGCAAAACAGGAGAGCTATTCTTCTATTACATTCCAAAAGGAATATTAAAGAAGAAACCTGTAAATGTCTATGAAATACCTGCGAAATTCAATTTAGACGAAAATCAATATGTAACATTAGTATCTATATTATTTAACAAAATAAAAGAACTAAGAAACGAATTTAAAAGGTCTGAAAGAGAAGAACTATGGACAAATCTGACCATGACAATTCATGGAATCCAATTCAAAGTTGAATATGACTATACAGACTTCAGTCATAGTGACTTTAATAGTTATGAAAGACATGTAATATGGAGATATGAAAACTTAAAAATAGGACCAGACCAAGTAAGCAAAGAAGACAAAGAAATATTAAAAAGATATATGATAGGTCCAAAAACATTAACTAGAAAAGAACACTATGAATCAGGAATATATATACAAGACATTGAAAACAGAATTGGATACAGTAAAGATGAATATGAAGATATGGAACCAACACAAAATGTAGAATATGTCTCAACAAAAAACAAAAAAATAAGTAAAAACCAAATACTAGAAAAAGGGGATTAGGGGACGGTCCTAAAAATCCCTAAAAACAGGGATTTAGGGACGGACCTTTAAATTGTTATTAAATTTAGATAAAAAATTAAATTTTATTTTAAATTCTTTTTTATCTAAAGTAAAAATATACAATAAAATGAAACAATGAAAGGAGCAAAAAAAGATGATTTATTCAAAGGAATTAGAAGAAATGTGTACAGTCGCAAAAGGAGTTAATCATGGACCAGCACCAATTCCAGAAGAAGGAAAATGGGTAAAAGCAAAAGAAATAAAAGATATATCAGGATTAACACATGGTATTGGATGGTGTGCACCACAACAAGGAGCATGTAAATTAACTTTAAATGTTAAAGATGGAGTTATCCAAGAAGCATTAATTGAAACAATAGGATGTTCAGGAATGACACATTCAGCTGCCATGGCAGGAGAAATTTTAACAGGAAAAACAATATTAGAAGCATTAAATACAGACTTAGTATGTGATGCCATAAATACAGCAATGAGAGAACTATTCTTACAAATAGTATATGGAAGAACACAAACAGCTTTCTCAGAAGGAGGACTTCCAGTAGGAGCAGGACTTGAAGATTTAGGAAAAGGTCATACATCACAAGTTGGAACAATTTATTCAAGTACATTAAAAGGACCTAGATATTTACAATTAACAGAAGGTTACATTGTGGAATTAGGATTAGATAAAGATGACCAAATCATTGGATACAAATATGTTCATATGGGAAAAATGATGGATAATATTAAAAAAGGAATAGATCCAATGGAGGCTATTGAAAAAGCTTCTGGTACATATGGAAGATTTGATGAGGCTGTTAAGAAGATTGACCCAAGACAAAATTAATTAAAATCAGCAATCTGCACATTTTTCATAAAATATCCAAACTTCGATGTACAAAAGTACACCTTCAGTTTGTCTATATTTATGAAAAATGCACATCTTATTAATTTTAATTAATTTTCGAGTAAAAACGAATGAAAAGCGAACTGTTTTGCTTCGCTTGAAACAATGTATGAATTTATAAGAAATAAGGAGGAAATAAAATGGCAGTAACATTTGAAAGTTATGAAAGAAGAATAGATCAAATAAAACCAGTAATGGAAAAATACGGAATAAAGGACTTTGAAGATGCATTAAAAATATGTACAGACAAAGGATTTAATCCATATGAAATTGTAAAAGGAGTACAACCAATCTGTTTTGAGAATGCAGCTTGGGCATATACATTAGGAGCAGCAATCGCTGTTAAAAAAGGTTGCACAAAAGCAGCAGATGCAGCAAAAGCAATTGGAGAAGGATTACAAGCATTCTGTATCCCAGGTTCAGTTGCAGATGATAGAAAAGTTGGATTAGGACATGGAAACTTAGCATCAATGCTATTATCAGAAGATACAAAATGTTTTGCATTCTTAGCAGGACATGAAAGTTTTGCAGCAGCAGAAGGAGCAATCGGAATTGCAAAATCTGCAAATAAAGTAAGAAAAGAACCATTAAGAGTTATCTTAAATGGACTTGGAAAAGATGCAGCACAAGTAATTTCAAGAATAAATGGATTTACATATGTAAAAACAGAATTTGATTTCTTTACAGGAAAAGTAAATATAGTAGAAGAAATACCATATTCAAAAGGAGAAAGAGCAGAAGTTAGATGTTATGGTGCAAATGATGTTAGAGAAGGTGTAGCAATAATGCACTTAGAAGGTGTAGATGTTTCTATAACAGGTAACTCTACAAACCCAACAAGATTCCAACATCCAGTTGCAGGTACATATAAAAAAGAATGTATAGAACAAGGTAAAAAATACTTCTCAGTTGCATCAGGTGGAGGAACAGGTAGAACATTACACCCAGACAATATGGCAGCTGGACCAGCTTCATATGGTATGACAGATACTATGGGAAGAATGCACTCAGATGCACAATTTGCAGGTTCTTCATCAGTACCAGCCCACGTTGAAATGATGGGATTAATCGGTATGGGGAATAACCCAATGGTTGGAGCATCAGTTGCAGTAGCAGTTGCAGTAGAAGAAGCAATGAAATAAAATAAAACAAAATATCTGATTTGACATATAAATAGTAAGATATGATATAATCACCTTGTAAATATTTTATGAGGTGATTTATTTTGAATAATATAAAAGATATAAAAGAATCAGAATTAAAAGAGATATTTAAAGAAAGAAAAAGAGATACACATAAAGGAAACTATGGATATGTCGGAATAATGGGTGGATGCATGGAATATTCAGGAGCAATCAAACTAGCAAATATGAGTGCAGCAAGTATAAGAAGCGGATGCCGGAGTTGTAAGACTAATTGTGCCAAAAAGTATAGAAGAATCAATCGCACCATATTTATTAGAACAAACAATGTATCCGATTTCAAATGATGAGAATAATAAAATGATATTTAATAAAGAAGAAATAGATAAATCTTTAGAAAAAATAAAAGCACTTGCAATTGGAATGGGATGGGGAAATGGAAAAGATAATGAAAAAATATTAACATATATATTAGAAGAAAAAAATGTCCCATGTATAATTGATGCAGATGGATTAAATACTCTAGCAAGAATGGATTTGAATATTCTTAAAAAAGCTAAGAATAAAATTATATTAACACCACATCTAAAAGAATTTGAAAGAATAAGTAAAAATCCTATTGAGAAAATAAAAGAAAATCCAATAGAATTAGCGATAGAATTTGCTAAAAAGTATAATGTAATATTATTATTGAAAGGAAGTACAACAATTGTAACAGATGGAGATGAAACATATTTAGTAAAAAGAGGATGTAGCGGAATGGCAACAGCAGGAAGTGGAGATGTTTTATCCGGAATTTTAGTTGGAATATTGGGATATAATGAGCTAAGTAGCAAAATTGTAGCTATAGGAGCATATTTAGCAGGGGTATCTGGAGAACTAGCTCAAGAAAAATATACAGATATTAGCATGAAGTCATCTGATACAATTGAAATGATTCCAGAAGCAATAAAGAGGATAAGATGTAATGATGAATAAAAAACATAGTAAAAATTTATAAAAAATAGTATTCAACAATAAATATTTTTATATCAAAAAAAGCTCGAAAATATGAGAAAAATCATAGTTAAAAAACATGGAAAAAAATGACAATAAAATTTTTTGAAAATTTTTTAAAAAAAGTGTTGACAAAGACAAAAAAGCATTGTATAATTAAAATCGTCCCAAGTGAGGGAACATAAAAAGTACATTGAAAAATAAACAATAAAATCCTTTAGAGAATAAACCGAAGCGGTAAATTTCTTTGCGAAAAGAAAAGTACCGAACAAGTAAATTTTTTAAAAGTTTTTTAGCCAAAAAAGTAAGAAGTTTAAGAGCTTGAAAAAACTCTTCAAAAATTTTGATTAATAAAATTAATTGAGATAAAAAACAAGAGAGTTTGATCCTGGCTCAGGATA
>CALXCG010000059.1 GCA_944386745.1 uncultured Clostridia bacterium | reverse complement strand
TGTGTAATATCTATGACATGTACACCAGCGTGGTTACCAGATCAACATAAGTTAATAGATTAAATATGAAAGTGAGTTAAAAATGAAAGTATTAATATTAAGTTTCAGTAGTAATAAGGTAAATGAAGATAGTTTTATACCAAATAAAATAGGATTAACTTTTTCTTGTGTAGAAGAATGTGAAAAAGAATTAAAAAAATTAGGTAATGAAGTAGAACATATTTGTATTAATAGAAAGAATATTCAAAAATGTTTAGCTTGTGGTAAAAGAGGCTGGGGAATTTGTCTTGATAAACATATATGTATACAGAAAGATGACTTTAATGAAATTTACAAATATATGGAAGATTTTGATGCTTATATATTTATTACTCCAGTTTACTTTCATGAAATGAGCGAGTCAGGAAAAACATTTTTTGATAGATTAAAAAGATGTGATGCATTCAATGACGAATCAAAAATAAAAAGGAAGAATATAGTTTGTATTGCTTGTGCAGGAGGAAGTGGTACTGGAACAGAAGAAACACTAAAAGCATTTGATACATTAAACTATTTTTTAGGAACGAAAATGTATGCAAGAATACCTGTAACAAAAGCAAATTTTGAAAAGCAAAGAAAAGTTATAGAGAATGCAATGAAATTGGAGGATAATTGATATGGAAAAATTAAACATATTAGGAACAGGTCATGCAATGACATTAGATTGTTATAATACTTGTTTTACCTTAGAAAATAATGAAGGAGAACATATATTAGTAGATACAGGTGGAGGTCTACAAATAATTAAACAACTAAGGGATGCAAAGATAGACTTTAGAAAAATACATAACATTATTTTATCACATAAACATACAGACCATATACTAGGTATGTTTTGGATTATAAGATATGCACAAAAGTTTTTTGACAATAATAATTATGATGGAAATCTAAATGTTTATATGCATAAAGAATTAGAAAGTACAATTAGAAAAATAATGTTTGAAGTATTGCCAAAAAAATTCACAAAACTTATAGATAACAGAATTATTTTTAATATAGTAGAGGATAAAGAAGAAATAAAAATACTAAATTATAATATTAAATTTTTAGATGTCCAAGCAAAAAAAGATAGACAATTTGGTTTTAAAACCACATTAGCAAATGGAAAAACATTTGTATTTTTAGGTGATGAAACATTTGATGAAAAATTAAGAGATGAAGTAGAAAATGTAGACTGGTTATTACATGAAGCAATGTGTATGGATTCAGAGGCAGATATATTTAAACCATACGAAAAAATGCATTCTACTGTAAAAACAGCATCAGAAATAGCAACGAGTTTAAATGTGAAAAATTTAGTATTATATCATGCAAGTGATAACGATTTAGAGAACAGAAAAAGATTATACACAGAAGAGGCAAAACAATACTTTAATGGAAATATATATGTACCAGATGATTTAGATGTTATTGAATTATAAAAAAGAGGAGAAAGTAAATTTTATGAACACAATAATATATTTAGTAAAACATGCTGATGAACTTAAAGAAAATGGAATTCAAAATACTAATGACACTGCACAATTAATAAACGAAAAATATATTTTGTCAGTAAAAGGAGAAGAACAATCAAAAAGACTAAGTGAAAGCCCAGAGTTACAAAATATAGATGTTCTATGGTCTAGTAGTTATGCAAGGGCAAAAGCAACTGCCAAATACATAGTATATAGAAATAACATTGATATAAATATTGATTCAAGATTAAATGAAAGAAAATTAGGCAATTTAGAAGATTTATCTAAATGGATGGAAAATAAACCATTTGGAGTAGTACAAGCATATTTACAAGATAAAAAATGGAAGGCAAGAGAAGGAGAAAGTTGTGAAGAAGCAACAGAAAGAGTCACTTCATTTTTAGAAAAAATATTAAAAGAAAATTTAGAAAAGAAAATAGTATTAGTAAGTCATGGAGCATTAATTAGTTTTCTATTAACAAATTGGTGTGAATTAAATGAAGAAATGAAGCTAGTATTTAATAATAAAATAATAGAGATAAAAGAACCTAGCATTACGAAATTAACTTTTGACAAACAAAAATTGACAAATATCGAATCTATTGAAATATAAAAAATATTAATGAAAGTAAGCATGTAGGAGAAAAAATATAAGAAGATGTGCAAAAGAATATATAGAAGAAAAAACAAAGTAAAAGGAGTAAAAATCAATGGTAATAAAAGTAAACAAAAAAATTGAAGTAACAAAAGTAGAAGAAAAGTTACAACTACCACAAAAATTGCAAATTCAAATAGAAAATTTTTGGAAAAAACAACTAATAGAAAATCCACATTTATTTAATGGAGAAATATGGAGTGTAACTAAATTTGAAGAATTAACCGAAAAAATGAAAATGAGTATTCAAAAAACAAATTATGCACATTACTTATTTGATGAAAGAGTAGGAATTGAAGAAAAATATGCTTGCTACAATTTAAACTGCGGAATACTTTTAGAAACCCATGATGGATATTATATTGTAGGAGAAATGAATGACACAACATCCTATCCAAATGGTTTACAAATTAGTGGAGGAAATCTAGACCAAAATGATATTAAATCGGATGGACAAGTAGATATTGTAAATAATATAGCTAGAGAATTGAAAGAAGAATTAGGCATTGACTTATTTGATAAAAATATAGTACAAGAATATGAAATGAGATATATGGAAATACCACAAGGAAAAAGACATTCATATGCTCCAATGATGAAAGGAATTTTAAAAATTACAGCAAAACAAATGGAAGAATTATATAACAACTACAAAAATGAATTAGAACAAAATGGTCAAGAAATAGAATTTGCAAAACTACATTTTATAAAAAAAGAAAATGCTATACAAGAATTAAAAAGTTTAAATTATCCTAAACGACCTTATTTAGAAGATTTAATTAGTTTAGACATTAGAACAAGAGAATATATAGAAAGATAGGAAAGTAGAAACAATGACAAAACAATCATAACTAAGAACAGATAGACAAGCAATAGACTATGAAATATAAAAGCAATATAGAAAATCAACAATCATCTTTAAAAAGAGCCAAAGTAGCTAAAGTATCACCCAACTGAGTAAAAAAAGCAGCTAAAAAAGCAACTTCATCTTGAGACTTATCTTTAGCAATATCACAAGCCAATAATGAAACAAAATTAACAAAAGCACAAGGATTCATACAAAAACCTCACACAAAAAATATATATAACTATTATATGAAAATAAAATAAAAAAAGACAATAAAATACTTACAAAATTTAGAAACTAAAAATAATCAAAGAAAGGAAATTGTGGTAAAATGAAAATAGGATTCACAATAGGAAAATTTGCACCATTACATAAAGGACATCAATATTTAATAGAAAAAGGACTAAGTGAAATGGATGAATTCTATGTAATAGTATATGACACAAATGTAATAAACATACCAACAGAAAAAAGAGCAGATTGGATAAAAGAAATCTATCCAAAAGCAAAAATAATATATGCAAAAAATCCGCCATCACAATATGGATTAGACGAAAAAAGTATAAAAATCCAAACAGATTATATAAAAAAATTAGTTAAAGATATACCATTAACTCACTTCTACAATAGCGAACCATATGGGAAATTTGTAGCAAGAGATTTAAACATTCAAGAAGTTCAAGTAGATAGAAATAGAGAACATTATACAATAAGCGCTACAAAGCTAAGAAATGACTTAGAAGAAAATAAGAATTATTTAGAAGAAACAGTATACAAAGAGGTAAAAAGTATTTATGGAAAATATAAATTATAAAAATCTAAATAAAATGATTGAATATATTGAAAAAAATCTGACAAATGAAATTAATATAAATGAATTAGCAAAAATTGTAGGAATTTCAGTAAATTCATTACAAAGAATATTTACATTTATGACAGGTATAACAATAACAGAATACATCAAAAAAAGAAGATTAAGTAAAGCATTTGAAGAAATAAAAAATACAGATATAAAAATAGTTGATGTAGCATTGAAATACCAATATAATTCTACAATTTCATTTGATAGGGCATTTAAAAAGAATTTCGGAGTAACGCCAATTGAATGTAGGGAGAAAAACATTTCATATAAGCAATTCCCAATTATTTTATTTAAAAACAACGATGAATATGAAAGCATAAAATACGAAATAAAATATTTAGAAGAAACAGAAATATATTATTATAAAACAGAAACTAATAAAAAAATTGATTTATTATATAAGATTAGGCAATTATATAATTATTTAAAAGAAAAAGGAATACATGAAAAACTAAAAAAAGAAGAACAATATGCAATATCGACTTATAATAATGGTAATCATTGCTACATAGTAGGTAGTAAAACTCAATATACTTCAAACAAAAAAACGAAAATTCCATCAGGCAAATATGCTATATTTGAAGTTGGAACAAGAGAGCAAAAAGATATTGTCGATTTAGAAAAAGAAATATTTTCAAGATGGGCTAAATCTACTAATCTAAATATAAATAGAGACTTCACATTAGAATACTATAAAGATACAAATTGCTATATATGTTTACCAATATCAAACTAAAAACTATAAACAAATTTTGATGCGGATTTGTTTATAGTTTTTTTTACATTAATGATATTATAATAAAAAATAAAATATTTGGAGGAAAATTATGGAGCAAGAATACAAAATAAAGGGAATCGAAAAAATATTAGAAAAAATAAGCAAAGAAGATTTGGCTAAATATTATGGAGTTGATACTAATGCCGATTTTGAAAGTTTAATAACAGAATCATTCAAGAAACGCGGAATACCAAACAATTCCGAGATAGGACTATATATTTCATTAACAGAAGAAGATTGTAGAAAAAGAAAAGAAAAAGGACTACCAGCGAATCCACAAGACATAGCATCAGAATTTCATGAGCAAGATGAAAGAAAAAGAGCGATATATGGAATTAACTACGATATCAATAATATATATGATTTCGAAGATGAAAAACGACCTATGTATAGTATAGTAAATTTTCTTATAGACGAACCTATAAAACAATCAGAACTAAACAATCCATTCATGCAATTACAATATTATATAGGTGGAGTCATCTATAATGGCTTATTAATGGGAAAGAAATATTATGAAGAACATGAAGAAGAATTAGAAAAATACAGTCCAAGTAAAGAAAATATAGAAGCGGTAGATTCATACATTGACAATTTTATGAATGAATTTGAAAATGTAAAATTTAGAGGAGGTTATGGACCAAAACCTAAATATGAAGAAACAGATGAAATTAAGCAAGAAAAAGCTAAAAATGAAGAAATTATTCTAAAGTTGACAGGAAAAAATAGTATAGAAGAACTTAGCTTAAGAGATTTTATAAATCTAAAAAGAAATCTAGAAAAAGAGGAAAGAGAGTTACAAAGGGCTTTTGAAGAAAAATTTGCTGGAAGAGGTGAAAAATAATTACAAAAGAAAGGAATAATAGTAAATATGAATAAAATAATAGAATTTATTAAAAGATTATTTGGTAGAAAACAACCTTTATTAAATGAAAAAAATCCAAAAAGAGATACTATTCAAAAAAATCAAAAAGAAGATTTTATAAATGATATAAAAATAGAAGATAGTAAAAATGATATAATATCTTTACAAATAAAATTAGAACAAGGAACGATAGATGAAGAAAACTTAAATAGTGAACAAGTAACAAAGTTAAAAGACTTATACTATAATCAAATTTCAAATTTGATTGATTCGATAAATAAGTATAGATTAAACTTAAATAGCAATTAATAGAATAAAAGCATAAATAAAAATTGCAAAGAAAAATGACTTTAAAAATTTTCTTTGCAATTTTTTGCGTTTAGATAAGTTAATAATTTATTTATACAATATTAAGAAAAAATAAATAGTATTCTAAATATATATGTGGTAGAATAAGGAAAAAGGTTGGAAATTCAATTCTTTTCCAATCAAATTAAGAATTAAGAAGGGATGATAGTAAACATGGAAAACATTTTAGAATGTAAAAATCTGTGTAAAACATTTGGAAAAAAGCAAATCCTACACAATGTATCATTTGAAATAAAAAAAGGAGACATTCTAGGATTTATAGGACCAAATGGAGCAGGAAAAACAACCACAATAAAATTAATACTAGGATTACAAAGCATAACAAGTGGAAAAGTATTAATAAATGGTTATGATGTGGAAAAAGAATTCACAAAAGCAATAGAAAAAGTAGGAGCAATTGTAGAAAATCCAGACATGTATATGTATATGTCAGGATATGACAATTTAAAGTTAGTAGCAAACATGTATAAAGGGATAACTACAAAAAGAATAGATGAAGTAGTAAAATTAGTAAAACTAGAAAACAGAATAAATGATAAAGTATCAAAATACTCTTTAGGAATGAGGCAAAGATTAGGAATAGCTCAAGCTATACTTCATAATCCAAATTTATTGATATTAGATGAGCCAACTAATGGGCTAGACCCAGAAGGAATTAAAGAAATGAGAGAATTGTTAGTTGACTTAGCCAAAAAAGAAGAAATGGCAATCTTAATATCAAGCCACAATTTAGCAGAACTTGACAACTTCTGTAACAAAATATGTATTATAAAAAATGGAGAAATAATAGAAACAAATGAAATAACAGCAATCAAAAAAGATATAGAACATCAACAATTCATTGTAGAAATAGATAACACAAAAGATATCAAAAATCTATATAGTGAAGCAACAATAATAAATGACAAAATATTTAAGATAACTATGAAAAAAGAAAATGTACCAAATTTAGTAGTAAATCTAGTAAATAACAATATCAAAATTTATGAAATAAAAGAAGATGAAAAATCATTAGAAGATGCATTTTTTGAAAGAACAGGGGGGAATGTAATTGAGTAGTTTAATAAAAAATGAATTAACAAAAATATTTAAGAAAAAAAGCATATATATTACATTATTTGTAGTTCTAGCATTTGTAATATTAACAAATTGTATTTATAAATTCTTTTTTACAACAGGAAATTCATATGGATATAGTGACAGTTATATCTCATATATAAAAGAAGAGTTAGCCAGACTAGATCCTACTAAACCATCTGATACAACAATGTATATAGATTTAAAATCAGAATTAGAAACATATGAATTAATGCAAAAATATGATGAAGATGCATGGCAAAGACAAATCATAGCATCACAATTAACAGGAGATATTAATGAAAAAAATACTTATTTATACAGTAGCGAAAAGGATGAAGCAAAAGCACAAGAAATTGAAAATAATATAAATGACATATTAAAAAAATTAGATAGTGATGATTGGAAATACTTTGCAAATCAAGATTTAGAACAAGCAAATAAAAATTTAAATAGTTTAGAAGAGCAAAAAGCAAACACACAAGATAAACAATTATTAGAAGAATTAGAAATATCAATTGAAAATGCAAAAATAGATAAAGAAGTTGCAGAATATAGAATAAATCAAGATATAAAATATGGAACAGACTATCTAAATCAAGCACTAGATACTTATCAAAATTATGCAAAAAATGTAGTACAAATGGGAGATTTTGATAATTTAGAATATGAAGATAAAGTACAATATAACGAAAGTTTAGAAAAAAAAGAAGTAAGTAAATATATAATTGAAAATAAACAGGATATCAACAAAACGAATGATACAAGAGGAATATTAAAAAATTTCTTCTCTGAATATGGGTTATTTATAATCGTAATAATAGTTATGATAGCAGGAACAATAGTAAGTGAAGAATTTAATAAAGGAACAGTTAAATTATTATTAATCAAACCATATAGTAGAACAAAAATCCTATTATCAAAATATATAACAATATTAATAATGACCGTATTTGCAATAGCAATAATTCTATTAATGGAATTAATTGTAGGAAGCATAGTATTTGGATTTGATAGCCTATCAGTTCCAGTATTAGAATATAACTTTAATACTAGCCAATTAGAAATATTAAATATATTCACATATGTAGGAATAGAAATATTAACACAATTACCAATGATTATATTACTTGCAACACTTGCATTTGCACTTAGCACAATATTTACAAATAGTGCCCTTGCAATTACAATTTCACTATTAGGATTCATGTCACCAAGCATAATAAATGCATTAGTAATACAATATAAAGTTGGATTTATGAAATATTTTGTTACTATGAATTGGGATTTAAGCGGATATTTATTTGGAAGTTTACCATCAATGGAAGGCATGACAATGGGATTCTCAATAGTAATGTGTTTAATCTATCTATTTGTAATGTTAATACCAACATTCATAATTTTCAAAAAGAAAAACATAAAGAACATTTAGGGACATGCCAAAATGAACAAAAATTGTTCAAAAGGGACAGACTTTATAAAAAAGAGTTTTACATGAAAAAAAGCAATAGTTTTTATTTGTTTTATATAAAAACTTATTGCTTTTTTGATATTCTTAGTTTACATTTGAAATGCACTTATTAGATAAAAAATTAAAATTTCATTACAAGTTTAAAAATATTATTCTAACTTCCTATCTCTAGAATTATTTGAATTTGAAGTATTGCACATCCTTTCATATTCCTTACACTTAATTTTATAATCCATTTGCAAACAAAGATAGCGATAATATGAACAAGCTTGTTCATATTGCATCATAGGATTTAGAAACGGATCTTTATACATCTCGTTAAAATCAATTTGTCCATTAGAAGACATATAATCCATATAAGGAGGCATAAAGCCAGTACCATAGTTGCTATTTAAATTATTAAAATTATTTGGATTATTATTTGAATTCCTATCCATAAATACTTATCATTCCTTTCGAATTTAAAACATTAATTATTTTAAAACAATGTTCATAAAGTTATATCCCTTAAAAAATATATTATAAAAAAAGGAAAATATTCCTACAACAATCTATAAATCTAAATTAAAAAATGGAAAAACTTGAATAAAAACAAAAGTATAAAAAGCAGCAAATAAACCATGCAAAATTTTTCCATAAATATAAGGATTTATAGATAAATCAGTTTTTGCAGTAATGCTAAAAACCTGTAAAAAGACAGAAATACCGCCAAAGCCAAGTAAAAATGCAGTAATAATAAGATTAATAGAAATCTTTTTATAAGCAATAGAAGAAATACTTTGAATACCATTAGTAATTTCTAAAAAT
>CALXCG010000058.1 GCA_944386745.1 uncultured Clostridia bacterium | reverse complement strand
TTTCTGGGGGTAAGGGGGTTCTATGCCCTTTTTCTATTATTTTGGTTTTATTTTTATAAATGTTTCTTTCAAACTAATCTCCTATAAAATAAAAAATAAATAATTAATATTTTAATTAGTATAGCAGAATTGAATATTTTTTTCAAATAAGCGCAGATGAAAAAGTGCAGATAGCATCTGCACAAAAATATAAATGAAGACAGAGAATAATCATAATGTTAAATTGTAATAATTTTACTATGATTATCTCTGCTTGCAACACTAAGAGAAATGCAATCCTCATTATAATTATTAGAAATCAATTCATCTACAACAGTTTTGTAAGCAAGTTCTGGAAAGTTACTTTGTTTACTCAAGTGACCTAGCATAGCATTTTTTAAGCCAGACTTTAATAAATGAGAAATTGTCTTTCCAGCCATTTCATTTGGTAAATGTCCTGTTGGACCTGCAATCCTTGACTTTAAAGTAAAAGGATATGGAGAACAACGCAATACTTCTGGATCGTAATTTGCTTCTAACATTATAAATAGGCTTTCCTCCAAACTTTTTAAAATAGGATTTGTCATATGTCCAATATCTGTTGCAATACTTATTTTTTTATTATCTTTCCAAATGTTAAAGCCACATGGATTTGCAGCATCATGAGGAATTGAAAAAGGTTTGATTTCTAAGTCTCCAATTTCAAATTTATCCGATATTTTAAATGTTTTAACATTCTTTTCTGAGATTTTATCTTTTTGTTTTGGCATTGCATCTAATGTTTCTTGATTTACGAAAACAGGTAAGTCAAACTTTTTAGATAGTGTTCCAAGCCCTTGTACGTGATCTATATGTTCATGTGTCACTAAAATTCCATCAAGTGTAGATGGATCAATGTTAATATCATTTAAAGCGTTTTCAATTTTTTTACTACTAACACCCGCATCAATTAATAATTTAGTATTTTGTGTTTCTATAAATAAACTATTTCCACTACTTCCGCTATATAAACTACAAAACTTAAACATTTTTTATACCTTCCTTAAGGCATAAATTAGTTATTTAAACTAATTTTTCCTTTGTTAATTAATATATTTTTCTTGTTAATGTCTTTTTGGCTATTCTTTTACTCTTTCGATTTTAGCACCAATTTTTCTAAATTTTTCTTCTATATTTTCATATCCTCTATCAATATGTTCAAGATTATATATTTCAGTTTCACCTTCTGCTGCAGTTCCGGCAATTACGAGTGCTGCTCCAGCTCTTAAATCACTAGAGTAAACAGGTGCACCATATAATTTTTTTACACCTTCAAAAAATGCAGTTTTTCCTTGAGCAGTAATTTTAGCACCCATTTTATTTAATTCTTCTGTATATTGGAATCTAGATTCCCAAATACTTTCATTTATTACACTTGTTCCATTTGCAAGAGCTAAAACAACTCCCATTTGAGGTTGTAAATCTGTAGGGAATCCTGGATAAGGTAGAGTCTTGATATTTGCACTATTTGGTCTTTTGTTACACCAAACACGAATACTATCACCATTATCTTCTACATTTCCACCAACTTCTATAATTTTTGCTGTAATTGATTCTAAGTGTTTTGTGATACAATTTTTTAAAGTTAAATCACCTTTTGTTGCAATTGCTGCAAGCATAAAAGTACCAGCTTCTATTTGATCTGGAACAACACTATATGTACAACCACCATGTAATTTTTCTACACCGTTAATTTTGATTACATCTGTACCAGCACCTCTAATGTCAGCTCCCATTGTATTTAAGAAGTTTGCAACATCTACTATATGAGGTTCTTTTGCAGCATTATCAATTGTAGTTGTTCCTTTTGCTAATACACTTGCAAGCATTACATTAATTGTAGCTCCAACAGATACAATATCCATGTAAATTGGAGCAGCTTTTAATTTTTTTGCTTTAGCATAAATTGTTCCTTTTTCCAAATTAACTGTAGCACCAAGCATTTCAAAACCTTTTATATGTTGATCAATTGGTCTTGCACCTAGTTTACAACCACCAGGCATACCAACTTCAATTTCTCCTTTTCTACCAAGCATAGCTCCTATTATATAATAAGAAGCTCTAAATTTGCTAGTTAAATCTAAAGGAGCTTTTGTAGTTGTAATATTTGTTGTATCAATAGTTATGCTATGTTCATTATTCCAAGTTATTTTTGCTCCTAATTGTTCTAATATTTCACACGAAATTTTTATATCACTGATATTTGGTAAATTTTCAATTGTACAAACTCCATCAATTAATAAAGTGGCAGGTAAAATTGCAACTGCTGCATTTTTTGCTCCGCTTATTGTTACTTCACCTTTTAAAGGAGTAGGACCTTTTACTACTAATTTTTCCAATTAAATTACCCCCATTAATTCATAAAAATAGAGTGTATTTTTGCATAACACTCTACTATCTATAAAATATAACATAAACTTTAGATTATTGCAACTATTTTTTGACATCTTTACGTTATTATATTTAAAACTTTGTAAAGATACAAAAACTTTATTTTTTTGCAGTAAGAATTCCAAATTCTTGGAATAACTCAATCAATTTAAATTTAAATTGTAATTCATTATTAGAATCATCTGATATAAGAGCATATTCTTCTTCATCTAAATTTTCTTCCATAACTTCTTTGGACTCATCAGGAACTACACCAGAAGAAACATCAACAAAACATAGAGGAGGGAACATTACACACCACCAGTTTCGACCTTTTGCTTCACCTATTTCAACACGTAAAGCATCATAATATCCTGCTGGTAAAGATATATCTCCGTAAGTTTTTGTAGGAAACTCAAAATTTCCAATATTTATTTTTACGTCATATGAATAACCTTGTTCAGTAATTGTGTTTTTTGCAATTTGTTCAAAATCTTTTGAATGTTCTTGAACTATTTTAATTGCTTCTTCTTTATTTGTACAATTAGAGCAAATTTCTTTCATATAAGAAAGTAAATTATCTCTTACTATATATTTCAAATTTTGATCTTCATCGCTATCGCTATTTGCAATTACATGTAAACGAAAAACACTATCTGCAATATCAGTTGATACGTTTTGTGCATATGAAATTGCGCAGATTGATGTATAGGCAAATAATAGAAAACTTAAAATTGTTACCATTTTTACCTTGGGATTTTTAATAAAATTTAATATCTTTTTCATAAGTTACCTCCTAAAAACTTTTTTTGAAAAATCTTCTATATAATTCATTATTGACAATTTAGGATTTTTTATACATTTTGCGAAAAAAGTCGATGAAATTTATTTGAAATATTCTTGACATATTTGTAAAGAAATGGTAAAATTTACCAGAAGAAAGAAGTAAGAAAATTTAAATTTCCGTATGTTTCAGGTCATTTTACGTTATGAAAAAGTACATTTTATAAGTTTCGTTTTTGCAAAAAAGGGGAATAAAATTTTCAATCTGCAGTATGAATTTTCACAAAAGATTGAAAGGATGATGTTTTTTTATGAGTAACAAGTTAGAAACAAAAGAAAAGATTTGTTCATTTTATGCAAGTGATTATCATTTTGAAATGATAGCATTACCTTACATGTGTAAAAGTTTAGAAGAAAACAAGGATGTAGTAATTTTGACTGAAAATGATTTAAATGAGACAATGAAAACTTTATTATCAAAGATGAATTTTAAAGATGATAAAAAAGAAGCCATCTTAAATTTAGATTGGGAGAATAATGATTTAAATAAATTTAAAAGAATAAAAAGTAATATTGAAAATAATCAAGATATGGTTATATTTATAAAAGGCAAAGAAAACTATATAAAAAATGCAAATCAAAATTTAGAAAAGTGGATTTCAAAAACGGAAAATTTAAAAGTAATAGATTGTTATGATATAGAAGAAGTTACAGATAAGGCAAATGATATAATCAGTAGCTATGATAAAATTTTAAGGACAGCTGGAGAGATAAAGATAAAATAGTGTTATAAAGAATGTTGCGAAATTATTGTAAAAATCTTGAAAAATCTTGAAAAAATTTTTAAAATAGTGTATAAATATTATGCAGAGATATTTTACTTTGAAAGGAACGATATTTATGGATAAAAAACTAGAGGAAGTAAAAGCTATTTTAAAAAAATATGGACAAGAACATTTATTAAATCATTATGACAAATTAGATGAAAAACATCAAAAAATGTTAATAAATCAAATTGAGAAAATTAATTTTGAATTAGTAAATAGTTTATATCAAAATACAAGTAAAGAGCCTAAAAAACAACAAGATGAAATAACACCTATTGATTATTTAGATAAATACAAACTAAATGATAAATATAAATATTATGAAAATATTGGTAAAAAGGCTATAAAAGAAGGAAAACTTGCAGCAGTAACAATGGCTGGTGGGCAAGGAACTAGATTAGGTCATAATGGTCCTAAAGGTACTTTTGATATAGGATTAGATTCTCATAAGTCATTATTTGAGTTGTTAGCAGATAGCTTAAAAGAGGAAGGGAAAAAATATGGAGTTATTATCCCTTGGTTCATCATGACAAGTAGAGAAAATAATAAAGCAACTGTTGAATTCTTTGAAAAACATAAATTCTTTGGATATCAAAAAGATAAGAGCATTTTCTTCTTTATACAAGGAGAACTTCCTATGATTGATACAGAAGGAAAAATTTTAATAGGTGAAGATGGATTAATAAAAGAAGCGGCAGATGGTCATGGTGGAATATATGAATCTTTAGTTAAAAATGGTATGACTGAAAAAATGAGACAAATGGGAGTAGAATGGGTATTTATCGGTGGAGTAGATAACTGCCTTGTAAAAATGGTTGATCCTGTTTTAATGGGAATTGCAATTGATAAAGGTGTAACTGTTGCATGTAAATCAGTTGTAAAAGCAAATGCTCATGAAAAAGTTGGTGTATTTTGTAAAAGAAATGGAAAACCAAATGTTATAGAATATTCAGAGATAACTGAAGAAATGGCTGAAGCTACAGATGAAAATGGCGAATTATTATATGGGGAATCTCATATTCTTTGTAACTTATTTAGTGTAGATGCAATAGAAAGAATGGGAGCAAATCCTTTACCATATCATGTTGCATATAAAAAAGCTACATATATGGATAAAGATGGAAACATAGTTGTTCCAGATTCTCCAAATGCATACAAGTTTGAAGCATTTTTATTTGATGCTTTCGGTAGTGTTGATGATATGGCAGTTTTAAGAGTTAAGAGAGAAGAGGAATTTGCACCAGTTAAAAACGCAGATTCTGCTGGTGTTGATTGCCCTAGAACTGCAAGAAAATTGTATAAAGCTTTTTATCATTTGGATTAGTTGGGGACGTGCAAAATCGATTCAAAATGATATCAAAAGAAACAGACCTATCAAAGTTTGCAAGTTAACTTTGAAGGTCTTTTTTGATTAATAAAATTATATATAATTAATTTTTAAAACTTTATACAAATTATTCTATGTACCTGTTTTTTAGATTTTTCAAAATATAAAAAAAATACATTATACCACGTCTTATAAAAACATACATTGCTAGTCGTAATTTTTGATTCCTTGTATTTCTCAGATAACAGATTTCACAGTACTATACTGCAATACATATACGAAACCCGTTTC
The DNA here is from genome assembly GCA_944386745.1 of uncultured Clostridia bacterium. Taxonomy (GTDB): domain Bacteria; phylum Bacillota; class Clostridia; order TANB77; family CAG-508; genus CAG-269. The sequence continues at coordinate 3,803 of CALXCG010000058.1, read as the reverse complement.
CATTACCTGCACTATCATCGAAAGCAAACACTCCAGCCTCAAAAGTACTGTCATAGTAGCCACCACGTTTGAAGAAAGGGATATTCGACTCAACAAAGTCAGCGTAATCACCATTCCATCCTTCTGTTTCTTTTGTTGCATCTCCTTGTTTATAGCTTGTATCCACATCATATACATCATATGCTATTACATATTCTCGATTTGTATCATTAACCAATTGGCTTCCATTACTTGTTAGATTACTACTTGTACTACCATTATAATATGATGCTACAAATTCATATGCTCCACCTGATAAATCATATATTCCGTATACATTTCCTGTTGTACTTGACAATTTCCCTATATTTCCATTATATCTTTGTTCTTCTGTTATTGTACTACTATCATAAGTTGAATTATATATTTGATTTTCTCCTGTTCCTCTTCCTGCTCCTGTTATATAACTACTACATTGATTCACACTTACTTCAGTTCCATTTCTTCCATATTTACTATGAGTTAAATATGCAACTGCTCCCCATTCACTATTTTTTAGCATATGACTTTGTAATTCTGTTGCATATGATTTTGCATAATCATATATTTCTCCTATTATTGTATTTCTCCAGCTTATTACATTTGGCTGTATTTTTATTGTTGTTGATGTTCCTGCATTTGTTCCTTCTGCATCACTTCTTGATTCTTCGTATTTTCCTATCCATAGACCTGATAATTGTTCTTTCCATCCTCCGTTTTCTATATCTGTTGTAAATGCTGGATGAATTATATATCCTTCATCTGGTTCTGTTTGTGTTGTTGGTATGAATTTTACATCTATTGTTTGATTTGTATCATCAATCTTATATTCATATCTTGGTATCCATACAAAGTAACTTTCAACTCCATTTATTGTTACTTTTGCATTTGCCCATTCACTTTTATTTTCATTTCCTGCAATTGATGTATCTACATATCTGTATGACGAATTTGTTTCATCTTTTACCCATTCTTGTGTTTCTTCATCATATATTATCAATTCCATATTATCTCCTAATTTTGGTGTATTTACTCCTTTTTCAGCATCAAAACTTCCATCTGTTTTCCCTGTTGTTGGTGGTGTCACCTCTCCTGTTGATGGTCCTGTTATATTTCCATTACTATCAACTGTATATGTTCTATTTGTATCTGAAAATGTTACTGTTATCTTTCCATTTGTATTATCAATTGCTATTGCATTAGTTCCATTTGTATTAAATTCTGTATTTAAATCACTTGCTGTTACATCTTCTGTTACTTTCTTTTCTATTATTGCTCCTGTATATGCCAGTTGTATTGCCTCTTTTTCTTCTGCAACTACTGTATTTTCTTTGGCATCATTTGTTCTTGTTAAAATCCCATTTTCTCCTTTTAATGTTGCTATACTTACGCCAGCTAATATTAATAATACAATTATTGTTATTACTAGTGCTATTAATGTTATTGCCTTATTGTCTTTTGTTTTCTTCATTTTATTTTCCTCCTTTTTCTTCTTTTTCGTTTAATTGCTTCGTTTTTATTTATAATTATATTTTTATTTTTTTGTTTTTTACAATCTTTTTGGTGGTATTTGCTAATACTTTTTTTACATAAAAATACAGATTTTTTGTGCATAAAAAACTGAGAAGATATCAAGACTTATAGTCTTTTACCTTCTCAGTTTTGACAAGTTGAGTTTTCTAAAAACGTATATTGTAAGTTGTAATTAGTCCTATATTCAATTTTTTCTCTTAAGAGATTAGTGCTACTTCAACTTCACATAAAGTGCAAAGCGAGAAGAAATGCCTCTGCCCGTATCGTATGGATTACTGCAGTTGCGGTAACTCAGAGAACTGCTATTGTTGTACATACCGACCTCTAACAACTCGATGGACGGTGTAGTAGGCCTCTAATGTCCATTCATAATGACAACCATATAAGTCGTATACATTTCTTATTACATCTGTTTCTGCAACTCCTGTTGTTGTTCCTGTATTTCTATTATTTCCAATATTTCCTGTTACATTAGCTCCATTTTTTTGCATCCATCTCAGCATTGCATCATATTGACTTCCCCATACCATACTACTTTCTACGCTATTTGTATTATATGTTTTACCATATGCATATAATCCATACCACATATTATTTGAGTCGTTTACTAATGGTATAACATTTGCTACACTTCCTGCTCTATTTGTAGTTGTTGATTTACTCATTTCATATCTACTTATATAGAATCCACCATATTTTTCTATGCTCTTAATCATAGTATTATAATCTTCCTGCATTGTATTTTTTAATGTTGTTATATCAGCATAATCAGCTGTATTACTTGTTAGGATTCCTTTTATTATATTTAAATATGTTTCATTACCATCATAAGTAGATACTGTATCTGGTTCTCTGAATCCACTATTCTCTGTATATGTTGTATTTGGTGTATTTACATTAAAATTTTCTCCTGTACTTGTTGCATATAACTTTCCTACTATTTTTGTATTATTACTATGTGTTTTACATACTATTTGGTCATTTTCTAATTGTAAATTACAATTTCCACCTGCTGTTGAACATTGTGCCATTTCATTTATATCTCCTACTGGTATCCATACAAATTCATTTCCTGTACTATTATGATTTTCATCTATTGCATCTGTTATTACTAATCCATTTTCTATACTATTTATCGTATCACTTGTTCCTACTGCAAATCCTTCTGGTATCCATGCTGTTAATCCATTTTTTGTGTATTCTGTTGTACTTCCATATATATCTGAAAATTTCTCTATATATTTTCCATTTGTTATTTCTACTGTATATGTTGTCTTTCCACCATTACTTTGTTCTACTACAAATTTATATTCTCCATTTTCTTCTACTTCATATGTTGTTGTTGTATATTCTACACTTGTTCCATCTGGTTTTGTTATTTTCGTTATCTCTCCTTCTGTTGCTTCTGCATTTATTGTTATTGTTATTTTCTCTCCTTCATTCACTTGTGTATCTGGACTTATTGTATGACTGACTTTTGGTCCTGGTATCATTTGGTCTACTTTTCCACTAGTACTTATAAAATATCTTCTTCCTGTATCTGTTATTGTTACTATAAAGCCTTGCTCTCCGTTATTTTCTCCTTTTTCTAAGCTATATTTATTTTCTCCAAAATTATTTTCTAATTCTGGATCTAAATATTGTTCTAATATTTCTTTTCCATTATTATCTATTAATGCAGCCTGTGCTGATAATTCTACCATTTCTCTTTCTTCTGCAAGTCCTGTATTTTCTTTTGCGTCATTTGCTCTTGTTAGTATTCCATTTTCTCCTGTTAATGTTGCAATGCTTACGCCTGCTAATATTAGCAAAACAATTATTGTAATTACTAAGGCAATTAAGGTTATACCTTTCATGGATTTTGTTTGTTTAAAACTAATTTTAGATGTTTTATCTAAATTTTTTTGCGTTTTTAACATTTTTATTCTTCCTTCCATCTTATGTATTTTTAACATTATATAAAATAGTATTTGCAAATATTAGGGAAGTATACGTTTACTAAATACCAATTTATATAAAACATTAAATTAAAACAATTTTTAAAATGATATTTATCAATTATAATTATACTTAAATAAAAAAATAATGTAAATACTTTTGAAGAAAAATGTCATATTATTTTTGAGTTTTATAAAAAATAAAATCATTCACAAAAATATCATTATAGAATATATTAGTAAAGAAAGACTAACTATTAATTGTCAATAGTTTTTCGGAAAAATTTTTAAGTAATTTTGTTAGATAAAAAATTG
>CALXCG010000057.1 GCA_944386745.1 uncultured Clostridia bacterium | reverse complement strand
TTCGGATAAGATTGTTGTCATTTAAGATCACGTCCGAAAAGTGTTTTATAGGCTAAAAAATGTAATTACATTTTTATGGAATTTAGAATTATATTACAAAAAACAAAAAAAAGAAATAAAAAATAAATTTTTTTAAAAAAGGTATTGACAAATATAAAAATAAAATATAAAATGTGAACAACAAAAGCGAACAACAATTCGAAAAACAAAAATTCGAACAAAAATCAAAAAGGAGTGATATTTATGAATATAGTTAAAAAACAAACAATAAGAAAAAGCCTTGTAAAGACTGGATTAGAGAAACATCCAGTACCAATTTTAGGTAAAGATTATAGGGTAAAAATAACTTATAAAAATATTAGAATAACTGAATTGGATGTTAAAAATACGAACATAATTATATCACTTCCAAACAGATATAAAAAAATGGCAAACACAGAAATTTTGGATTTAGCAATAGATAAAATGTATGAACAAATTGCAAAGGTTGAAATAGAAAGAGCTATGGAAAAAACAAGAATAATGTTAGGTTTTGCACCAGAAGAATATGAAATTAAAAAAATGAAAATATTAGGAAAGTGTGAAAATAGTAAAATATCTATTAATCCAGAAGTTGTAAAATATAAAAGAGAAGTAATTGACTATATAGTATTACATCAATATTGCCACTTGAAATATAAAACACATTCTAAAGCATTCTACAAAATGATAGAAAAATATCAACCAAATTATAAAAGATGTGAAGAAGTTTTAATGAATATATAAAAAAACACACTTTAGTGTGTTTTTTTAATTAAACATATCGACAAAATTAAAAAAAGGTGATAATATATGTATGTATAAATATTGGGGTATCGCCAAGCGGTAAGGCATCGGACTCTGACTCCGACATTCCTGTGTTCGAATCACAGTACCCCAGCCAAATTTTTATTGGAGGCTAACAAATGAAAAGAAAATCTGGTAATTCAAAAGGTGTAACTTTAATAGCATTAGTAATAACAATAATAATATTGCTAATATTGGCATCAATTGCTACATATAGTGGAATAGATGTAATAAATTCATCTAAATTAACAGCATTTACTACTGAGATGAAAATAATGCAAACACAGGTAAATAGTTTGTATGATCAATGGAAAAATGGAGATATTGATAAAGATACAATAGGTAAAGATTTGACTTCAAGTACGGAAGTACAAGAACAAGCAAACTTGGTATTAGTAGAAGAATTAGGATTTGCAAGTAGTATAAGTGAATTAACAGGATATAAGTATTTTGATCAAGATACCATACAAGAGTTAGGGATAGATGGTGTAGAACAAGAATTTTTTATTAATATAGAACAAAGAGAAGTAGTTAGCTATAACGGTTTGAAATATGAAGGTGATATGTATTATACTTTAAATCAATTACCAAATGGATTATATAATGTGGATTATGATCCAAACCAAGCAGATGCACCTACTTTTGATGTGAATTATGAAATTATAGGAGAAAACAAATATCGTGTTACAATATCAAATATTCAATATGATGGATATATTGATAAATGGTATGTGAAATACCAAGAAGATGGAGCAGATTATTGGAATACAACAGAAGATTTGAGTTTTGTGGTAAATAAAAGCGAAATTTATAAAATTTATATAGAAAATGGAGTTGTAAAATCAGATTATGTTTATAAATTGTTGGGAAATTCTAAGTTAACTAGGGATAAAGATGGTAAAATTAGTGTGCCAAGAGAAATTAATGGAATGACTAATTATATAAATTTTGATATAGGAAATTTAAATAACAATAATATTACAGTGGAACCAAGTTTACCTTTTGCGATAAATTCAAACGGGGAATATGATTTTAAAGTTACCATACTTGATGAAAACAATGTGAGTCATACAATTAATGAGAAAGTCAAAGTTGAATCTTATGTGGATAATCCGGATTATTGGCTAGATTTAGACGGAACAGCCCATATTGAATTAAATAATGTTAATCAAAATGATTTTTATCAAGAATTTACAATAGCAACTAAGATTAAAATAAACAGGGAAGAGCAACAAAGTAAAATGTATATGGGGTTATATGGAAATCATTATGGTTCAGAAGGAATTGCTAGACAATTTACAGAAGATACGAGCTATTTAGCAAGTGTAGATTATACAAATTATTATGATAAATGGACTGATTTTGTAGTTACTTATAATCAAAGTTTAAAACAATTAAAAATATATTTTAATGGTGAATTAAAAGGAGCTTTTGGAACAAATTGCTTACCATATGAAGGATTTAATATAGGAACTTCATTTTTACTTAGTGATAGGCAAATGATTGGACAGATGTCGTGTCTAAAAATATGGGACAAAGAATTATCAGATGAAGAAGTGTTACAGATAGATTTACTTGAAGAAGATATTAATGTTAGAAAGGAAGATAGTTATTGTAACATTAATTTAAAGTCAGAAGATGAAATAAAAGAGATTGGCACATTTGTAGGAACAGGTTATTCTTTTGAAAAACCATAAATTTAATTTTTATTTAAAAAGATATATTTAAAAGATGTTGATAAAACTTTACTTTATGGATTATTTGCGATATAATATATAAAGTAAAAAAAGATGGGAGAGATAGAATTATGTCAGAAAATCAAAACAATCAAAACAATACACAAGAACAAGAATTAGATATGAATCACTTAATGCAAATAAGAAGAGATAAATTAAAAGAATTACAAGAACAAGGAAAAGATCCATATCAAATAACGAAATTTGATAGAACAAACACAGCAGGAGAAATAAAAGCAAATTATGAGGCTTTTGAACAAAAAGATGTAACAGTTGCAGGAAGAATAATTGCAAAAAGAATAATGGGAAAAGCATCATTTTGTACAATACAAGACTGCGATGAAAAAATCCAAAGTTATGTAAGTATAAATGATTTAGGAGAAGAAAGTTATAAAGCATTTAAAACTTGGGATATTGGAGATATTATTGGTATTACTGGATTTGTATTCAAAACAAGAACAGAAGAAATATCAGTACATGCAAAAGAAGTAACATTACTATCTAAATCATTAAGACCATTACCAGAAAAATTCCATGGATTAAAAGATCCAGATTTAAGATATCGTCAAAGATATACAGATTTAATAGTAAATCCAGAAGTTAAGGAAACATTCATATTAAGAAGTAAAATAATTAGTAAAATAAGAGAAATATTAAATGAAAAAGGATATTTAGAAGTCGAAACACCAATATTAAATACAATATCAGGTGGAGCAACAGCAAAACCTTTTATAACACACCACAATGCATTAAATATTGATATGTATTTAAGAATTGCATTAGAGTTAAATCTAAAAAGATTAATAGTAGGAGGATTTGACAAAGTATATGAATTAGGTAGAGTATTTAGAAATGAAGGAATGGATATAAGACACAATCCAGAATTTACAATGCTTGAATTATATGCATCATATCAAGATTACCATGACATGATGGATATAACAGAAGAAATATTCTCAAGGACAGCTAAAGAAGTATTAGGAACAACAAAAATAAATTATCAAGGACAAGATATTGACTTAGCACCTGGTTGGAAAAGAATATCAATGATAGATTCTATAAAAGAAGTAACAGGAATAGACTTTAATGAAATAAATACTGATGAAGAAGCAGTAGCTTTAGCGAAAGAAAGGAATATAGAAATACCAGACAAAACAAAAGAGACAAGAGGAGATGTAATCAGTCTATTCTTTGATGAATATGTAGAAAAAACACTAATACAACCAACATTTGTATATGATTATCCAGTAGAAATATCACCACTTGCAAAAAAATCAGTAAAAGACCCAAGATTAACAGAGAGATTTGAAGCATTTATTGGTGGAAGAGAATATGGAAATGCTTTCTCAGAATTAAATGACCCAATAGACCAATATGAAAGATTTAAAAAACAAGTTGAAGCAAGAGAAGCAGGAGACGAAGAAGCTGGAATGATGGATGAAGATTATATTCAAGCACTAGAGATTGGATTACCACCAACAGGAGGACTTGGAATAGGTGTAGACCGTTTAGTAATGTTATTAACAGATTGTAGTTCAATTAGAGATGCATTATTGTTCCCTACAATGAAACCACTAGCTAATTAGTGTCCAGTTGGGGACGTTTCCATTTGGACATTTTTGTCCATTCTGTGACACATCTTAAAAACAAAAGGGGAACTAGAGAAAAAGGGGAAGTAAAGGAGCGTTTATGTTTAATTTTTCATTTGATAGAAGGATTATATATATAATAATTGCAATAATGGTATTATCAACAGTAGTACAATATGTAACAAACCCAGGAGCGTTATTTGGATTACTAGTTAGTATACCAGGAGTACTAATTGCAATAACATTCCATGAATTTGCACATGGGTTTGCAGCATATAAGTTAGGTGATAATACAGCAAAAAATGAAGGAAGATTAAGTCTAAATCCATTAGACCACTTAGATCCAATAGGAACATTAATGTTACTATTTGCAGGATTTGGATGGGGAAAACCAGTACATGTAAATCCAACAAACTATACTAGAAGGATCTCAATGGAAAAAGGAGAAGCGATAGTATCACTTGCAGGACCATTAATGAATATTATTTTAGCATTCATATTTGCAATTATTTATGCTGCAATATTTAAATTTGCAGGACCTGCTTTTGTTTATGATTCAACAGTAGGATATATAATAATGTTACTAATATCTTCTATAATATCTATAAATATAGGATTAGGAGTTTTTAACTTAATACCATTACCACCATTAGATGGTTCAAAAATCATTATGCCATTTTTACCATATAATGCAAAGCAATGGTTTAGAAATAACGAATATATCTTTTATATAGTTTTTGTAGTAATTTGGATTACAGGAATTGCAGGTATGATTATTTCTCCAGCAATTACTTGGATAAGTAATGGAATTATGAGTCTTGTACAGATGATGTTTGGACTTTAAACTGTTGAAAAATAATTACAATTTTGGCAAGGAATGAGATAATAAATGGAAAAAGATATATACACATTAGGAATTGAATCAAGTTGTGACGAAACCTCTGTAGCTGTTGTAAAAAATGGAAGAGAGGTTCTTTCAAATGTCATAGACACGCAAATACCAATACATGAAAAATATGGTGGAGTAGTACCAGAAATAGCCTCTAGAAATCACATAGAGGCTATTTCGCGAGTAATGAAAAAAGCATTAAAAGATGCAAATATTAAATTAGAACAAATTGATGCAATTACCCCAACATATGGACCAGGCCTAGTAGGGGCCCTACTGGTTGGAGTATCATATGCAAAAGCATTAGCATTTGCAGAAAATATACCATTAGTAGGCGTAAATCACATTCAAGGACATATTGCAGCAAATTACATAACATATCCAGAATTAAAACCTCCATTTTTATGTATAATGATGTCTGGAGGAAATACGCAAATAATTCATGTGAAGGATTATACTAAATTTGAAGTTTTACGGAAAAACACGTGATGATGCAATTGGAGAAGCTTTTGACAAAGTGGCAAGAGTTGTTGGTTTAGGTTATCCAGGTGGACCAAAAGTAGATAATTTAGCAAAACAAGGTGAGTCTAATATTGAGTTACCAAAAACTCATTTTGATGGTGATACATTAGATTTTAGTTTTAGTGGAATTAAAACAGCAGTAATTAATTTGCATCATAAAAATCCAGATATAAATAAAGCTGATTTATGTGCAAGCTTTCAAAAAACTGTAACAGAGACTTTAATGACTAATGTAGAAAAAGCAATTAAGAAAACTAATATAAAAACTGTTGCATTAGCTGGAGGAGTTTCTGCAAATAGTTATATAAGAAAAGAATTTATGAATTTAGAAAAAGATGGTATAAAAGTATATATGCCAGATTTGAAATTATGTACAGATAATGCAGCAATGATAGCATCAGCCGGATATTATAACTTTATAGATGGAAAAAGAGATAATATGTATTTAAATGCAATACCAAATTTGAAGTTGAATTAAATATATAATAGCTTTTTTGGTAAATATTATAATTTATGTAAAAATATAAAAAACGTAAAAAGGGGTTCAATAAAATGTCAAAAACAATGAAAATTATTTTAATTGTTGGAATAATAGTGATAATAGCGGTTGGAGTTTCAATAGCTGTAATAATGAAGAATAGTAATAATTTAGAAAAAATAGCAAGTCAAGAATTTGGTGACGAATATTGCGATGCTGTTTTACACATTTCAACAAGAGATTTAGTAGTACATAATTGTAAAATATGTGGCAAAGAATTTCAAGATTCATCTATGAGAGAAGATATTTGTGATGAATGTGCAGAAAAAACGGATAGATGTAATTTTTGTGGTAAAAAGTTGACAGCAGAAATTAAAGAACAAAGAGAAGCAACAATGAATGGAATAGATATGAATGTGGTAGAAAATCAATAAAGAAGATAATAATAAGTAAATTAAAAGGAGTTTATTTATGGCAATTTATACAATAGGAGATCTTCATTTATCTTTCCATGAAAATAAGCCAATGGACATATTTGGAGAAAATTGGAGAGGACATGAAGAAAAAATAAAGAAAGATTGGATAGAAAAAGTAACAGAAAAAGACCTAGTAATATTACCAGGTGATTTTTCATGGTCTACATATTTGAAAGATACATATGAAGATTTTAGCTATCTACATTCTTTGCCAGGGAAGAAACTTCTTTTAAAAGGGAATCATGATTATTGGTGGACAACTCTAAAGAGTATGAGAGAATTTGTAAAAGAAAATGGTTTTGATGATATTGATTTTCTATATAACACAGCGTATGAATTTGAAAATTATATAATTGCAGGAACAAGAGGATGGAGTCAATCTCAAGAAGAAGATAATGAAAAAATGATACAAAGAGAGCAATTGCGATTAGAGTTATCATTAAAAGAGGCTAATGAATTATTGAATAAGAATTGCTTATCAGAAGAAGAGGTTGTAGATAAAAAAGAAATTATAGTATTTATGCATTATCCACCAATTACAAACAGTCAGATAGAAGAATGTACAAAAACGGATAAAGAAATATGTGAAGTAAATGAATTTGTTAAGATAATGAAAGAGTATAATGTAAAAACATGTTATTATGGACATTTGCATGGGATTTCTATAAAAGAAGCGGTAGAAGGAGAATATGAAGGGATACAATTTAAGTTAGTAAGTGCAGATGGATTAGATTTTAAGTTGTTGAGAATCAGGGATTAGGGGACGGAGCTAAAATCCCTGTTTTTTGAAAGGTGAAAGTATATGGATTTAAATAAAGATGTCAAATATGTAAAAGGTGTTGGACCAAATAGAGTACTATTATTAAATAAATTAGGAATTTTTACACTAAAAGATTTAATTAGCTATTATCCAAGAACATATGAAGATAGAAGTAAACCAAAAAATATAATTGAATGTATAGATGGTGAAGAGGCACTAATAGAAGGAATTGTATGTAATAGAATGACTGATGTAAGGTTAAAAGGTAAAACTATGCAAAGATTGATAGTAAGAGATGAAACAGCATCAGTTACAATTACATGGTTTAACCAAAGTTATTTAAAAAACATATTCAAGCAAGGGGAAAAATATCAATTTTACGGAAAAATATCAAATGCTTTTGGGAAAATAAATATGACTTCACCTGTTTTTGATGAAGCCGGAAAAAATAATAATACAGGAAAAATAATTCCTATTTATCCTTTAACATATCAACTATCACAAAATGTCTTACGAAAAATTATAGAAGCTGGACTAAAAGAAGTTGACGGAAACTTAAGTGAAACATTACCAGAGTATTTAATTAAAGAATATAAATTGGATGAAATAAATGAAGCAATAAATCAAATACATTTTCCAAAGGATTTTAAGGAATTTGAAAAAGCAAGATATAGATTAGTGTTTGAAGAATTACTTTCAACTCAACTTGCTTTATTAGAACTTAAAAATAGCTATAATACTGAAGAAAAAGGAATTAAATTTGATACAAATGCAAAAATGTCAGATGTCATAAATAAATTACCATTTCAATTAACAAAAGCACAGCTTAGAGTTTTAGAAGAAATAGATAATAACATGGAATCTGAAAAATCAATGAATAGATTATTGCAAGGCGATGTAGGTTCGCGGAAAGACAGTTGTTGCGATGTGTGCAGCATATAAAGCAGTAAAATCAGGATATCAAGTTGCAATAATGGCTCCAACTGCAATTTTAGCAACACAACATTTTGAGAATTTCAAAAACTTATTAGAAGAGTTAGATATAAAGTGTGAGCTTTTAATATCAGGAATCACAAAAAAGAAGAAAGAAGATATTTTAGAAAGATTAAAAAATGGTGAAATAGATATTTTAATTGGTACACATGCTATTATAGAAGATAATGTAATATTTAAAAACTTAGGATTAGTAGTAACAGATGAACAACATCGTTTCGGCGTAAAACAAAGAACGAAAATAGCTGAAAAAGGACAAAATCCAGATGTGTTAGTAATGACAGCAACTCCAATTCCAAGAACATTGGCATTGATATTATATGGAGACCTAGACATATCTATAATAGATGAATTACCACCAAATAGAAAAAAAATTGAAACATATGCAGTCCAAAAAAATATGACTGAAAGAGTGAATAGATTCATACAAAAACAAGTACAAGAAGGTAGACAAGCATATATAGTTTGTCCACTTGTAGAAGAAAATGAGGAGTTAGATTTAAAATCAGTAGAAAAATTGTATGAGATATATAAAACTGAAATATTTCCTCAATATAGAGTTGAGTACATACATGGAAAAATGAAACAAAAAGATAAAGATAGCATAATGGAAAAATTTAAAAAAGGCGATATTGATATATTAATTTCTACAACAGTAATTGAAGTGGGGGTTGATGTACCAAATGCCAATATAATGGTAATTGAAAATGCAGAAAGGTTTGGATTAGCACAACTACATCAATTAAGAGGAAGAGTAGGAAGAGGGGAATATCAATCATATTGTATATTAAAATATGAAGGAAAAGGCGAAACAGTTAGAAAAAGAATGAAGGTAATGTGTGAGACAAATGACGGATTTATAATATCAGAAAAGGATTTAGAGCTAAGAGGCTCAGGAGACTTTTTTGGTACAATGCAACATGGATTACCAGAATTTAAAATAGCAAATTTATTTGAAGATATGCCAATTTTAAAATCAGTACAGTCTTTAGCAATGAAAATTATAAATGAAGATCCAAAATTGGAAAAACAAGAGAATAGACTTTTAAGAGATTTAATAAAAGATAAATTTATGAAAAGAATAGAAATCTGATGTCGCATTGGGGACGTTTGTCCATTTGGGACGTTTCCATTTGGACATTTTTGTCCATTTTGGGAGTGCGACAGGCATGTCGTTTAACTAAACGGTGAAAGTCCGGAGTGGAGGTAAATATCGCCAACCACATA
>CALXCG010000056.1 GCA_944386745.1 uncultured Clostridia bacterium | reverse complement strand
AGTTCAGACGTGTGCTCTTCCGATCTCAGAAGAAACTGCAAGAGAAGCTTTACGTTTAGCTATGAATAAACTACCTAACAAAACAAAAATCGTAGCAAGAGAAACTGAAAAGGTAGGTGAAAATGATGAAGATAGATAAAATTAGAGAAATGTCTTCACCAGATTTAGAAAAAGAATTAGGTGAACTAAAAACAGAATTATTTAAATTAAAATTTAGTTTAGCTACAAACGGATTAGATAATCCAATGAAAATAAAACAAGTTAAAAGAGATATAGCTAAAATAAATACAGTATTAACAGAAAGAAAAATTGCTGAAAGCAAAAAAGCATAAACGAATAAATGTTAAAAATAAAGGTCATCCCTTATTCATAAGGGGAGGGAACATATTTTATCCCTGAAGAAATGACCAATGGGGAAAATGTGTCCCCTGACATTAGCCAAGAAAGGAGAAATCTAAATGGAAGAAAGAAATCTTCGTAAAACAATGATTGGAACTGTATTATCAAACAAAATGGACAAAACAGTTGTAGTAGCAGTAGAAACAAGTGTAAGTCATAAGATGTATGGTAAAACAGTAAAAAGAACATATAAATTAAAAGCTCATGATGAAGAAAATGCTTGCCAAATAGGAGATAAAGTAAAAGTAATGGAAACAAGACCACTTTCTAAAGATAAAAGATGGAGAGTAGTTGAAATTACAGAAAAAGCTATAACAAAATAAGAAAGGAGGAGCCATAAATGATACAACAACAATCAAGATTAAAGGTAGCAGACAACACAGGTGCAAAAGAAATCATGTGTATCAGATGTTTAGGAGGTTCATACAGAAAAACATCTAACATAGGAGATGTAATAGTTGCTTCTGTTAAATCAGCAACACCAGGAGGAGTTGTTAAAAAAGGTGATGTTGTAAAAGCTGTTATCGTAAGATCTAAAAAAGGATTAAGAAGATCAGATGGTTCATATATAAAATTTGATGAAAACGCAGCTGTTATAATAAAAGAAGACGGAACACCAAGAGGAACACGTATTTTTGGACCAGTTGCGAGAGAATTAAGAGAAAAAGATTACATGAAAATATTATCTTTAGCACCAGAGGTGTTATAGAAGGAAAAGGAGGGAAAACTCTAAAATGAGAATCAAAAAAGGCGACAATGTTCAAGTTTTATCTGGAAATGACAAAGGTAAAACAGGAGAAGTATTAGAAGTTATGCCAAAAGAAGACAAAGTAGTAGTAAAAGGCGTAAATATAAGAAAAAAACATGTTAAAGCAAGAAGACAAGGAGAAGAAAGTGGAATTATACCAGTAGAATGTAGCATTCCAGTTTCAAAAGTAAATGTTGTATGCCCAAAATGTGGAAAAGCTACAAAAGTAGGATACAGCGTAGAAAAAGATCAAAAAGTTCGTATATGTAAAAAATGCGGTGCAAAATTAAAATAAGAAAGGAGGATTAAATAATGGAAAAATTAAGAGAACAATATGTAAATGAAGTAATCCCAGCATTAATGAAAAAATTCAATTACAAATCAATTATGCAAGTACCAAAACTTGACAAAATCGTTATAAATATTGGTTTAGGAGACTTAAAAGAAAATCCTAAAGCGTTAGAAAATGCAATGAATGATTTAGCTCAAATTACAGGTCAAAAACCAGTAATAACAAAAGCAAAAAAATCAATTGCAGCATTCAAACTAAGAGAAGGAGCAAACATTGGATGTAAAGTGACTTTAAGATCAGATAAAATGTATGACTTTGCATATAAATTATTTAATGTTGCACTTCCAAGAGTAAGAGACTTTAGAGGAGTTTCTAACAATTCATTTGATGGAAGAGGAAACTACTCAATGGGAGTAAAAGAACAATTAATATTCCCTGAAATAGAATATGATAAAGTAGACAAATTAAGAGGTATGGATATTATATTCGTAACAACAGCTAAAACTGATGAAGAATCAAGAGAGTTGTTAAAATTATTAGGAATGCCTTTTAAAAACTAATTTTGACTCGCGATAACACGCGTTAGTTAAGGAAGGAGATAAATATAATATGGCTAAAAAATCAATGAAAGTAAAACAAGCAAGACCACAAAAATATAAAACTAGAGAATATAATAGATGTAAATTATGTGGTAGACCACATGCGTATATTAGAAAATATGGTATATGCCGTGTATGTTTTAGAGAATTAGCTCATAAGGGAGAGATTCCAGGGGTTAAGAAGGCCAGTTGGTAGTAAAAAAGATTAACAAAATAAAAATATTAAAAGCAAGGGTAATCACCTATTCACGAGGGAAGAGGACATTCCTTAAACCAAGTGGAGATGACAAAAGAGTAAAGGTGTGTCCCTGTCAAAAAGAAAGAAAAGGAGGTTAGTAACTAAATGAATACTACAGATCCAATAGCAGATATGTTAACAAGAATTAGAAATGCAAACAGTTCAAAACATAAAACAGTTGATATTCCAGCATCAAATATGAAATTAGGAATAGCTGAAATATTATATAAAGAAGGATATATAAAATCTTTTGAAGAAATAAAAGATGATACACAAGGTATTATCAGAATAACATTAAAATATGATGAAAAAGGAACAAGAGTAATTGATGGTTTAAAAAGAATCAGTAAACCAGGATTAAGAGTATATGCTTCAAAAGAAGAATTACCAAGAGTATTAAATGGATTAGGAGTAGCAATTATTTCTACATCAAAAGGACTAAAAACAGATAAAGAAGCAAGAGCTTTAGGAATTGGTGGAGAAGTATTAGCTTACGTTTGGTAATTATAAATGTGGAAGAAATAAGATTGCAGGGCAATCACCTATTCACGCGGGGAGGGGACATTCCTTAAACTAAGTGGAAGTGACCAAAAGGTAAAGGTGTGTCCCCTGTCAAAAAAGAAAAAGGAGGGAAAACTAAAATGTCAAGAATAGGAAACAAACCTATAACAGTACCAGCAGAAGTACAAGTAAAAATGGATGGACAACACATTACTGTAACAGGACCTAAAGGAACATTAGAAAGAGACATTCATAAAAACATAACAATAGAAATGAATGAAAATGTTATAACATTAAAAAGAATAAACGACGAACCAGCTAACAAAAGTTTACATGGTTTAACAAGAACTTTGATTCAAAACATGATTATAGGTGTAACATCTGGTTATAGCAAAGAGTTACAAATCAATGGTGTTGGATATAGAGTTGTAAAACAAGGAAATAACTTGAATTTAACATTAGGATATTCACATCCTGTTATATTTGAAGCACCAGAAGGAATCAGCTTTGATGTACCTAATGCAAATACTATAATAGTTAATGGTATTGATAAAGAATTAGTTGGTCAAACAGCAGCTGTTATTAGAACAAAAAGACCACCTGAAGTTTATAGAGGTAAAGGTATTAAATATGCTGATGAGGTTATTAGACGTAAAGAGGGTAAAACAGGTAAATAAATTCAAATGAAAAGTAGCAATCTGCACATTTTCGTTATTTATTTCAAACCTCGATGTACAAAAGTACACCTTCGGCTTGCAATAAATAACAAAAATGCACATCTCACAACTTTTGATTTGAATTTGGAAATAAAAAATAAATGCAAATATATCTTGATTATTTTGAATCAAAATTCAAATTATAATATAATTAATAATCAAAATTTTATTATAAAACATAAATAGTATAGCTCAATTTTTTAGAAAGGAGTAATTAAAATGGTTAAGAAAACAGATAGAAAAATGGAAAGAACAAGAAGACATATTCGTGTTAGAAGAAAAATATCTGGAACTGCTGAAAGACCAAGACTATGTGTATATAGAAGCAATAGCAATATATATGTACAAGTAATTGATGACGTAGCAGGAAAAACTTTAGCACAAGCATCAACATTAGACAAAGAAATCAAAACTAAATATTCAAATAAAGCAGCAGCTAAAGAAGTTGGAGCATTAATTGCAAAAAGAGCAATGGAAAAAAATATCAAATCTGTTGTATTTGATCGTGGTGGATACATATATCACGGAGTTGTAAAAGAATTAGCAGAAGCTGCAAGAGAAGGCGGCCTAAAATTCTAATTAAAATTATAAAATAAAATAAGGGCGAATCAGTTATTCACAAGGGTAAGGGAAACTCTTTATGCAGAGTGGAAATACCCTAGGGTAAAAGAGTGTCCCTTGTCAACCAAGAAGGAGGGAAAACAAAAACCAATGGAAGATAAAAGAGAATTAAAAGAAAAAGTAGTTGCCATCAACAGAGTTGCAAAAGTTGTAAAAGGAGGAAGAACATTCCGTTTTAGTGCAGTTGTTGTAGTTGGTGACGAAAATGGTCATGTTGGAGTTGGAAATGGTAAAGCTGCAGAAGTTCCAGATGCTATCAAAAAAGCAATCCAAGAAGCTAAAAAGAACTTAGTAGAAGTACCAATAGTAGATACAACAGTACCACATGAATATATTGGAAAATTTGGAAGTGCAAAAGTTATGTTAAAACCAGCAGCAGTAGGTACTGGAATTATCGCAGGTGGAAGCGTTAGACCAGTTATGGAACTTGCTGGATACAAAAACATAAGAACAAAAGTTATAGGAACAAACAATCCAAGAAACGTTGTATATGCTACATTAGAAGGACTAAAATCAATGCAAACAATAGAACAAGTTGCTAAAAAAAGAGGAAAAAAAGTAGAAGAAATAGTATAATTAATTGTACAACAAAAAAAGAATAAAAAAGCAAGGGCGAATCAGTTATTCACAAGGGGAAAGGAAACTCTTTATGCAGAGTGGAAAGTCCCTAGGGTAAAAGAGTGTCCCTTGACAAAAGTTAGGAGGGAAAACCGAAAATGAAGCTAGACGAATTAAAACCAGCTGTAAAAAAAGTTAAAAGAAACAGAGTAGGACGTGGAATTGCATCTGGAAATGGAAAAACATCAGGAAGAGGACATAAAGGTCAAAAAGCAAGAAGTGGTGGCGGAGTAAGAAGAGGCTTCGAAGGAGGACAAACACCACTATATAGAAGACTACCAAAAAGAGGATTTAACAACATAAATAGCAAAAACTACACAGAAGTAACACTAAAAATGCTAAACAAATCACAAGCAACAGATGTAACAGCAGAAACTTTACTTACAGAAGGAATAATCGGAAAAATAAATGATGGAATAGTTGTTTTAGCAACTGGAAAATTAGAGAAAAAATTAAACGTTAAAGCCGTTAAATTTACAGCTAAGGCAAAAGAAGCAATCGAAGCTTTAGGTGGAAAGACTGAGGTGATTTAATTGTTTAAAATTATAAAAAATGCATTTAAAACACCAGATGTAAGAAAAAGATTATTATACACATTATTATTAATAGTAGTTTTCAGATTTGGATGTTATATAACAGTACCAGGAGTAGATAGCATAGCATTAAGTGATGCAATGGGAAATACAACAGGTATTGCAAGTTTAATTGACACTATTTCTGGAGGAGCATTCTCTAGATTTTCAGTATTTGCAATGTCAATTACACCATATATTACAGCATCAATAGTAATCCAACTTTTAGCAATGATAATACCAGCTTTAGAAAGGTTAACTAAAGAAGGTGGAGAAGTTGGAAGACAAAAAATAAATAGATACACAAAAATACTAACAATTATATTAGCTTTAGTTGAAGGAATTGGATTATATTTATCATATAAATCAGCAGGAATATTTGTTGATGATTCATTCCTTACAGGAGCATTAGTTGTTACAGGATTAGTAGCAGGAACCTCTGTCCTAATGTGGTTAGGAGAACAAATAACTGCAAAAGGAATAGGAAATGGAATATCATTATTAATCTTTATTGGTATAATATCAGGATTACCAAGTTTACTTACAACATTATGGGGATTAATTATGCCAGAAGCAGGATTTAGTACAACAGGACTATTAACTGCAATTGGTATAGTAATTGGAGCAATAATCTTAGTTGCAGGAGTTGTATTTGTACAACAAGCAGAAAGAAGAGTGCCTGTACAATATTCTAAGAAAGTAGTAGGAAGAAAAATGGTCGGTGCACAAAGCACTCATATACCATTAAAACTTGCTATGGCTGGAGTTATGCCAGTTATCTTTGCTTCATCATTTATGACATTTCCAGCAATGATAATCCAAATATTTGTACCAGATATAGCAAATCAAACAGGATTTTTAGCAGGACTATATAATTTCTCAATTGCTACATCAACATCAAATGTAGGAATTGGGTATTCAATAGCAAATGCACTTGTTTATTTACTATTAATTATAGGATTTACATTTTTCTATACTTATGCTACATTTAATCCAGCAGAAGTATCAAATAATATTAAGAAAAATGGCGGATTTATTCCAGGAATTAGAGCTGGAAAACCAACAACTCAATACTTATCATCAATAATATCAAAATTAACATGGTTTGGAGGATTATTCTTAGCATTAATAGCAATACTTCCAATGCTATTAAGATTTACAAACCTAAATATTGCGTTTGGTGGTACATCAATATTAATCGTTGTAGGTGTAGCTTTAGAGACAGTACAACAACTAGAATCACAATTAGCAATGAGACATTATAAAGGTTTCTTAGAAAAATAAGGAAATTGTGCGTTATAGATAAAAAATATAGTGAACTTAGGAATTTTTGTATTATTAATAATGCGAAAAAATCTTAAGTTCACAAAGATTTTAATAATTTTTATCATGTGTATTAGTTCATAATAAATATGATAAAGATTATTAAATGTTTTAAAGATATAAAATATTTACTTAATCTAAATTAAAACAAAGGAAGTGTTAAAAAGTATGGTAATAATAATGCTAGGAGCACCAGGGACGGGAAAAGGAACTGTTGCAGGTATACTAACACAAAAATTAAGAATACCACAAGTTTCAACAGGAGATATCTTTAGAAAACACATAAAAGAACAAACAGAACTAGGAAAATTAGCAGATAAATATATATCAAAAGGACATTTAGTACCAGATGATGTAACAATAGATTTAGTAAAAAGTAGATTACAAGAAGATGATGTAAAAAACGGAATTATACTAGACGGATTCCCAAGAACTGTTGTACAAGCAGAAGCACTAGATAAAATGCTTGCAGAACAAGGAAGAAAAGTAGATATGGTAGTTAATTTAACTACACCAAAAGAAGAAATAATAGAAAGAATAATAAATAGAAGAATATGTTCAAATCCAGAATGTAAAACAATATATAATTTAATATTAAATCCACCTAAAGTCGAAGGAATTTGTGACAAATGTGGAAGTGAATTAATACAAAGAAAAGATGATAATAGAGAAACTGTAGAAGCAAGACTTGAAAATTATCTAAAAGTAACAAGTCCATTAGTAGAATATTATACAAGAAAAGGAAATTTAAAAACAGAACTTGTAAGCAAAGATATTAATAAATTGGGCAAGGATGTTGCAGAAGATATAGCAAAAGAGTTCTAGGCTAGTTGAAAAATAAAATTTAGTAGAAACTATTTGGAAAAGAATTAAATTTTGGCAAGGAAAACGAGTTTGAAATTTATGAGACGTACTAATTGTACGTTGATTAAATTTCAAATGAAGTTTGACGCAGACAAAATTGTAATTATTTTTCAAAGAAAGGGAGACGAGAAAATTGGTAACAATCAAATCAAAAAGAGAAATTGAACTAATGAAAGAAGCGTGCAAAGTAGTAGCCCTAACATATCAAGAACTAGAAAAAAGAATAAAACCAGGAATGACAACATGGGAGCTAGACCAAATTGCAGAAAAAACAATGAGAAGCTTAGGAGCAATACCTGCAGAAAAAGGATATGATATAGGAATAAAAGGAGTTCCACCATATCCAGCAACATTATGTGTATCAATAAATGATGAAGTTATACATGGAATACCATCTAAAAATAAAGTAATTAGAGAAGGTGACATAGTAAGTATTGATACAGTAGCTTTAAAAAATGGATTTAATGGAGATGCAGCAAGAACTTTTATAGTAGGAAAAGCATCAAAAGAAGCTGAAAGATTAGTACAAGTCACAAAACAAGCATTTTTTGAAGGAATAAAATTTGCAAAGCCTGGATATAGAATAGGTGATGTATCACATAGAATCGGAGAATATGTACGTTCACAAGGATATAGTGTAGTAAGAGAATTCCAAGGTCATGGGATAGGAAGAGAAATGCATGAAGATCCAGGAATACCAAACTATGGAAAAGCAGGAAGAGGAATAAGGCTAGAACCTGGTATGACACTTGCAATAGAACCTATGGTAATACAAGGAAAACCAAATATATTACAACTAGATGATGGATGGACAATTATAACAGAAGATGGAAGTTTGTCAGCACATTATGAAAATACAATTTTAATTACAGAAAAAGAGCCAGAGATATTGACAATACTTTAAAAATAGTGTATACTATAGTAGTTATAATGCAAAATAGCCCTATTTTGCACAAAAAAAGAGAAAGAAACTTAGAAAAATAGCTCTTTAAGGAGGTTGAGATAATGGCAAAAGAGGATGTTATTGAAGTAGAAGGTACTGTTGTTGAAACTTTACCAAATACAAATTTTAAAGTAGAACTTGAAAATGGACATCAAATATTGGCACATATATCAGGAAAACTAAGAATGAATTATATTAAAATATTACCAGGAGATAAAGTGAAAGTAGAACTTTCTCCATATGATTTAACTAGAGGAAGAATTACTTGGAGAGCTAAATAAGATCAAGTTAGAAATTAACCCAAAAAATATATAATGCAGAGGACTAAATATAAACACTTAATCATAAGGGGAGGGGACATTCCTTAACCCGAGTGGATAACTAAAAGAAAAAGGAGTGTCCCCTGTCTTTAGAAAAGAGGAGGTGCAAAAAATGAAAGTTAGACCATCAGTTAAAAAAATGTGTGACAAATGCAAAGTAATAAAAAGAAAAGGTGTGATTAGAGTTATTTGTGAAAACCCTAAACACAAACAAAGACAAGGATAGTCTTTAAAAAAGTTCATAACACAAATTTTGGTAGCGGCTGAGAACTAAAAGTTCTAATATCAGATTTGTGTTTATATATATGTCTGGAAGTTTTAAAGAGACTGGGGTAAACACCAGTAGCATTTCACCTTTAAAAATAAAGGACAACCAAAAATTATAAAAAAATCAATGGAGGTGCAAAAAAACATGGCTCGTATAGCAGGAGTTGACTTACCTAAAGAAAAAAGAGTAGAAATAGGACTTACATATATCTATGGTATAGGAGTATCAAGTTCTAGAAAAATCTTAGAAAAAGCTGGAATCAATCCAGACACTAGAGTTAAAGATTTAACAGACGAACAAGTAAATGATATCAGAAAAGTAATTGATGAATCATATACTGTTGAAGGTGATTTAAGAAGAGAAGTTGCTCTTAACATCAAAAGACTTACTGAAATTGGATGTTATAGAGGATTAAGACATAGAAGAGGTCTTCCAGTAAGAGGTCAAAGAACAAAAACTAATGCTAGAACAAGAAAAGGTCCTAGGAAGTTGGTTAGTAAATCTAAAAAAGCATAGCTAAATCGATTAAAAGCAACAATCTGCACATTTTCGTAATGTATTCCAAACCTCGATGTACATATGTACACCTTCGGCTTGTAATCCATTTCAAAAATGCACATCTTATTACTTTTAATCAATTTATCAGTAGATGATTTTAAATTTAAAGAAAATAACTAAAAAACTAATAATAAATAATTAGAATTTAAAGTGAAAATTTGTGTAAGGAGGAAAGAAGCAAAATGGCTAAAAATGTAACAACAAAAAAAGTAGCTAGAAGAAATAGAAAAAACATCGAAAAAGGTGCAGCACATATTCATTCTAGTTTCAATAATACAATAGTTACAATTACAGATACACAAGGAAATGCAATTTCATGGGGAAGTGCTGGAGAATTAGGATTCAAAGGTTCTAGAAAAAGCACACCATATGCTGCTGGTCAAGTAGCAGAAACAGCTGCAAAAGCTGCTATGGAACAT
>CALXCG010000055.1 GCA_944386745.1 uncultured Clostridia bacterium | reverse complement strand
ATTGGTGGTAACGAAATTATATTAGGAATTGGAGTAGGTTCAACAATAATTTTAATAGTAGATTATATTAATGACATTAATGGTCATATGAATAGTTTATTAGAACATGCCCATGGAGTAATGAATAGATATAACTGCTTTTTAAATATTTTAGAAGTTGTAGCTATTGATAAAGAAGTAGATAAAGGAACACAAAAATTAGATAAAATAGATTCAATAGAATTTAAGAATGTAAGTTTAAGTTATGATGGAGTAAATACAATTTTAGATGATATAAATTTCAAAGTAAATAAACCAATTCAAATTGCAATAGTGGGAAAAAGTGGTGCTGGAAAAACATCATTAGTCAATTTGATACCAAGATTTTATCAATTAACAGAAGGACAAATCCTAATAAACGGAATAGACTATACAAATTATAAACTAAATGAGTTAAGAAAGAATATTTCATATGTTTTTCAAGATCCAGTAATTTTAAATATGTCTATTAAAGACAATTTAATGTATGGAAATGATAATGTTCAATTAGAAGATGCCCTAAAAGTTTGCAAAGATATAGGATTAGATGAAAAAATAAGCAGTTTAGATGAAAAATATGATACAATTATAGATGCCAAAAGTGATATATTATCATATGGAGAAAAACAATTATTAAGTTTTGCAAGAGCAATTTTGAAAAATGGTAGTATTGTAATACTAGATGAAGTAACATCAAATTTAGATTTAGAGTTTGAAGAAAAAGTAATGGAAGCAAACAAAGCTATCTTGAAAAATAAGATATCTTTTGTAATAGCACATAGATTAAATACAATAAAAAATTCAGATTTAATTTTATTTATAGAAGATAAAAAAATTGTAGAAATGGGAACACATGATGAACTAATTAACCAACATGGATATTACTACAATTTATATGCAAGTAAAGAAAATGTAGGAGATTACAATGAAATTTTTTAAAACAATGATATCAAGCCTTAAACGTACCAAACTTCTAATAGTAATATTTTTTATACTAACTATATTGCTAAACTATTTAACTACATATATACCAGTTGTTATACAATATTTTATAGACACAATATTAAAAGAGGAAACAACACAAAACAAAATATTAGATTGGGTAGTAAATTCGTTCCAAAATGGAATTGGATTTATAGCAACTATATGTTTAACGGTATTAGTTATTCAGTTAGCAATCATTATATTCACATACGTTAGAAGTATTGCTCAAACTAAAATAATACAAGAATTTCAATATGAGTTAAAATTAAAGCTATTTAATCATATACAAAACTTAACATATCAAGACTTTTACAACAATTCACTAGCAGACTTAGTGCAAAATTCTAGTGATGATGTAAAAAATATCGTAAATTTCATAGATAAGCAACTTACATATATTATAGATATAGTTTTGATTATTATATTTGCAATAGGGCAATTAATTACAATAGATTTTAGATTATCAAGTGTTATAGTATTTTTATCATTCTTTATAATTGTTGCATCAATTATCTATTGTAAAAAATCAAAACCTGTTATCAAAAAAAGAATTGAAATGCAAAAAGAAATGTATGCAAAAATGGATGACAATTTCAATAATGTAAAATTTATTAAGCTAAACAATCTACAAGAAAAAGAGGAAAAAGAATTTGGAAAAATATTAGAAGAAAGAAATTTATTTCATAAGAAAAAAGTTAAGATGGATACCAATTATCAAATTGGAGTAGAAAATGTTGTAAAACTAGGTCCGCCATTGATATTTATTTTAAGTGCATATTTATACATGACAGGAAGTATATCAATTGGCTCAATATATGTAACATTAAGCTATTCAAATAAAGTAACAAAATCATTTACAGATGTAGCAGATATTTTAGAGGCATTAAATCTGTTTAGAGTATCATATAAAAGATTAGATAACTTACTAAAATTAACACAAGAAGATGAGAAATCAGTAAATGATATAGAAATAGATGATAAGACAATTATTTTTGAAAATGCAAGTATAATTGTAAATGGAGCAACAATATTAGAAAATTTGAATTTTAAAATAAATGAAAATGAAAAGGTTATTGTTTTAGGAAGTACGGGAAGTGGAAAATCAATTTTATTAAAGACATTGATTGGTTTTTATGAATATAAAGGTAGTATCAAAATTGGTAATACAGAAATAAGAGAGTTAAATAAAAAGCAGATTAGGGAAAATATATGCTTACTTTTACAAGATTCATACCTATTTTCAAGAACAATAGCAGAAAATATAAAAATATTAGTACCATATTTGCCTTATGATGAAATGGTGAATATATCTAAATTCTTTATGCTAGATAATGATGTTCAAAAATTAAAAGACGGATATGATAGCAAGATTGGAAAGAAAGGAATTGCCTTATCAAAGGGACAAAGACAGAGATTAGTTTTAGTTAGAGCATTTACTAAAATAAAACCAATTATGATATTTGATGATTCTTTTAGTGCGATAGATAGAATCAATAAAAAGCAAATATATAACAATTTAATGAGCCTAGATAGTAAATTTACAAAGATAGTTATAACTCATGATATTGGACTTGCTAAAAACTTTGATAAAGTAATCTATATAAATAATAAAAAAGCATTAGTCGGAACTCATGAAGAACTATTAAATAATGAAGATTATAGAAAAGTATATGAATTAGATCAAGATAAATTAGAGGAAGATTATGTATGAATAAAGAAACTTTAAAAGAAATGTTTAATTTTACCAGTAAGAAAAAAGAAACAATTATAATGAGTGTTTTAATTACTATACAATTGTTGATATACACATTCTCATATCCATTTATTATGCAAAAAGTAGTAGATGAAGCAATACCACAAGAAAACATTAATTTAGTTATTTTGCTATCTATTATTTTAATTGTGATTGTTATTATTAGATTTATAACAGATAGAAAATGTAATATATTAAGGAAAAATTACTGCTACGACAATAATACTGAAATAAAAAATAAAGTATTTAAAAGTATTCAAGATGCTAAAATAAGTGAACTAGACAAAATACAAGCAGGAAATATTTTTGAAATTGTAGGATCTCAAAGTTGGGAGGCAGGACATTTATTTATATGGAATTTTGTTGGTATCATTAGTGTAAGACTTGCATTAACAATTGCAATATCAATCATATTACTAATATTAAACTTTAAACTTGGCTTAATAATATTAGGAATATTTGCAATTTCATATATAATTTTAACGCCATTTTATTTTAAAACTTTAAAGGTATATAAAAAATTACAAAATATAGTGATAGAATTACAAGGAAAAATAAATGAATATATAGAGGCTTATAGTACAACAAAAACATTAAAACTAGAAGATATTAATTTATCTCAAATAAGTGTATTACTTGATAAATCTAAAAGTGAAATGATAAAATCAAGTAAAATTGTATCATTCCACAATGGTCTATTTTCTTTATTAACATTTGGTGCTGTTATATCTATTTTAGTAATAGGAGGAAATGAATTAAGTATGGGAATAGGACTTGCTTCTACCATAATGTTAATGATTGACTATGTAGATGACATCAATAGACACATGAAATCATTATTAGAGCATGTGCATGGGCTTAACAATAGATATAATTGCTTTTTAAATGTATTGAAAGTTTCTAAAATTGATAAAGAAATAGATAATGGAACATTAGAATTAAAAAATGTAAATTCTGTTGAATTTAAAGATGTTAGTTTAAGTTATGATGGAATAAATACAATATTAGATAAAATCAGCTTTAAAGTAGATAAACCAATGCAAATTGCAATAGTAGGGAAGAGTGGAGCAGGAAAAACATCTTTAGTTAATTTGTTGCCTAGATTTTATGAAATAAATAATGGAAGTATCTTAATTAATGGGGAAGATTATAGAAATTATAAACTAGATGAATTAAGAAACAATATTGCTTATGTATTCCAAGAACCTGTAATATTTAATAAAACAATAATGGATAATATTACGTTTGGAAATAAAGAAAATATATCTGAAGAAGAAATTATAAAGGTGTGCAGACAAATTGAATTAGATAAAAAAATAATGCAATTGCCAAATGGATATGATACTGTAATAGATGCAAAATCAGATTTACTATCTTATGGAGAAAAACAATTATTAAGTTTTGCAAGAGCAATACTAAAAAATGCAGACATAATTATCCTAGATGAAGTAACTTCAAATCTGGATTTAGAGTTTGAAGAATCTATTATGAAAGCAACTAAAGAAATGCTAAATAATAAACTATCTTTTGTAATTGCACATAGATTAAATACAATAAAAAATTCAGATTTAATTTTATTTATAGAAGATAAGAAAATTGTAGAAATGGGAACTCATGATGAACTAATTAACAAACATGGATATTATTACAATTTATATGCAAGTAAAGAAAATGTAGTAAAATATGAATAAAGATTTATTTGATAAATTAGTAGAAAAAGGAAAAACGTTAAATGATAAATGGATAGATCATTGTCTTTGTGTTGGAGATACAGCAGGGAAAATTGCTAAAGCATTAGAAGAAAAAGGATATAATATAGATGTAGATAAAACAATAGCAATTGGATATGTTCATGATATTGGAAAATATAACGGAGAGATTCATGGTCATGTTATGAGAGGATATAATTATCTAAAAGAAAAAGGATATGATGAAGATTATTGCAATATATGCTTAACTCATTCATATTTAAATAATGATATTATTTGTACTGCTGGAGGAGTTCCAGATATAAATGAGAATCCATTTTTAACTAACTTTGTAAAGAATCATGAATATACAATAGAAGAAAAGATAATAAATTTATGTGATTTAATGTGTCCACCAGGAGGAAGAGTATATACAATAGATAAAAGACTAATTGATTTAATAATTAGAAAAGGAGCTTATACAAATACACAATATCATGTAAAAGAAACATACAAATTGAAAGATTATTTTGATAATTTACTAGGATATAGTTTATATGATTTATTTCCAGAAATAAAGGATAATTTATAATTAGGAGCAATAAATGAAAGAATATTTTTACAAACCAGAATATAAATATATGTATCTAGCAAATGTATCATATAGTTTTGCAAATGCACTAAGTGAAACATTTGGAACAGTAATGTTATATAAAAGTGGCATACCAATATGGCTTATTTTACTCATATATGGATTAAGATTTGGAATAACAGGATTTTGCACACCATTATTTGTTAGCATATCTTCAATATTTGGTATTGCTAAATGTATACTAATTTCAAACATTTTTAGCATTATTAGTGCTTATATGATGTTAGATGGGACAAATATATATAGGAATATTGTCATATTTATATTAGCAATGGGATTTATGGGAATTTCAAATCCATCTACTGATTCATTGTCTAGTAAATATGTTGAAACAGAGCATAGGGGAAGATATAATAGTTTAATAAATATTTCTAAAATAATAGCAGTAGCTTTAGCCAGTTGTTTAGTTGCATGGGGAGTAATTTCAGATAATAATATAATTTTATTTACTGTATTGCTATATTCTTTTTACTACAATATATATTTATAAGAAAAATAGATTATAAAGTTGAAAACAAAACAAATGCTTTCAAAGCATCAATGAAATATATAATAAAATCCAAAAGTAGATATAAAATTATTTATGCTTTAAGAACTAGCCATATAATAGAAAGGCAATTTGTTCCTTTATATTTATTTATTGCCGTTAAAGACTTTTCAGTATTTTCTTCAATTATAATAATATCGCTATTATTACAAATCATTACAGTATCATTAATTGGAAAATATACTGATAAAAATATTGTTAAGGCAAATACGCTAGTGACAATTATAAAAGTCATTATAACAAGTATATTTTTATTTGCAAAAAATAAAGTTACAATTGCATTTAATAAAGTATTAAATGATAATTTTGAGAAAGTATACGAAACTTCAATTAATACTTCAATACAAAATATTATAATAAAATCCAAAGAGGATAATGACCTATTATCAGCAGTAGGACAAATGAGTTTATGCTTTACTGAAGTGATAGTTTTTGCTTTACTTGCTATAATAAGTTCTTTTGTTGGAGAAAAGGTATTTATTATAATTTTTATACTTTCTATAACTTCTTCAATTTTAATGAATATTAATATTAAGAATAGCAAATATATAGAAAAAAGCCAAAAGACTAAGTGAATTTTCACTTATTTTTTGGCTTAAAGTTTTCATTTGTTATACCATTTTATTTATACAAAAGTGTTACCTTACGATTATTTACTTCAATCAACTTTTCTTCTTTCAAATGCTTCAACTCTCTAAACATAGCAGACCTGTTAATAGCAAGATAATCAGCTAAATCCTTAAAAGAAAAAGACAAAAAAATATTATTATTCAAATGGCCCTTTTTATACTCCATCTCAAAATACTCAAGAAGTTTTTCCCTAATTTGTTTTTTCTCTAAAACCTTAATTCTTTCATTTTTCTCTTTCATCTTAATATTTATAATATCAAACAAATTCCTAAAAAAAATATTAAAATAATTATGATTCAAATTTTGCGGATTAATCAATTTATCATAATCAATAACCAAAACATCAGTATCTTGTTTTGCAATAATCTGATAATTTTCGCTATTAGTCAAAGAAATATTAGTACCAAAAACACTATCTTTATAAAGATTATCAATTACAATTTCATTTCCATTATATTCAATATTTAAAATTTGAGCATAACCCTCTAAAATAATTCCAACAATATTTTCATTTTTTATAGTAGGCAAAATCTCTTGGTTTTTATTGAACTTATAGACGTGAACGCCTAGTAAATCAAGCAATTTATTTATTTGAGATTTTGTCAAACCCTCAAAAGGAGTAGCCATAACCATCACCTGAAAAATATTTTAACAAAAAAATAAAAAAGGTGCAAGTGCAACTTGTATAATTTAAAAATTATATATAATATTTAGACATGAAAATAATAAAAGGAGGAACAAAAGAGATGAAAATTGTAAAAAGAGATGGACATATTGTAGACTATGATCCAGAAAAGATTAGAATAGCAATAGGAAAAGCAAATAATGAGGTTAAGGGAAAGAAAAAAGTAACTAAAGAACAAATTGAAGAGATTATTCAATATATAGAAGAATTAAATAAAAAGAGAATATTAGTTGAAGATATTCAAGACATAATTGAAGAAAAATTAATGGAATTTGATAAATATGAATTAGCTAAAAAATATATTACATATAGATACACAAGAGAATTAGTTAGAAAAGCAAATACAACAGACAAATCAATAAAAGAACTAATAGAAGGAGAAAATGAGTACTGGAATAGTGAAAACTCAAACAAAAATGCACAAGTAGTAACAACACAAAGAGATTATTTAGCAGGAATAACAAGCACAGATATTACAAGAAGATTTTTACTTCCAGAAGAAATAGTTGAAGCACATGACAAAGGTATTATCCACTTCCATGATGCAGACTATTTTGCACAAAATGCCTTACACAATTGTGAATTAATTAACTTAGACGATATGTTACAAAATGGAACAGTAATAAATGGAGTAATGATAGAAAAACCACATAGATTCATTACAGCGGCAACAATCGCAACTCAAATTATCTTAGCAGTTACATCATCAAGTTATGGAGGAGCAACAGTTTCATTATCACATTTAGCACCATTTGTAAGACTAAGTTATGAAAAATATTTAAAAAAATATCAAGCTAGAAATTTGAGCAAAGAAGAATGTGAAAAATTTGCAAAAGAAGATACTAGAAAAGAAGTTGAAGATGGAGTGCAGACATTTAATTATCAAGTAAATTCAATGACAAATACAAATGGACAAGCACCATTCTTATCTGTTTGTATGTATCTTGGAGAAACAGATGAATACAAAGAAGAATTAGCTATGATAATAGAAGAATTCTTAAAACAAAGAATACTTGGATTTAAAAATGAAAAAGGTGTATATATAACACCAGCATTTCCAAAACTTCTATATATCCTTGAAGAAGATAATATACATGAGGACAGTAAATATTGGTATCTAACAAAACTTGCTGCTGAATGTACAGCAAAGAGAATGGTTCCAGACTATATCTCAGAAAAAGTAATGAAAGAATTAAAGAAAAATGAATTAGGTGATGGTGATTGCTATCCATGTATGGGATGTAGATCATTCTTAACTCCAGACAGAACAATGAGCTTAGGAAATATTGCAAAAGCTAAAAACTATGTTGAAGGAAAAGGAAAATATTATGGAAGATTCAACCAAGGAGTTGTTACAATAAACTTACCAGATGTTGCACTTTCAGCAGATGGTGATATGGATGAGTTCTGGAAAATATTTGATGAAAGATTAGAGTTATGCCATCAAGCTCTACAAATAAGACATAAGAGATTAAGTACAGTAACAAGTGATGTAGCACCTATCTTATGGCAAAATGGCGCTTTAGCAAGACTAGAAAAAGGAGAATCAATTCATGAATTACTACATCATGGATATTCAACAATTTCTTTAGGATATGCAGGATTATATGAATGTGTAAAAGTTATGACAGGACATTCTCATACAGATAATGGAGAAGGAAAAGAATTCAGTCTAAAAGTTATGCAACACTTAAATGACATGACTAATAAATGGAAAAAAGAAGAAGATATTGATTATTCTGTATATGGTTCACCAATAGAATCTACAACATACAAATTTGCTAAATGCCTAAAAGAAAGATTTGGAACTGTTAAAGGAATAACAGACAGAGGATATGTAACAAATTCATACCATGTACCTGTATTTGAAGAAATAGATGCATTTTCTAAATTAAAATTGGAAAGTGAATTCCAAAAATTAAGTCCAGGTGGAGCTATTTCATATATTGAAACACCAAACTTACAAAATAATTTAGATGCAATTATAGAAGTTATCAAATTTATCTATGATAATATCATGTACGCAGAGCTTAATACTAAATCAGATTATTGCCAAAAATGTGGCTACACAGGAGAAATTTTAATTGATGATGATTTAGAATGGTATTGTCCAAATTGTGGTAATAGAGATCATAATACATTAAATGTTGCAAGACGTACTTGTGGATATATTGGAACTAATTTCTGGAATAAGGGTAGAACTCAAGAGATTAAGGAGAGGGTTTTACATATAGACAACAAAGAAGCCTGATTGAAAAAGAAAAGAGGAAAAGAGTTATGAGATATAATTTAATTAGAAAAATGGATATTTCAAATGGACCAGGAGTAAGAGTATCTATATTTATGCAAGGATGTCAATTCCATTGTAAAAATTGTTTCAATCCTGAAACTTGGGACTTTGAAGGCGGTAAAGAATTTACAGATGATACAATTAATAAAGTATTAGACTTGTGTGACAAAAATGAAATAAAAGGGTTATCTATATTAGGTGGAGAACCTATGAATCCAGTAAATATAGAAGGTACTACAAAACTTGCAAAAGCCTTCAAAGAAAAATATCCAAACAAAAACTTATGGGTATGGTCAGGATATAATTTTGAAAAAGATTTAAAAGATAAAGAAGTATTAAACTATGTTGATGTGCTAGTAGATGGAACATATCATGATGAATTACATTCTCCTATTCTTAAATGGAAAGGCTCATCAAACCAAAGAGTTATAGATATTCCAAAATCATTAAAAGAACATGAAACTGTTATATTAGAATAAAATATTTATTGAAAGAAAAGGAACTACATTTTAAAAGTAGATCCTTTTTATATACAAGACATGAAGAATATCGATATGAAGGTATTCAAATATATGATATTGATAATTGGTTATTAAAATAGTAATTTGTCTCGCAGATTGCAAATTTTAATTTTAAATAAAATGAGTAAATAAATATAGGATTTAGAGTGAGTATATTATTTTTGATATGCTCATTTTTAATTAAAATAAGGTAAAATTTCTCATAAACCTCCTGAATTATGTAAAATGGACAAAATGTTGTATAATATAGTTGTAGTTCTATATTGAAATATTTTAAAGTATAGGGGGTAATTGTCATGAGAGAATTATTTGTAAACAAAGTGATCGACTTAACAAAAGAATTTCTAGACAATAACCAAAGAACAAAGTTAAAAGAAATACTAACAGAAATATGTTTAAATTACCAAATAGAAATATTAGAACAAAGCCAAAGAGAAGCAATACAACACAATAATGAAGAATTATTAAATAAATTTATATCATCAAAAGAAATTGAAGGCTGTTCAAACAGAACTTTAAATTACTACAAGGATAATATAACTAAAATGTTAGAAAAAGTAAATTTACCAATTGAAGAAATTACTACTGAAATATTAAGAGATTATTTAGCTGATTACAAAAATAGTTCTAAAGCAGGAAT
>CALXCG010000054.1 GCA_944386745.1 uncultured Clostridia bacterium | reverse complement strand
GCAATTATCTACCTGAAGAAGAAGTTGGAGAAATCATTATGAGATTAAGACAATATTATGATGTTGGTTATACTGAAGCAACATACTATGTAGATAAACAAGTATTCTATTTCAATTTCAAGAAAGATAACTCTGCTATCGTCAGAGTGTTTCCTTTAAAAGATTACTACAAATTAGATCCAGAAAATAAAATGAAAACTTATGAATTTGGAATAATATATATTCGTGAAGAAGATAAATTCCAAATGCAAGAAATTGACTCTGCATTTGATTATATACCAGATGAAAATAACAATAGTGTAATTTATACTAAAGATACTACACCTATTCCAATAGGTGTTAAGCCAGTAAAATTCTGCGAAGATGATACAGAATAATTGTTGCAACTATTGCTTATATATTTTCTTTGTTGCAACAATCAAATTAACGTGGCACGTTTTGTTTTTGCTATTAGCAAAAATGAAAGTGGCGATAGTTAATTTGGATAACATTTATTTTTCAAGATAAATGTTATTGCCTCGCAGAGCCCCCGAGTTTTGATAGTATGTCAAAACTCATAGGGGGTTAGGACTTATGACAAGGTCAAAGTCCTGTGAAAAATACTTCGTATTTTTATGGAGCCTTCGGCTTAAAAAGAATCTTCAAGGAGGTGCTTTTGATGGAACAAAAATTAGCATATTCATTTCACTTAGGTAGTGATAAAAACAAAAGTAAATTAGCCAAAAGAGTATCACAAGATAATGTATCTGGTACTACTTCTCTTTCCAATAATGCGATTCAAAATGCAAACGATTTATCTAGAGTTAATAAGCACAATTTAAGAGATTACGATAAAAATAAAGAGTTAATTAGAGTTATTTATGGTACAGATAATATTATAAATGATGTAAAAGATTTATATTTAAAAGAATTTGAAGAATCTAGGCTAGAATATAACAATAAGCAAAGTCGTGAAGATAGAAAAATCAAAGACTACTTCCAAAAAGTATGTGAATCTCAAAACGATATAGCTTGTGAAATTATAATAGAACTTGGAGATATGGATTTTTGGAATGATAAAGACCAAGAATATAGATTAAAAATGATTGATGTATATAATGAACAAATAAAGGATTTAACTAAAATTGTGCCAACTTTTAAAATAGCAAATGCTACAATACATTTTGATGAAACATCTCCACATATGCACATTGTAGGTGTACCAGTAGTTGAAAATTGTACTAGAGGGATGAAAAAACAAGTTGGAAAAAGCAAGCTATTTACTAAAACATCATTAACTGAAATACAAGACAAAATGAGAAATGCTTGTATTAAGTCATATAATAAGTTTTATGAAGTTGATACTAGACTAAAAGAAAAACAAAAAGGTAGAAATCAAGATATAAATGTAAAAGATATGAGTAATTACAAAAAAATTAAGAAACAATTGGACAAGAACACACAAAAACTTACTGAAGCAAATAATCAAACAGAAAAACTAGACAATAGCAGTAACGATATAAATGCAATATTAGGTAAACTAAAACCATCTAAACTTAATAAAAATAATAATCTTATTTCAAACGAGGATGTTGAAAAAATCAAAAATTTTACAAAAGATGTAAAAGATATTACTAAAACAGTTAGAAGTGTAAATGACTTAAATATGGCTATTAAAGATTTTGAACATAGTTCTTTTGAAATAGCACAAGAAAATTCTTCACTAAAATATCAATTAGAGTTAAAAACTGATGAAATTGATAGATTAAAAAAAGATTTGTCTGCAAAGGAAAAGATTATTAGCAAATTAAAAGTAGAAAAAGAAAAAATAAAACAAGAATTACAGAAATTTAAAGACTTCTGGTATAGAATTATGGGGCATTTTCATAAAAGAATTTGCTATGATAAAGATGAAAATTATAAAATAGTAAGTGATGACTTGTATAAAAAAGGAATATTTGATGATAACGACAATGAAATTGCAAATAATATTGCTAGGAAAGTAACTATGCCAGATGAAAATAAGCAAACAAAAAGTAAAAAGAGAAATAATGATATCGGATTTTAAAAGGAGAAAAAATTATGAATAAAGAATTAGCAAAAACAAAAATAGATGAAAGAACAGGTATTGAATATCGTTTAGAGGGAGATTATTATATACCAAATATAGTAGTACCAAAAGAAGAAAAAATTGTTTTAAATAAATATGGTAGAATGAGATTAAAATATCTAAAAGAACACAAAAAGGCTGATTATACTATAATGCTCATAAATGGTACTTTAAATACTCATTTAAAAGAAATACAAGAAACAACTCAAACGAGAGTGAATCAGATAATTGACCAACTGAAAGAAAAAAGTGATTTGACAGAAAATATGAAAAATACAGATATGCTTTATTGGGTTGGTACAATGAACTCGATTAAGGCTCAAGCAGAAGAAATTGTTTTTAACGAATTGATATATGTATAGAAATTGATATAAGCGAATGAAAAAAATTTTCATTCGCCTTTAGTTTTACAATAATTTGTTATTTTTTACTTTTTTATTCCAAGATTTTTGATTATATTTTTGGTATCACATACATATTGTTATATTGTAATGAAGAAAAAGCAATGTACTTTTTAAGTATTATTAATTGCCTCTTATTTTAAAAGTTTTCTATTATCATTGTTAAAAAATTTCCTATAATCATTATGCCATACTGTTAATATTCCATTATTTAATCTTTGCATTTTCTTTATTTCTCTCGAAGCTTTATATATATCTGTACCTGGATAATATGTTGGTTTTAATATTATTTCTGTTGATTGTCCTTTGATTATAAGTGTATTAGATTTATCAGTTCCTAACATTTTAGTATAATTTTTATATAATGTTGGACAATTAGCCTTTAATAATGATGGTATATTAGCAAAAATGTATTTATCTATAATATCCAAAGCATAATATCCTGATAGTGTTCCATCAAAAGGATTTACATATATATGATTAAAGAAATCTATGTCTATAATTGAACCATGTATTGTTCCAGATCCGCCAATTTCTTTAACCTGATTAGAAACGATTTTTTGATATTTAGTATATTTTTCTAAGGGTTCTTTATTTAGCAAAATTTGACTATCCATATTATCGTAGTAATAATGAACATCTTTTACATTTAATGATTTTAATGCACCACCATTTAATATAGCTAACCCTCTCGAAGATGGTCTGATAAAACAATAGTAACCGTTTTTTTTCAACATGAATATCTCACCATCTCTATTATAATCCATTCCAATATTTTTTCCTCTATAAAAATCATTGTATTGAGTTTTTGTTATAGTATATATTCCATCTGCATAATCTGAAAACAAATCATAATCATATTCTATACAAAAGGATTTCACAAAAGCAGTTTTATAATTATATCCTAATTGATTATCTGCATATATTCTATATTCTCCATCGTCATAAAAATAATTTCTATGAGTATGTCCACTTACATAAACCCAATTTCTAACATATTTCTCTGATTTTGACCAATCTTTTTTAGGAGTATGAGTAAAAATAATAACGTGTTTATCAGGAATACAAGTGGTTAATTTATCATATATTTTCTCAAATTTTTTAGTTTCAGCTATTTCTTGTTCTCGATTTAGTGTATATCTATAAATTCCGTTATTAGCGTTAAAATAATTATTGTATCCAGAAAATGCTATCCCTCCACTAATTACTAATTTTGCCTTTTTTAATTTTACTCTAATTGCATCATCTGACAGGCTATTCATCTCTTCTTCTGAAATTTCTTCTATCTTTTTATCTTCAATATATAATAGATTATTATGTATAAAATACATACCATTTGATATTATTAAATTTTTATAATTATCAATAATATTTTGTAATTTATGCCCAGCAAAATCCCATAATTCATGATTTCCCAAAATAAATATAACTTTTATACTATATCTATTTAATTCTTTTGATAATTCAGTAATAAACACTTTATAAAAATCATAGCTAGATGATACATCTCCACCTATTAAAAGAATATTACTACTATTTTTCAAGATATTTATTATTATGTCTTTTATTGTAAATTCAATATCAAATATTGATTTACACTTTTGTAATCTATGCATTAAATGTATATCTGATACATAGGAAACTCTTATATAACTATTATAATCGTTCATTGATTCATTTAATAATAAATCTCTGCTTTCATTTAATACTAATTGTGTTTCTTTCTCATTATTTATCGTTTTTTCAAATGAAAGAGGATTATTAGAATTATTTAATATTCCATATTTCAATCCAAGTTTATCCATTATTTCACTTCTAATATGTGCATTATCAAATTTAATATCTTCAATATTTTTTAAATTTGAAAGACCTTCGCAAAAAAGCAAGTCAGCATTACTCAAATCATTATGCAAATAATAAATATAATTAAAAAAGTATTTAAAGCCTCTTTTTCTTTCAAATAAAGTATTTCCATTTTGATCTGTCCATTTTTGTAAAACCCAAAACTTTTCCGATTCATAATACTTATTTACTATATGTGATATTTTTGTACTATCCAATGGTAATAATGTATTTTCATTTGTTTTACAATTCTCTATATCTTTTTTTGAAATTACTGCTTTTGATAAATCACAATTAGATAAATCTCCATCTAAATATTTTATAAGTTCTTTAATATCATAAAAATACTTTCTAATTATAATTGGCCAATTTTTTCCTGTTATTTTATATGATTCTTCAATTATAAAATAATTTGTTCTTATATCAAATTTGCAGTTAGTTTCTTTTGTATAATTATTACTGTCTATATCATTTGCCAAATTTTTTAATTTCTTTATATACTTGCTAATTGTTGTTGGTGCTCGCACATTTTTATTGTAATTTATTGAATTTAGAACTTCTTTTGCTGGAAAATATAAACACATCTTTTCTTCTGATATAATGTTCTCACAATTATTTATTGAATCCATCAAAATTTTAAATGCTTTTTTAGGTTTAATTTTAATGAAATAATAAATAAGTATATCTTCAAAATAATATTCATGATATTTGCTTTTTTCAAAATTACGTAGAACTTTCATTAACTCTTTTAAATTTTTACAATCTAAAACTTTGTTAATCCACAATTTATTTTTTTCTTTTTTTAATTCTGCATTTTTAAATTCATCATTTAAATTTTCTAATTCTTTATCAAGACTATCATCTGCAATAGTATAATTTATAAAAGCATTATTCTTAATCTTATTAACATCTATTTTGTATTTTTTTATCTGTCTTGAAGTAAATTCACATTGATAGTAGCAAGACTTTTCATATATATTGCCTTTTAAATATTCGTAATAGTCATCAAATGATTCAAAATTAGTTGTTATTGTTTTTAATATACTATTATCACTAAAATCTATTATGTCTTCTTGAACAAAAAATCTATTGAAAATCACATCATATCCTCTATTAGAATATACTCTCATTCCTGATTTTCTTTCTGCTTCTATAATATCTATATTATCTCTTAACTCTAATGGTATATCTCGATAATCAATACTTTTCTGTTTAATACTTTTTTTTATTGTCGATATTTCTTTATTCATAATTTTTCCTACCTATAATTTACTCTTAAAAATTACTCGTATAGCTAAACAATATCATAAATTTACATTTTTTTCAATAAACTTCATTTAAAACTATTGAATCTTTATAAAAATTATGTTAAATTAAGAATGATAAATTGATTGATATTTGTATCAATCGTTAAAGGTGTGAAAAAAGTTGTAGATAACTACTTCGTTGGCACCAGACAATAGCAATTTTTAAGAGTTTTTAAGAAAACTCAAGAGAATTCTAAAATGGTTTAAACCCAGTATTCAAAGTAATTTGAGTACTGGGTTTCTTTTCGTATTAAGTTCTAACGAGTTTCAATAATATGTGAAAAAATGTTAGGAAATAAAGTTAGGAAAAATTTTATTCTAATGATTGATATCACTTAATCTTATAAAATTCATGGCTTGGAAAGGAAAAGTTATGGAATTTATACCTTATTGTGCTGAAGAAGCATTCCAGTTTTGTTTCTATCAAATTCCAAAAGAATTGTTTACGAATGAATATTATAAAGGAAAATTAAGTTCAGATGCGATTATTCTATATGGATTATTACTAGATAGATTATCAGTATCTATTAAAAACAAATGGATAGACGAAAATGGACTTATATATTTAATTCTTACTAGAAAAGAGGCTAAGGAAAAACTTAATATATCTGACAAAACTGCTACTAAAGCCTTTAGGCAATTAAAAGAACTTAAACTAATAAGTGAAAGAAGAATGGGCAAAGGAAAAACATATAAGATATATGTTGGAAAGATAAATCGTAAAAAGTACGATTCAAGTATCGGAAATTTTACGACTGAACTATCGGAAAAAGTACGAAATAGTAAAAATAATAATAGTTATAATAAAAATAGTAAGAAGACTAAATCAAACTTTGAACAACGAGAATATGATGATTTATCTTATTTATATGCAAACAATAATTGGAATGGAATAAATAAAGATTAAGAAATGGAGGAATTAGGATGAATATTGAATATAGCAAACAAGGAGATTACTATATCCCCAATATAGTAGCTCAAAAAAATACAAAAGGCTTCATTTTAGGTAAATATGGCAGAATGAGATTAAGATATTTAAAAGAACATAAAAAAGCAGAATATACTATTTTACTGATGAATAACAAATTGCAAAGTCATTTAATTGAAACAGATGAAAGTGCAAATAAAAGATTTGAATTATTAATGCAACAACTTGCTGGACGAGAAAATATAACAGAAGAGCTAAAAGCTAATAATCAAATGGAATGGGTAGCTAAAATGAATAATATTAAAAATCGTGTTGAAGAAATTATATTTAATGAATTAATTTATGTTTAATGGAGGTAAAAAAGTTATGGAAAAAGTAGAAAATTTTTATACAGAATATGAAGATATGTTTGAAGAATATATAGAGGATATTAAAAGATATTTAAGAAATAACAACGAAGAATATATTAAATTGCAAAAAGAATTTCATGAAATTTTAGATAAAAATGAAAACTTAGTTTTTGTTTTAGAAGGAGAGATTACAAATAGAAATTTATCAAATGATGAGTGTTTTGCTCTTTCAAAATTGGTAAAAATTTATTATGATATGCAATTAATCGAAGAAAAAGAAATTTTCTTTTTAAGTAGTAAAGAAGCATATTTTTTCTTCAAAAAAATTGGAATTCTAAAATAGAAATATAAGAATGTAGCAGGAGTAACTAAAGCTTTTTGTGTATTAGCAAGCACTGAATTGTTACTCCCGCCACAATTCTGAATGGGACTTTAGTCCAAAACCCTATTAAAAAGAAATGGAGTTGATTTTTAATGAGAGATAGAACAATAAAAAAACAGTTTTGGTTAAATGAATACGAAGATAAATTGTTAAAAGAAAAATCTAAAAAAGCAGGTTTGTATGAAGCAGAATTTATAAGAAGTTTTATAAATGGCTATAAGTTAAAAGAAAAACCAGATGAGAATTTTTATTATGTTTTAAAAGATCTAAGAGGAATAGCAATTAATGTAAATCAATTAGCAAGACAAGCAAATAGATATCAGTATGTGGATAGCAATAAATTTTTTGCAATAGCAGATAAAATAACTGACTTTATAATTGATATACAAGAAATGTATTTAATGCCTGCTAGAAAGGATTAATATGGCTACAACAAAGATATGGAAAATTAAAAGTAGATTTGACAATGTTA
The DNA here is from genome assembly GCA_944386745.1 of uncultured Clostridia bacterium. Classification (GTDB taxonomy): domain Bacteria; phylum Bacillota; class Clostridia; order TANB77; family CAG-508; genus CAG-269. Next base: position 2,637 of record CALXCG010000054.1, on the reverse strand, counting down.
TCGATTATATTACTAACAAAAATAAAACAGATAATAAAAAGTATGTTACAGGTATAAATTGTATGGCAGATATAGCTTTTAAGGAAATGAGTATTACCAAACAGCAATTTAATAAAATAGGTGGAATTTTAGGTTTTCATGCTTATTAATCTTTTAAAGGGTGTGAAGTAACTACTGATAAAGCACATGAAATTGGAATAAGACTTGCAGAGGAATTATGGGGTGATAGATTTCAAGTTGTTGTTACAACTCATACTAATACTAAAAATGTGCATAATCATTTTGTTATAAACTCTGTTTCGTTTATAGACGGAAAAAAGTATTATGATAATAAAACAAATTATGCTATTATGAGAAAAGTATCAGACAATATATGTAAAGAATATGAATTACAAACTTTAGAAGAAAAAAGTTATTATAAAAATATTTCTAATAAATATGCCAGAAGTAGTAAATATCTTAATTCAGTTCGTACAGATATAGATTATGCAATATCACAAGCAAGTACATATAATGATTTTACAAAAATATTAACTAAAATGGGCTATGAATTAGAACATTCAAGTAATAAAATGAGTATTAGAAAGTTTCCTTATAAAAGATATGTCAGAGTAGAAAGAACTTTTGGAGAAGAATATTCAAAAGAAAGTATCTTATTTAGAATAAAGCATACACCATCTTTTAAAGTTCCTTTTCCTGAAGTGCATACTTTAATTGGAAGATATGAGAGAAAAAGTAGAACTGCTATAAGTCATAAATAAAAAGCTAAAGGATTACGAGCATTATATTTATATTATTGTTATTTACTAAAAATATTTCCAAAACAAGATTATCCACCTAAATATTCAAAAACCATGAAAGAAGAAATCAAAAAAATGGATAGTTATTCAAATTCTGCAAAATTTTTAGCAAAATATAATATAACTACACTTACTGAAGTAAAAGAATATAAATCTTCAGCTATAAATAAAATAATTGAATTGAAAGGATTAAGAGAAAATTTATGGAGAAAGCATAAAAGAATTAAAACTAATGAAGAAGGTAAGTTTATTTGCTATGAAATTCAAAAATTAGCCACAAAAATAAATGAGTTAAATGCAAATATTAAATTATGTAATTTTATTGAAAATAGAACTTTTATAATGAAAGAGAGTATTAAAGAAATTAGTCAAAAAATTAAAATTAAAGGGAAAATTTCAAAAAAAGATTTCAAGGAAAAATAAAAAAGAAAAAAATAAAGGTTCAATGTGAAGTGAACCTTTATTTTTTTATAATATGTTCAAAGTTATAATTTTTATCTATCAATTTTTCTTTAAGAAATTCTGGTCTAAAATCGTAATCTTCTAACATAGAAATGTCAAGCCATTCAAAATTATGGATTTTGACTTCTCCTTTATCATTTTCTTCTCTTTCGTATTTTGGCAAAGAAATTTTATCAAAATTATCTGGATTTACAACATAATAAAAGCTTATTTCATGAGTTTGAAAATTATTTTTATCTAAATAAAAGTTTTCAACTATTGCTAGTTCTTTAACAATTGAAACAGGAGTGCCAATTTCTTCTAACATTTCTCTTAAGATAGCAGATTTGCTATCTTCCCCCAGTTCTACATGACCACCAGGTAAGCAATAGGAAATATTATTTTTCATTTTTAGTGTCAATAGTTTATTATTGTTAATAATAACGCCATTAACCCTATATTTAAACTTTTGAGTACTACTTTTAAATTCAATATCTTTCATAATTAATATCATTCCTTTCTCTTAAGGCACAAATTCGAAGGAATAATTCCATATATTGGATATTATTCAACCTTAACCCCAATAAAATTTATTATAGTTTATCAGTTTTAAAATAAAAAGTCAAAGTTTTTTATATTAATACTTTTTTCTTTTTTTATATTATGCTAAAATTATGAATATGGAGGTTAGAAATATGGAATTTGAAAACAGTAAAATAACATGTATAGCTATGTTTGATAATGAAAGTTTAGATAAAATTAATTGGCATTTTAAAAATGTAGAATTTAAAATGTGCAAACTTAAATATGATGAAGAAAATAGAGAAGAAAAAGACAAATTACCACTGCATTCAACTATATGTGTATGGAAAAATAAAAATCCAATAGAGATAAAAGATATAATAAATAAATTTGAATTTAATGAATTTGAATTAAAAATAATAGGAACAAAAATAAAAAAATCTACTCAAAATAGTTACAATCTATATTTCGAGTTTGAAAAAAATGAAAAATTTACAAATATACAAGAGTTTATATATAATAATGATAATCAAAAAGTAGAAAAATATAATCCACAAGTATTTATTCCACATATTACCATTCATATTGATAAAGATTATACAAAAATTTTAAAACTTCAAAGCAAGATTATGAATGGATTTAAACCGTTTAACATTACAGTAAATAGAATAGGATTATATGAGATATATCCTCCAAAGAAAATAATGTGTAAATATTGACAAAATTTAGTAAAAGTAGTAAAATTTTTATGTAAACACTTAATAATAGAATATTTTAATTAAAATATTCTATTTAGCAGTAAAGAAAGACTAACTATTAATTGTCAATAGTTTTTCGGAAAAATTTTTAAGTAATTTTGTTAGATAAAAAATTG
>CALXCG010000053.1 GCA_944386745.1 uncultured Clostridia bacterium | reverse complement strand
AAAAGCCAAAAGTTTAAAGGAGTTTGTAACAAAATATAAAACCACAAAGAATGTAAGAACATCCATGACGGAATATAAAAAGGAAGAATGGTTAACTAATATACCACTTTACGCAATAGGAGAAATTGAAGAAATTATTTAAATATAATAATATATAAATATAACTAAAACGCTAAAAATACAAATTCTATTTTTATTTTTAAATAGAATTTGTGTTTTTTTGTATAAAAGTATTGACAAAAAAATATTAAAAGAATAAAATGAATATATGAACAAATAATCACATGACAAAACAAATATAAAAAGTGGCGTCCCTAAAGTGACCAAAAATGGTCAGTCGGAACCTGTCCCCAAACTGACCACGCAAAAAAGGAGGAGAAAAAAGATGGATGATGAATTATTTGAATGTGTAGTACTTCATGAAGATGTAGTAAATGAAGTGAAAAAGAAAATTCCAGAAGATGGTTTAATTTATGATTTAGCAGAATTTTTTAAAGTATTTGCAGATTCAACAAGAATGAAAATAATATATGCTCTTATGGAAAATGAACTTTGTGTTTGTGATATAGCAAACATAGTTCAAACAACACAATCAGCAATATCTCATCAATTAAGATTATTAAAACAAGCAAAACTAGTAAAATTTAGAAAAGAGGGCAAAGTTGTATATTATAGCTTAGATGATGACCACATTAGCCAAATTGTAAAGAAAGGTCGTGAACATATTGAAGAATTATAAAGAGGGGATAAAAATAGTAATTGCCTTTATACTATTTATCATAGCATTAGTAATTAACTTTCCTAATGAATGGATAAATAAAGTTTTATACATAATAGCATATTTAATTGTTGGTTTTGAAATTGTATTAGAAGCCATTGAAAATATTTTTAAAGGAAAAATATTTGATGAGAACTTTTTAATGGCACTTGCAACAATTGGTGCATTTGCAATTGGAGAGTTTCCAGAAGCAGTAGCAGTAATGCTATTTTATCAAGTAGGAGAATTATTCCAAAGCTACGCGGTTGATAAATCTAGAAAATCAATTGTAAGTTTGATGGATATTAGGCCAGATTATGCAAATGTAAAAAGAAATAATGAAATATCAAAAATTAATCCAGAAGAAGTAAAAATCGGAGAAACAATAATTGTAAAACCAGGAGAAAAAATACCACTTGATGGAAAAATAATAAAAGGAAATTCAATGCTAGACACATCAGCCCTAACAGGTGAATCTTTGCCAAGAGAGGTAAAAGAAAATGATGAAGTATTAAGTGGTTGTATAAATCAAAATGGATTACTAGAAATAGAAGTAACAAAAGAATTTGGAGAATCAACTGTTAGTAAAATTCTAGATTTAGTAGAAAATGCTAGTAGCAAAAAATCAAAGTCAGAAAACTTTATAACTAAATTTGCAAAATATTATACACCAGCAGTTGTAATAATTGCAGTATTTCTAGCAGTTATTCCTACATTAGTTATTGAAGGAGCAGAATTTACAGATTGGTTATATAGAGCTTTAACATTTTTAGTTGTTTCTTGTCCTTGTGCTTTAGTTATATCAATACCTTTAGGATTTTTTGGAGGAATAGGAGGAGCATCTAAAAAAGGAATATTAGTTAAAGGTAGTAACTATTTAGAAGCACTATCAAACAGCGAAATTGTTGTATTTGATAAAACTGGGACATTAACAAAAGGAGTATTTGAAGTACAGAAAATTGAACCTGTAGGAATATCAAAAGAAGAATTAATAAAATATGCAGCATATGCAGAAAGTTATTCAAATCACCCAATATCAGTATCAATTAAAAAAGCCTATGGAGAAGAAATAAATACAAATTTAATTTCAAAAACAGAAGAATTATCAGGTCGTGGAGTTGTAGCTACAATAGAAGATAAAGAAGTTTTAGCCGGAAACGAAAAATTGATGCAAGAAAAAAATATAAAATATACAAAATGTAACGAAGTAGGAACAATTGTATATATTGCAATAAATAATAAGTTTGTAGGATATATAGTAATATCTGATGAAATAAAAGAAGATTCTAAAAAAGCAATAGATGACTTAAAGAGGAATAATATAAAACAAACAGTTATGCTAACAGGTGATAGAAAAGATGTTGGCGAAAGTGTTGCTAAAGAAATAGGTATAGATAAAGTATATACTGAATTATTACCAGATGGAAAGGTAGAAAAAGTAGAACAATTGCTTAAAGAGAAAACAGAAAAAGGAAAATTAGTATTTGTGGGAGATGGAATAAATGATGCTCCAGTTTTAGCTTTAGCAGATATTGGTATAGCAATGGGAGGATTAGGTGCTGATAGCGCGATAGAAGCAGCAGATATTGTTATAATGACAGATGAACCTTCTAAAATAAATACAGCAATAAATATTTCTAAAAAAACAATGAGAATTGTAAAACAAAATATTGTATTTGCTATTGGAATTAAAATAGCTGTTCTAATTTTAAGTGCTTTTGGTTTATCTACAATGTGGGAAGCTGTTTTTGCAGATGTAGGTGTTTCGGTTATTGCAATTATTAATTCATTAAGAGCTTTGAAATAAATGAAAAATAATATTTACATAAATTGACTTAGAATAAAAAATCTGATACAATATATACATAAAAAACCTAAGGAGGAATTGCAATATGAAAAGATTACCAGTAGAAAAACAAGCATCAAAAATTGTGAAACGGATAATAGAAGGGAAATACGAAACGGAAGTTTTTGGTGAGCTCTACACGATTAAAGAGCAATTAAAAAGAGGGATATATACATCTGAAGAACTAGCAAAATATGCTTCACTTTTTTGTGAATATAATCTTGGAGAACAACGGAAATTAATATCTCAAATAAATAAAGAACTTCTAGAAGAAATTAGAAAAGAAAACAACTCTTATCTGAAAAACATGAGAATTTTAGAAGCATTAAATGCAACAGAAGCAATTAACAAAGTCAAGAAAACTAGCAACAAGATTAAATTTTGTCTAGAATTTCACAGTCTAGCGGCTGTTGGCTACAATGAATCAATAAGTACACAATTTAAAGTCATCGCTCTACTGGACAGAGTATAAGCATAACTCTGTAAAAGAAACCAACCTACTAATTTAGGCTGGTTTCTTTTTATATATGCAAAATTCAACTGTTTTCGAATTAAAGATGAGTTTAAAAAATTAATTTAAACGCTTTCTTTACAAAATTATGTAACTATGTTAAAATATAAACATAGCAATTTAGCTATGTGCAGTAACTTGTAAATTGAATTCAATATCAAGGAGGAAGAAAAAATGTGCGAGTACAATTATGTCGAAAAAGAAGATTCAAAGAAGTATCGGGAGACAAGAGGTAGACTAGAGGATGCAATAAAATCTCTTGAATTGGAATTAAAAGCGGTTTCGCAAGCATACATAGAAAATTATTTAGAAGAAGACATGAATAAAAAATTAGAAATCGCTCAAAAACAAAGAGCAGCAACTTTTTTAGACCTTGTTTCTAGGATTAAAATTTGTTTTGATGAAGAGGATACCTTTATAATCGAATATTATGGAAGAAATAATTTCTATACTTTATTAAAGTATGGAGAACGGCTGGTAACAAATTTTAAAAAAGGTGATAATGAAATATTCAAAATATTTTATATGATTTCTTATTTGCCTGAACTTATAATTGATACTTTTAGAGGAATACCATTGTCCGGAGCAATTGAAAAGGATATTAGGGAAAAATGTAACAATCTACTGGAAGCTTTTGTAGAGTTTTCAAAAGTTTAGACTTTTAATTGCACAACCTCCTCTTCGTACACAATAAAATACGAAGAGGAGGTTTACTCTTTATTTGATTTTCAACACCTTAGCAAACAACAAATTCAAAATAACAAAATTAACAATCACAATAACTAAAACATCAAAAATAAAATCCTTAATAACATATAAATCAACTATACTAAATAAGGAAGAGCCAATCGTTAAACCTAAAACAAACAAAATAGCCATACAAATTGCAAGCACTAATCTATATATAGAAACAGGCAATTTTGAATTTTCACTTTTTCTTGACTTAGTTAAAGTAAACAATAAAGCCAAACCACTAAGTCCTGTTGAAATTACGCATAAACTAGAAAAATATTCTTCAGCGATTATTCCAAATTTATTTAGAATAGTCAAAGCAAAAATAGTTATAACATTTGTAATTGCAGTAGGAAAAGCCTTTGCAACAACATTTTGCAAAAATCTTCCTTTAATTCTTTCTTTATTAGGTTCTAATGCTAACATAAATGAAGGAATACCAATTGTTGTAACACTAATTAATGATAATTGTATTGGCTCAAAAGGATATTGTTCACCCATAAATAAAAACATCAAAGCAAATATAGTTGAATATATAGTTTTTACTAAGAATAGTGAGGCAGATCTTTGAATATTATTTATAGTTCTTCTTCCTTCAGCAACAATTTTAGGCATTGCAGCAAAATCAGAATTCAATAAAACCAATTGAGAAATATTCTTAGTTGCATCACTTCCACTTGCCATTGCTACACTACAATCCGCTTCTTTTAAAGCAAGAACATCATTAACACCATCACCAGTCATTGCAACAGTCCTGTCATTATCCTTAAGAGATTTAATAAGAGATTGTTTTTGAGTAGGAGAAACCCTACCAAAAATAGTATAATTCAAAACAATGTCCTTTAAATCAGTATCATCACTAACTGTTGACATATCAATATATTTATCATAATTTTTAACCCCAACATTTTTAGCAATCTTAGAAACAGTAATAGGATTATCACCTGAAATAATTTTAATATCAACACCTTGTTTTTCAAAAAATTCCAAAGTCTTATTTGCATCAGGACGTATTTTATCAAGTAAAAACACATAACCTAATAAAACAATATCACTTGGCAAATTCTTATTATTGAAATCATGTTCAGAATGAGCTAAAACCAAAACCCTGTAATCTTCTGAATATTTCTTTATATCATCTTTATACTTATCAAAATCATTTTTCAATACAAATTCTGGAGCACCAATAATATATGAACCTTGATTTTCAAAATAAATTCCAGACCATTTTTTATCAGAAGAAAAAGGTATTTTATTTATAGGATTAAATTCATCTTTAACATTTGAAAAATAATCCTTAATAGCTAAAATAGTAGAATTTTCATCTTCAGAAAATTTAGATATATTAGCTAAAATATTCTTCATATTATTTTTTTCAGTATTTACACATACAAAATCCTTTACTTCCATAGAACCTTCTGTCAAAGTGCCAGTCTTGTCCAAACATAAAGTATCAACTCTTGCCAAAGTTTCAATACAATACAAATCTTGAACCAATACCTTAGACTTAGATAATCTAATAACACTAATTGCAAGAACTGTACTTGTTAAAAGAACAAGTCCTTCTGGAATCATACCAATAATTGATGCGGCTGACTGAACAACAGCATCTTGCAAAGTATTTCCTTGTAAATGTAATTGGCTATAAAACATACAAATACCAATAGGAATAATAATAAATGTTAAAACCTTAATAATCTTATTCAATGAAGTCATTATTTCAGATTTAACTTTTTTGATATATTTTGCACCACTTGAAATCTTAGAAGTATAATTGTCTGTTCCTATATGTTCAACTTTCGCAAAACACTTACCGCTTATAATATAACTACCAGACAAAATAGTATCACCTTTTTTCTTAGTAATACTATCAGGCTCACCGGTAATAAAAGACTCATTAACTAAAACTTCACCATCTTGTATTATGCTATCAGTTGGAATCTGATTCCCTGTATTAAATTCAACAATATCATCTAATACAAGCTCATAAATAGAAATATTTTGTTTTGTAGAATTTCTAATAACATTAATCTTTGATGTGACCATAAGTGATAATTTATCTACAACTCGTTTAGAATGTATTTCTTGAATCGTACTAATTGCAGTATTTATAATAACAATAAACAAAAATAGCATATTCTTATATGATCCAACTGCAAAAATTGCAATTGCAAGTAGTAAATTTAACATATTAAATAATGTAAAAAAGTTTTCATATAAAATACGTTTAACACTTTTTGTTGGAACAGTTGTATCATGATTTATTAAATTTTCTTTTATTCTTTCATTTACTTGTTCATTACTTAAACCAGATTTGAAATTAGGATTATACCTTTTATAATCTGACATCAAAAATCATCCCTTTCAACAAAAGAAATTTTAACATATAATAAGTAAAAAGTCTATTAAAAAATTCTTAAGAAAAAACTAAATAAATCATAAATCTAAATAGAAAATTTGAGATAAATTTGATATAATAATAAAAAGTTAAATTAAAAGAAAGGTCGAAAAAATAATTATGGGAGAAGTAAAATGGACAAAAGAACAAGAACAAGCCATAAATGAAAAAGGTTCAAACATATTAGTTGCAGCAGCAGCACGGAAGTGGTAAAACAGCAGTATTAGTAGAAAGAATAATAAACAAAGTATTAAACGAAAAAATCAATATAGACGAAATATTAGTAGTTACATTTACAAATGCTGCAGCATCTGAAATGAGAGAAAGAGTACTAGATGCAATATATAAAAAATTAGATGAAGAACCAGAAAATGAAAACTTACAAAAACAAATAACTCTATTAAACAAAGCAAGTATATGTACAATAGACTCATTTTGTTTAGAAGTTGTAAGAAACTACTTCTATGAATTAGAAAATATATCTCCAAATTTTAGAATAGCAGATACATCCGAAATAGAACTACTAAAACAAGAAGTAATTGATGACATATTTGAAGAAAAATACGAAAAAGAAGATGAAGACTTTACAAAATTAATAAATATATATACAAGTTACAGAGATGATACACCTTTAAAAGACTTAGTTTTGAAAATATATTCATATATACAAAGCAACCCATTCCCTGAAAAATGGTTAAACGAAAAAATTGAAATGTTTAATTTAGAAGATAAACTAGAAGAAGATTTTAGTAACACAATATGGGGAAAGGAGTTATTAAAAGAAGTAAAAGAAATCATAATAGATAGTATTACATCATTAAATAGAATAGAAAAACATTTAAGTGTTGAGCCAGAATTAGAAAAATTTTGGCAGACAATTAGAACTGATATTGAACAATTAGAAACTCTAAAAGAACATACAAATTCTTGGGATGATGCATATACTATTGCTAATAATTTAGAATTTGTTACATGGCCTAGAAAAAGTAGCAATTTAGAGATAAAAGAAAAGGCAAAAGAAGTAAGAGATGAGGTAAAAGAGAAAATAAAGAACATATCTAAGAAAATTCTAATTTGCAATTCAAAAGAAGCAAATCAAGATATATATGATATGTATTTAGTTTTAAAAAAGCTAGAAAATTTAATATTAGAATTCCAAACAGAGTTTTCAAAAAGAAAAAGAGATAAGAATATAGTAGATTTTCATGATATAGAGCATTTTGCATTAAAAATACTTTTAAAAACAGATGAAGAAGGACATATTGAAAAAAGTGAAATAGCAAAAAAATATCAAAATAAATTTAAAGAAGTTGCAATAGATGAATATCAAGACAGTAACTTGGTACAAGAATATATTTTGACAGCTGTTTCAAATAACAAAAACATATTTATGGTAGGAGATGTTAAGCAAAGTATATATAAATTCAGACAAGCAATGCCAGAATTGTTTTTGAGCAAATATGATACATATAAGAAAAAAGAAGAAAAAGGCGAAAATGATGACTTGAAAATACAATTATTTAAAAACTTTCGTAGCAAGAAAAATGTATTAGATTTCACAAACATCATTTTTCAAGATATTATGAGCAATCAATTAGGAGATATCTTATATGATAAAGAAGAATATTTGAACTTAGGTGCGAATTATCCAGAGATTAATCAAAATCAAAAGACAGAAATTCATATAATACAAACAGAAGAACAAATTAATAAAGATGAAAATAATGAAGAAGTAGAAGAACACATTGAAGATATTGAGTTAGAAGCAAGATTTGTAGCAAATAAAATAAAGGAACTAATAAAAAATAAATTTCAAGTATATGACAGAAAAAAAGAAAAATACAGAGATATAGAATATAAAGACGTCGTTATTCTATTAAGAGCAACATCGAAATCTGCTCCAATATTTGAACAAGAATTATTAAATTTGGGATTACCTGTATTTTCAGACAGTTCACAAGAATATTTAGACTCAATAGAAATACAAACAATAATGAGCTTATTAAAAATAATAGATAATCCAATTCAAGACATTCCATTAGTAACAGTATTAAGGTCACCAATTGGAAAATTTACAGATGATGAATTAATACAAATACGTTTAAGTGATAAAAAAGATGATTTTTATACATGTATGCAAAAGGCTAAAATATCAGTAAATAGTGAATTAAGTAATAAAATAGAGCAGTTTTTAAATAATTTAGATAATTGGAGAAAAGAGCAAGAATATTTAGCTTTAGATGAACTAATTTGGAAAATATATTCAGATACTGGATATTATAACTATGTTAGCCTTATGCCAAATGGAATGTTAAGGCAAGCAAATTTAAGGATGCTATTTGAAAGGGCTAAGCAATATGAAACAGCAAGTTTCAAAGGATTATATAACTTTATACATTTTATTGAAAAAATACATCTAAGTAGTGGAGACTTAGGAGCAGCAAAAATTATTGGAGAGAATGAAAATGTTGTTAGAATAATGAGTATACACAAAAGTAAAGGACTTGAATTTCCAGTTGTATTTTTATCAAGCACAGGGAAACAATTCAATTTAATGGATTTAAATGAAAGTATATTGTTACATCAAGAAATGGGTATAGGTGTAAAATATATTGATTATGAAAAACAAATACAATATGACACTTTGAGTAAAGCAGCAATTAGAAATAAAATTTTAACAGAAACACTTTCAGAAGAAATGAGAATTCTATATGTTGCATTAACAAGAGCCAAAGAAAAGCTATATATTACTGGAATTCAAAAAGATTATGATAAAGTAAAAGAAAAAATGATGGGGCAAATTGAGCAATATCCTTTAAATGATGAAAATAAAATTAATCCAATTTTATTAAAGAAATACAAAAAATATTTAGATTGGATAATGCTTGTGTATATGTATGAAAAAGAAAATATGACAGATATAGCAGAATTACACATACATAACAAATCTGATTTAATGAAATCTCTAGAAAAATCAAATGATGAAGATGTTGAGGTAATTGGTTTGCTAAATAATCATAATTTAAATGACTCTAGTGTTAAATTTGAAAACATAGAAGATATACAAAATGTAATAGAAAGCAAATATAAATATGAAGAATCAATTGCAATTCCAACTAAGACTTCTGTAACTGAGTTGAAAGAATTGGCAAATTTAAATAATGAAGCTAACAAAAAGATAAAACATGTTTTGAATTATGAAAGAAATACTGATGAAGGAACTATTGTTGAAGGAAATATCGAATCATCATATGAGAAGTTTCAAATACCTAATTTTATGAAAAATGAAGAACAAGAAAAGTTAACTGGTGCAAGAAAAGGTACTTTATTACATTTATGTATGCAAAAGCTTGAAATCAGAAAAGATTATGAACTTTCAGATATAAAAGAATTGGTAAATAGTTTAAAAGATAGGGAGATTATTACACAATTAGAAGCGGAGAATATTAATATAAATGCAATTTTAAAATTTACTAAATCAAATATATGGGAAGAGTTAAAAAACGCAAAAGAAGTGCATAGAGAAGAACCTTTTTATATGACAATTCCTGCAAAGGAAATCTATAAAAAGGATGTAGAAGAAAAAATATTAGTTCAAGGTGTAATTGACCTTTATTACATTGATAAAAACAACAATTTGGTACTATTAGATTACAAAACAGATTATCTAGAAAATGGGGCAGAGGAGCTAATACAAAAATATGATAGCCAATTACAATTATATAAAAAAGCTCTTGAGGATGCTTTGAATAGAAAAGTAGATAAAATTTATATTTATTCAACTTATCTTGGTAAAGAAATAAAAATATAAATTAATAATATTATATAAAAATTGAATATTAAAAATAGAGGAGGAGTTTAAATTGCAAACTCCTCCTAAAAATTAGTTGTAAACATACATTAAATCAGGAGCACCTAATTCTAAATGTATATTCACGTTACACATTACACTAAGAGTAAACGCTAAAGCCGTCAAATCAGGCTGCAATTGTGGCTCTTTCATAGTTTTTTCACTCTCTATCAAAGAGTAAAGTTCATACCTTTTTTCATCTGGCACACTTTTGCTAAAGTATATAACCAAAGGCTGAAGCAAACCACGATAGCCATAAGTAACATTTTGGCAATCCATCAAAGATTCATCATATTTAAAAACAGATAATAAATTCTGTGATGATTGCATATGCATATCAGTACAACCTTTTTTTGATTTTCCGACTCTAAAGTCTAGTTTCTTCCGTACTCCCTGTGTAATTTCTGCCATAGTTATGGACCTCCTTATTAATTATTTTTGCTATTTAGCAATATATAAATTGTACCAAATTTCTAGCGAAAAGTCAATTTATGTAAATATTTAAAAACTAGAAAAAGCATATGAAATATGTTAA
>CALXCG010000052.1 GCA_944386745.1 uncultured Clostridia bacterium | reverse complement strand
AAATTTCGAGAAAATAAAATAGAAGAGCCTAAATTTAATCAGACTCTTCAAGGGCGGAATTTATTCCGCTTTTTTATTTAAAGAGAAAAAGAAGAAACTATAAAATAAATTTTTACACGTTAATTTCATGAAAAATATTGACAACAAAAACTTATGATGATATATTTACTCTAGAATAGGAGTTGGTAATATGGGTATTGATTATAACTTAATTGGAGAGAGAATAAAAGAAGCAAGAAAAAACAAAGGATATACACAGGAGAGACTAGCAGAAGAAATTGATGTAGCAGTTACATATGTATCACGACTTGAAAAGGGATATCCTATTAATTTAAAAAGGTTAGCTCAAATAAGTCAATTGTTGGATGTATCTATGGAATATTTATTAACTGGTATAATTCCAGAAGCAAATAATTATTTAAATAAGGATTTTGAAGAGATACTAGAGAGATGTACTCCAGAAAAGCTAAAATTAATATATAATATCGCTAGAACTATTGTAGACCAACCAGAAGAAGAGATTATGGAGGAAGCTATATCAGATGAAGAAACTAATGATAGAAGTCAGGAAAAGCAAATAAAAAAATATGAAGATATAAATGGTTTTCGATTCGTAGAGAAACTAAAGAAGAAAAATTAAAGAAGGAAAATGTTGACTTTTCTATGTAAAATAGTATAAACTAAACAGGTAGAAAACTAAAATATAATGTTATGATTTTAATATAACTAGAATAGTATATTAAATATTTTTTTGTACCTTGTTGTCGCAACCAAATAATAAGATTTTGTAGCTTGCTCCAATCGCACTCGCTTCTGCTCGTTTGGTCGCTACGCGGAACTGCAAAATTATTTAATATAATATTCTAGTAGATTAATAAGATATACATTAAAAGAAAAGCAAAAGGTGATAATAAATGTATTTAAAACGATTAGAATTACAAGGATTCAAATCCTTTGCAGATAAAACAGTATTAGAATTCATGCCAGGAATTACAGCAGTTATAGGACCAAATGGTTCAGGAAAAAGTAATATTTCAGATAGTATAAGATGGGTACTTGGAGAGCAAAGTATGAAATCCCTAAGAGGGACAAAATCTTTAGATATTATTTTTGCAGGAACTCAAAATAGAAAATCTTTAGGATTTGCTGAAGCATCATTAGTTTTTGATAATACTGATGGAGCACTTCAAATAGAATATACAGAAGTAACAGTTACAAGAAAAATATATAGAAGCGGAGAAACTGGATACTATATTAATAAAGTACCATGTAGATTAAAAGATGTTTTAGAATTATTCATGGATACAGGAATAGGAAAAGATGGATATTCTATAATTGGACAAGGTAAAATTGATGAAATTTTGAGTAATAAATCTGAAGATAGAAGACACATATTTGAAGAAGCTGCAGGTATTGTAAAATTTAGAACTAGAAAAGCTGAAAGCGAGAAAAAACTAGAACATACTAAACTTAATTTATTACGTATCAATGATATTTTAGCAGAAATAGAAGCAAATATTGAGCCATTAAAAGCTCAATCAGAAAAAGCAAAGAAGTATTTGAGTTTAAGAGAAGAATTAAAAAGTATAGAAATAGGTTTGTTTTTATACAATATAGAAAAATATAAAACAAATTTAGAAGAAATTGTAAAAGATGAAGAAATATACACAACTCAATGTGGAGAAGAAGAAGAAAAGTTAGAAAAAGTAAAACAATTGAAAGAGGCATTAAAAGAAGAAGTAGATAGAATTACAAACCAAATTGAAGAAATGTCAAATATAGGGTTTGAAAGTCAAAAAGAAATAGAAATGCTAAATTCCGATATAAATGTTGCAAATACTAGAATAAATAATAACGAAGAAAACAAACAAAGATATGAAAAAGAAATAGAAGAATTAGAAATAAGAAAAAAAGAGTTAGAAGATGAGATAAAACAAAAAGAAGAAAAAAGAGATAACTTAAAACAAAATAGAGAAAAATATGAAAAAGAGTTAGCGGAAAAAGAAAAAGCATTAGAAGAGATAACAAAGAAATTATCAAGTAAGGAATTAGAAATCGAAGGATATAAAAAGCAAGTAG
Organism: uncultured Clostridia bacterium; assembly: GCA_944386745.1. Lineage (GTDB taxonomy): Bacteria > Bacillota > Clostridia > TANB77 > CAG-508 > CAG-269. The sequence continues at coordinate 9,160 of CALXCG010000052.1, read as the reverse complement.
AAGAGAATACAGATAAAAAATATGAATTGCAATCTCAAAGTCATGAACAAGATATTAATGTTGAAAATGATGAAAAAAGACAAAGACAAATAAAATCTGAAATTTCTAATTATATCTCTGAACTTGATTCAACTAGATTACAAAAAGAAGATATTTCAAAAGGATTTTATGAAATAGACAGTAAAAGAAATAACATATTGAAGTCATTGGAAGAAATTAATGTAAAGAAACAAAGTTCTGACCAAAAAATTAAAGCTTACAATACTCAAATTAATCAACTAGAAAATGAAATGAGAATAAAAGAATCAAGATTACGTTTTTTAGTTGAAACTGAAAAAGAAAAAGAAGGATATGTAAAAAGTGTTAAAAGTCTTTTAAAAGATTGTGAAAATGTAAAAGAACTTGGAAAAGGGATGCATGGAGTTTTAGCAAATATAATAGATGTTCCAGAACAATACCAAACAGCAATTGAAATGAGTTTAGGTATGTCTTTACAAAACATTGTAACAGATACTGAACAAGATGCAAAAAGATTAGTGGAACACTTAAGAAAAAACAACTTAGGAAGAGCATCATTTTTACCAATTGCATCTGTAAGAGGAAAAAAACTAGATAAAATAAAAGGAAAAGAAAATGGTGTTATAGGAATTGCATCAGATTTAATAAAATTTGATAAAAAATATGAGCAAATAATTATAAGTTTACTAGGTAGAACTGTAATTGTTGATAATATGGATAATGCTATAAAAGTTGCAAAGCAAAATGGATATACATTTAGAATAATGACACTTGATGGAGACATGATAAATCCATCTGGTGCAATTACAGGTGGTTCTGTTGCTAAGAAAACTGTAAACATTTTAGGTAGAGGAAAAGAAATTGAAAAATTGCAAAAAGAGATAAAAGATATTAAACAAAAAATAGAAAAAATAAAACAGGAAAAACAAGAATTTGAAAATTCAATTGAAGACACAATAGAAATGGCAACAAGTTTAGAAAAAGAATTGCAAGAAATTGATATAACATATGCAACAGAAAAACAAAAAGTTGTGGCAATCGATGAGAACATTGAAAAATTAGAAAAAAGACTACAGAAGTTGAAAGATGAAGGTCAACAGTTAGAAGAACAAAAAGAAGAGGCTAAAAATACGAAGCAAGAAATAGAAAAGAAAATTGAAGAATTATCAAGTCAAAATGAAGAATTAACAAAAGTTATTACAGAATTTGCAGAACTTAATAAAGATAATCAAAAATATGTAGATGACTTGAATTTCGACATTACAAATTTAAAAATATCTGTATCTTCTTTTGATGAGAGTGAAGCTTCTATTGAAGAAATGAAAGAAAGAATAAATATGGATATTGAGAATACTTTAAAAAGTATAGAAAATAAAAAGTTGCAGATTGAACAAATAAAAAGTGATAATTTTAATTTACAAGAAACTATAAAAGAAACAAAACAAAAAATTGAAAACATCAAAGAAGAGGTTAAAAATAGTGGAAGTAAAATAGAAGAGTTAAAAAATGATAGACAAGATAAAAATAAAAAATTATCAGAGCAAGAAAATGAAATTACTGAAAAGTTCAAAGTTATAGAAGATTTAAAATCTCAAATTGTTAAAATTGATGTAAAAAAGACTAAATTAGAAGAAGATATACAATCAATTATTAACAAAATGTGGGAAGAATATGAATTAACACCAAATAATATAACTGAAGAGTATAAAAAGCCTGAAAATGTTGCAATGACTCAGAAAAAGGTAAATAATTTAAGGTCAGATATACGTAATTTAGGAAGTATTAATATAGATTCAATTGAAGAATACAAAAATACCAAAGAAAGATATGACTTTATGTGTGAACAAAGAGTTGACTTAGAAAATACTATGGCAAAATTGAGAAAGATGATTCAAGAAATGACAACAACTATGAAACAACAATTTAAAGAACAATTTGAGTTGATTAACAAGAATTTTGCAGAAGTATTTAAAGAGCTATTTGGTGGAGGAAATGCATCTTTGAAACTTGAAGATGAAGAAAACATTTTGGATTGTGGAATTGAAATAACTGTACAACCACCAGGAAAGAAATTACAAAATATGATGTTATTATCAGGTGGAGAAAAGGCATTTACTGCAATTGCTTTATTGTTTGCAATATTAAAAATTAATCCGGCACCTTTCTGTGTTTTAGATGAGATTGAGGCAGCTTTAGATGATGTTAATGTTTATAGATTTGCAGAGTATTTGAAGAAATTTTCTAAAGATACTCAGTTCCTAGTTATTACTCATAGAAAAGGTACTATGGAGGCAGCTGATACTGTTTATGGTGTTACTATGGAGGAAAGCGGAATTTCAAAATTACTTTCAATGAAATTGGCAAAAAACTAAAGGTTGAAAAATAATTACAATTTTGGCGTCGTCAAACTTCATTTGAAATTTAATCAACGTACAGATAGTACGCCTCATAAATTTCGAACTTGTTTTCCTAGCCAAAATTTAATTCTTTTCCAACCAGATTTGTACCTAAGAAATGAAATTAGAAATGAAAATTAGCAAGTGGCACTTCTCAAAGTCAAGTTTGAGATTTTCCTACTTGCTAATTAAAAAGATTTATAATATTATTTAAAAATTAATCTTTTGGATGTGTTGGACTAAGTAAGTCATCTATAGAAACGCCTAATGCTTTACTTAATTTAACTAAAGTAATAACACTAACACCTTGTTCTATTTTTTCACTTTCTAAATTACCTATAAGAGCTGTACAAACGTCAACTGCTTCGGCTAGATTTTCTTGTGTCATTTTTCCAGTTTTTAAGTTATACAATTTTCTGTAATACTTAACATTTTTTCCTAATGTTTTAAATAATTTTTTTGCATCTACATTTTTCATTTTAACCATTCCTTTATTATCCTATTTGTAAATATATAAAATATTTTCTAATTTTATGACAAAAATATCAATAGACCACAAATGTAAAAACATCATCTCAAATGTTAAAAAATGTCGAAAATATACATATTACACTATATATGGATACATAAAATATCTTTTATAATATTATTATGTGTGGAAAATTTTAATTTTATTCAATTGTACTAAAATATTATATTTAATATTTCAAAAAAATAAATAAAAAGTATTGTACTTTATGGAAAAATATGGTAATATATTCGTATACAGAATCTTTTATTTGTATTCAAATTTTTAATCTGAATTTTCCAAAAATTAAAAAGTGAGAAAAATAACGAAAAGAGGTGAAAGACAAAGAAAAGTAGATTTAAAACGAATAATTTACTGTAAAATAAATATTGATTTTACGGTACAAGAATATTAAAATAAAAAGGAGGAAAAGTATTGCAGTATTATACGAGTGAAGATTATCCATATTTAGTAGCTTACTTAAATAGAAAAACTATATGGAAATTAAGTGATGTAAGCCAGGAATATGAAACAAATTTAAAAAGCAAATCTAAACATCACAAGCATGATAAATTATTTAGGAAAATATTAAATGATGAAGAAGAAATAGTAAAACTAATAAATGAAGAACTAGATCCACAAGAAAAGATAAAAGTGGGAGATATAGAAAAATATGAAACAAAGTATATAACAAAATTATATGAGGAAAAAGAAAGTGATATAGTATATAAATTAAAAGATAAAGAAGTCTTCTTTTTAATAGAAGAACAAACAAAAGTAGATATGAAGATGGCAGAAAGAATAGCAGAATATACCGTAGCAATAATGAATTCAAGAAGAGGATTAAAAGATAAGCCAACAGCAACAGTAGTACCAATAGTAATATATGCAGGAAGAGCAAGATGGACAGCGAAAAAAGATTTAATAGAGACACAAGAGGAATTTAGACATTATAAAGGAAGTAGTTTGTTTTTAAGTTATAATTTAGTAGATATAAGAAATGTGGAAGAAGCAATAAGAAGGGGAACAGCAATAGCAAGGATGTCAGTAATAGAAAAATTAAATACAACGGAAGAAATAATGGAAGCAATAGATAAATTTGCTGATAATTTAGAAAGTGAAAAAGAAATCAAAGAGTTTGCAGAAGAAGTGGAATACATACTAGAAGATAAGCTAGAAGAAGGAAAATTAAAAAAAGTAAAAGAAATAATATTAAATAAAAGTAAGGGAGATGATATTATGTCACATGTACATGAAGTATTAAGAAGAGATGCTGAAAGAGAAAGAAAAAAAGCAATACAGGAAGGTGCTAAAGAAAGTTTAATGGCTGTTGCTAAGAAGATGCTGATGGAGAAAGTAGATGTAGAATTCATATCAAAAATAACAGGGTTAAAAAAAGAAGAATTTGTAAAATAAAAGATGTGAAAAAATTAGTATATTTAAAAAAATTTAACTATACCAATAATTATCAACAAAATCCCAGATATAATAGACCAAATAGATTGGGGAAATTTGCTAAAACGATTAAGAGTAGATCCGAGCAAATTTCCCAAGCTAATAAAAAGCAATTGAAAAGTACTAACAACTAAAGGAAAAATAATTGAGTGAATTCCTAAAATTCCACTACTTATACCAATTGCAAAACTATCAAGAGAAAGAGCTACACCTAAAAATAAAGCTTCTTTTCCATCAATTAAATTTGATTTGTCCAAATCAGAAGAAATTGGATCTTTTATAATTTGTATAGTAATTCCTAAAAACTTAATAAAAAAACGATAAATTTTTGGTTCTGAAAATACTTCATCACAGACTGGATTTTTAGTATCTTTTTTAAAACTCTGAAAACAAACAAATCCACCAAGAAAAATTAGCAAACAACAACCTATGTAATTTGCAATATTATCAGGCAATAAATCTTTTAAAAAGTCACCAAAGTATATAGCAAAAAATGATACAATAAATGAAATGACAAATAAAATTAGTTTTGCTAAATTTGAAATTTTTGTATTTCTTATACCATAAGTAATTCCAATTCCAAAAGAGTCTATACTACTCGAAATAGCTAAAAATAACATGATATTTCCTCCTCTATATATAATATGAATTACATAAATTTTTGATATTTATAAATTGTATTACGCATAAAAAAATATTTCCCACATATATTTGAATAAACCAATACGAAGGAGAGAAAATTATGTGGGAAACATTAAGGAAAGAAGAAGTATTACAAAAGCTAAAAACAGACAAAAGAGGTGGACTAGCCAAACAAGAGGTAGAAAATAGGCAGAAGGAATATGGCAAAAACGAACTAAAAGAAAAGCCAAAAGAAACAATTTTGGTACGATTTATCAAACAATTCAATGACTTCATGATAATTATACTAATAATTGCATCAATAATATCAGCAGGAGTCTCATATATGCAAGGAGAAAATGACTATATTGATTCAATAATAATAATTGCAATAGTAGTATTAAATGCAATTATGGGAGTAATACAAGAAACAAAAGCAGAAAAATCAATAGAAGCATTACAAAAGATGACTCCAAGAAAATCAAAAGTAATAAGGGAAGGAAAAACAGAAGAAATAAATGCAGAAGATTTAGTGCCGGGTGATATTGTAATATTAGAGGCAGGAAACTATGTTCCAGCAGATAGTAGGATAATAGAAGCCCATAATCTAAAAATAGAAGAGTCAAGTTTAACAGGAGAAACTGAAGCAGTAACAAAAGACGCAGAAATGATTTGTAAAAAAGATGTTCCACTAGGTGACAGATTAAATATGGCATATATGTCTACAATAATTGTAAATGGTCATGGAATGGCAATAGTAACAGATATTGGAATGAACACAAAAGTTGGACAAATTGCTAATATGATAATTGAAAATGAAGCTCCAGAAACACCAATTCAAAAGAAATTAGGACAAGTAGGAAAGACCTTAGGAATAGTATGTTTAGTAATTTGCTTTGTGATTTTTCTAATTGGTATTATCAAAAATATTGAACCAATGGAAATGTTTATGACAGCAGTAGGCTTAGCAGTTGCAGCAATTCCGGAAGGTTTACCAGCAATAGTTACAATAGTGTTATCAATTGGAGTAACTAAAATGGCTAAAAAGAATAGTATTATTCGTAAATTGCCAGCAGTAGAGACTCTAGGTAGTAGTAACGTTATATGTTCTGATAAAACTGGAACTTTGACACAAAATAAAATGAAAGTTGTAGAGATAAACAGTAAAAATCAAGAATTTGCAGTTGAACTAAGTTGTATGTGTACAGATTGTGATGTAAATATAGAAGATGGAAAAACTACTGTACAGGGAGAACCAACAGAAGCTGCTTTAGTAAATTACGCATTAGAAACTGGAAAAAATAAAAATATGTTATATAAAGAAATGCCAAGAATTAATGAGATAACATTTGATTCAAATAGAAAAATGATGACAACAATTCACAAAATAGGAAATAAATATCGAATTATTACAAAAGGAGCACCAGATGTATTATTAGAAAGATGTAGTAAAGAAATTGGAAACAATATGTTTTCAAAAATAAGGATACAAAATCAGAATTTAGAAATGGCTAAAAAAGCATTAAGAGTGATAGCAGTTGCATATAAAGATATAGATGTATTACCAAATAGAATAGATACTTGCACAATTGAAAATGACTTGACTTTTGTAGGTTTGCTAGGAATGATTGATCCTCCAAGAGAAGGGGTAAAAGAAGCAGTAAAAACTTGTAAAAAAGCTGGAATAAAAACAGTAATGATAACAGGTGATCATATTGCAACAGCAACAGCTATTGCAAGAGAATTAAATATTTTAGGCAAAGATGATAAGGCAATGACAGGACAAGAATTAGAAAAAATGTCTCAAAAGCAATTAGAAGAAGATATCAAAGATTATTCTGTATTTGCAAGAGTAACTCCAGAGCATAAGGTTAGAATTGTTAAAGCATGGCAAAAAAGAGGAGCAGTTGTTGCAATGACTGGTGATGGGGTAAATGACAGTCCTGCTTTGAAGAATGCAGATATTGGAATAGCAATGGGAAAAAACGGTACAGATGTAGCTAAAAATGCAGCAGATATGATTCTAGCTGATGATAATTTTGTGACAATTGTAGAAGCTGTAAAACAAGGAAGAAATATTTATGCAAATATTAAAAAAGCTATACATTTCTTAATTGCAACAAATATCGGAGAAATTGTAACAATTTTCGTAGGATTACTACTAGGATTGAAATCTCCATTACTTGCAATACAATTATTATGGGTTAATTTAGTTACAGATTCATTGCCAGCCATAGCTTTAGGATTAGAGCCAGCAGAAAAGGACATTATGAATAAACAACCAGTAAACAGTAGGAAAAGTATTTTTGCAGACGGATTATGGAATAAAATTGTAGTTGAAGGAATTATGATTGGAATGCTAACACTTCTTGCATTTAGTATAGGCAATAAATATTTTGGATTAGAAGTGGGAAGAACAATGGCTTTTATATCAATTGGAATATTAGAACTTGTCCACAGCTTTAACGTAAAAAGTGAAAAATCTATATTTAAAACCGGGTTATTTGAGAATAAGTTTTTGGTAGGAAGTTTTGTTTTAGGTATTTTTGTTCAAGTAATTGTTGTTTTGATACCACAATTAGCAGAAATATTTAAATTAGTTCCTTTAACTGGACTACAATGGAGTATTACTTTAGTGATTTCTATTTTGCCAGTACCTATTATGGAAATACAGAAGTTTTTTGACAGAAGAGTTAAAAAAGAAAGTATTGTAATAAAAGAAGATGTATCTATTAATAATGTCTAAAAATATGATGAAATATTAGTTATGTAAAATAAAAAAGTTTTAAAAACACTTGATTTTTACATAAAAATCTGATAAAATAGCTATGCTTTTAAGAAGTATAGCTATTTTTTAAAAGCAAACAACTCTACTTACCATGCAAAACGCACAGGTAGGTTATAATCCATAGGGAGGTGAAAATAATGAACAAATACGAAAGTGTTATCATTGTTAATCCTAATGTAGATGAAGCAGGTTTAAAAGCTTTAGAAGAAAAATTTACAGGATTAATAAATGAAAATGGAAAAGTAGAATCTGTTGAAAACATGGGTAAAAAAAGATTAGCTTATGAAATCAAAAAATTCAAAGAAGGTACATATATGTTATTCAACTTTGAAGCAAAACCAGATTCTATAACAGAACTAGAAAGAGTATACAGAATTACTGATGACATAATCAAATTCATCGTAGTAAAAAAATAATTTAAGTATGTATATTCGTAACAAAAGACAGAAAAATTAAAAGTAAAAATAATTAAATAAAGAATAGGGGCCTTTATTTAAAGTAAAGAAAGGTGATAGTAAATGAACAAAGTAATTTTAATGGGAAGACTAACAAGAGATCCAGAAACTAGGTATACACAAACAAACAATACCTTAGTATCATCTTTTAGTTTAGCAGTAAATAGAAGATTTGTAAGACAAGGAGAAGAAAGACAAGCAGATTTTATAAACATAGTTGCATGGAGCAAACTAGGAGAATTTTGTAGCAAATACTTTAAGAAAGGTCAACAAGTAGCAATCGTTGGAAGAATTCAAACAAGAACTTGGGATGATGACCAAGGAACTAAACATTATGTTACAGAAGTAGTTGCAGAAGAAGCATATTTTGCAGATAGCAAAAGAGATGGAGATGCAAGCAATAGTAATTTTGAAAATACTTTTGGAAACACAGCTCCAGGAAGTATGGGAGCAGATTTTGAAGTATCTTCAAACGATGATTTACCATTCTAATAGTCAGGGGGGAAAATAGAAATGGCTGATAAAAAACAAAATAAAAGAAATAATAAAAATTATGATGAGGATTACAATCCAAGATTCAGAAAACAAAGAAAAAAAGTTTGTTTATTATGTAGTGATAAAAACTTTGTGTTAGATTACAAAAATCCAGAACAATTAAGAAAATTTGTTAATGATAAAGGAAAAATACTTCCAAGAAGAACAACTGGAGCATGTGCTAAACATCAAAGAGATATCACAACAGCAGTAAAAAGAGCAAGACATATTGCTGTTTTACCATATACACAAAACTAACTGGAATATATAATAAATGGAACCGTTGAGGAATCAACGGTTTTTACTATTGTGCGACAGGCATGTTGTTTAGCTAATCGGTGAAAGTCCGTAGTGGAGGTAGATATCGCCAACCACTTAGAGAAGC
>CALXCG010000051.1 GCA_944386745.1 uncultured Clostridia bacterium | reverse complement strand
ATAAGATTAGCTGCTAGAGAAGATATTGATATTCCAATCGAAGAACATTTAATAGTAGAGCTTTACTCAAAATAATAGAACAAATATATAAAACATTAAACAATTTACTTAAAGAACCAAAAAAGGTTTTAAAAAGTTTGGGATATATTCTCGAATATTAGGAGGTAAAGATGATAGAATTTGAAAAGCCAAATATTGAATGTCTAGAAGTTAATGATGCAAACAATTATGCAAAATTTGTATGTGAACCATTAGAAAGAGGTTATGGAGTAACAATAGGAAACTCTCTTAGAAGAATATTACTTTCATCACTTCCAGGATGTGCCATAACAAGCGTAAAAATAGATGGAGTTTTACATGAATTTTCTACAATACCAAATGTTGTAGAAGATGTACCAGAAATCATAGTAAACTTAAAAAATGTAAGACTAAAATTTAACGAGAATGAAGAAAAAATATTAAGAATTGATTTCAAAGGTGAGGGAGAAGTTACAGCAAGTGACATCATAACAGATGGAACAGTTGAAATTTTAAATCCTGAATTACATATAGCTACAGTTTCACAAGGTGGAAGCCTAAAAATGGAAATGACAGCTGATAGAGGAAGAGGATATAACTCATCTGAAAAGAATAAAAAAGAAAATCAAGACATATCTGTACTTCCAATAGATTCAATTTACACACCAGTAAAGAAAGTTAATTATCAAGTTGAAAACACTAGAGTTGGACAAATGGTAGACTATGATAAATTGATTATTGAAGTATGGACAGATGGTAGCTTAAAAGCACATGAAGCATTAAGTCTAGCTGCAAAAGTAATGACAGGTCACTTAGAATTATTTATAGACCTATCAGAAGCTACAAAAAATACACAAGTTATGATAGAAAAAGAAGAATCTAAGAAAGAAAAAGTATTAGAAATGTCAATAGAAGAACTAGAACTATCTGTACGATCATTTAACTGTTTAAAAAGAGCTGGTATTGCAACAGTAGAAGATTTAACTAACAAAACAGAAGCAGATATGATGAAAGTTAGAAATCTAGGTAAAAAATCATTTGACGAAGTAACTGCAAAACTACATTCATTAGGATTAGATTTTGCAAAAGACGAAGATTAAAGGAGGGAAATAAGTTGGCTACTAATAGAAAACTAGGAAGAACTACTGACATAAGAATGGCAATGTTAAAAACTTTAACAACAGATTTAATATTAAATGGTAAAGTTGAAACAACATTAGCAAGAGCAAAAGAAGTAAAATCAATAGCTGATAGCATTATTTCACTTGCAATAAAAGAAAAAGATAATTTTGAAATGGTAGATGTTAAAGTAGTAAAAGCAAAACTAGATTCAAAAGGAAATAAAGAAACAGAACTAGTAAAAAGCAAAAATGGAAAAGAATATTTAAAAGTAGTAAAAGAAGAAACTACTGAAAAAAGACAAAAAGACATGCCATCAAGATTAAATGCTAGAAGAAAAATAATGAGAAAAATAAACAAAGTTAAAGATAGTGAAGGTAATAATATTGATTTACCATCAAAATTATTTAACGAAATTGCTCCAAAATATGCTGGTAAAAATGTAGGTGGATTTACACGTATCATTAAAGCTGGTCCAAGAAGAGGAGACGGAGCAGAAATGGCAATATTACAACTAATTTAGTTGTACAAAAAAATGTTGTAATAAATTAAATAAATATAAAAAATAAAAGATACTATAAAATTCATATAGCATCTTTTATTTTTTTCAATTAGAAAAATATGAATTACATTTTATATAACATGACTATCCCATTTTTACCAAGATAATACTTCTTCCTCAAACCAATTTGTTTAAAACCAAATTTCTCATACAAATGAATAGCAGGAAGATTATCCTCATTAACCTCTAAAGACAAAGAAAGCAAATTTAAATCTTTACAAATAGAAACAAGGCTATTTAAAAGTAAATTTCCAACACCTTGATTTCGGCAAGACTTTTTGACAACAATATTCATAATATCAGCATTATCTAAAAGAATTTTAATGCCAGCAAAACCAATGATTTCACCATCATTGGTTTTTGCCATAATATATTTAGAATTAGGACTTTCCAGTTCTTCCTTTAAAATATTATAATTCCAAAAATCATCAAAATCAGAAATAATAATATCTTTAATTTTTTCCAAATCATTTAATGACATTTGTTGTATATCAATCTCTTTCAACATTATAAACAGCTCTCCATAAAATAATATAAATTGTTAATAAATTTATTAACACGGATTAGATAATTTATTTATTATTTTCCGTTTTCTCTTTTTCCTCTAATAATCTTTGAGCCTGAGGTTTCTTCAAATATAAAGGTAAAACATCTCCAACATCAATATTTGAATTATAATGTACTAGACCAGCAAGACCAAGGCTATATGAATTTAAATCATTCAAACTATCATCTACAAACAATACATTTGTAAAATAACTACTTATTTTATCTTTATAAATTTTGCAACCATCACCAACAAAAGTAATAGTAGTATTTTCAAAATCTTCAATACTATCTTTACAATAACTAGCTAATATTGATAAAGTGCTTTCTATACTTTCAGTTTGAGGCTCAATTAATTCTTCAAAAATCCCATCCTTATTTTCATATAAGGCAAAATAGCAATTATCATTTTTGCAATCAATAATACTACAAACATAAGAATTATTTTTTACGACATTTCTTGTATTGTAAGCCAAAGTTTCTAAAGAGCTAATTCCAATAGATGGAATATCAAAACTATCATGGAAAGCCATAACAGTTGCATCACCAATTCTAATACCTGTAAAAGAACCAGGTCCCTTATCACAAACCAATAAATCGATATCTTTTAAAGATAAATTAGATTTAGAAAAAGCTTGCTCAATCATAGGCATCAAATTTTCAGAATGAGTCCTTCCAGTATTACTATCTAAATTACAAACTAAATTTTCATCTTCCAAAATAGATACACCACAAATATTACTTGCAGTATCAATACTTAAAATTTTCATAAATAGTGTTCCTTTCAATATAGTTTCATTTTAACTAATAATAACAGACCTGTCCCTTTTGTTTCATTTTGAAACGATTTGACACGTCCCTGACACAGTCAAAATTCTAGAATTTTCATTATTTTCATCCTTTTTAAATGATATATGAATATAATTTTTTGGTAAAGCATCTTGTATAATTTCTCCCCATTCAATTAAACAAATACCTTTTTCAAAATACTCTTCTCCACCAATTTCATAAAATTCAGAAGAATCTTCTAAACGATAAACATCAAAATGAAAAATAGGAAAATCTTTATAATCATATTCATTAACAATAGTGAAAGTAGGACTAGAAATTTCATCTTGCAATCCAAAATAAGATAAAAAGCCTTCAACAAATTTTGTTTTACCAGAACCAAGCTCTCCAGTTAAAACAACTACGTCACCTTTTTTTAACTGAGAAGCCAGAGTTTTTGCGAATTTTATAGTATCAGCTTCACTATTTGAAATTATTTTAAAACTATCCATATGTAAAATCCTATAATTAAATTTAGGTTTTTTTAAGGAAATACCTATAAACCAAAATCCATAATTATTATAATATAAAAAATAAAAAAATTCAATCAAAAGCCTTGATAAAATGGTAATATTGTAATATAATTGTAACGAATTTGTAATAAAAGAACAAGTTTAAAAGAAGGGAAGATAGAAATGTTTAAATTTGGTTTTGGGCAAGATATTGGTATCGATTTAGGTACAGCAACTGTAATTGCATATGTAAAAGGAAAAGGAATTGTATTAAGAGAACCATCAGTTGTTGCAGTAGACAACAACACAGGTGAAGTTTTAGCAGTTGGACAAGAGGCAAGAAGAATGTTAGGAAGGACACCTGGAAATATTGTTGCAACAAGACCTTTAAGAGATGGAGTAATATCAGACTATACCGTAACAGAAAAAATGTTAAAACATTTCATCAATAAAGTATGTGGAAAATTTATCTTTGCACCAAGAATTATGATATGTATACCTTCACAAGTAACAGAGGTTGAAAAAAAGGCTGTAATAGACGCAGCATCACAAGCTGGTGCAAGAAAAGTATATTTAATAGAAGAACCAATTGCAGCAGCAATAGGAGCAGGAATAGATATATCAAAACCATGTGGAAACATGGTAGTTGATATTGGTGGTGGAACAACTGATATTGCAGTAATATCACTAGGCGGATCAGTAGTTAGTACATCATTAAAAGTTGCAGGAGATAGATTTGATGAATATGTAGTTAAATACATAAAGAAGAAACACAATATTATGATAGGAGAAAGAACAGCAGAAGACTTAAAAGTAAATATCGGATGCGTATATCCTAAAATTCAAGATGCAGAAATGGATGTAAGGGGAAGAGACTTAGTTACAGGACTACCAAAAACAGTAACAATAAAATCAAGTGAAATGCTAGAAGCACTAATTGAGCCAGCAATGATGATTGTAGATGCAGTACATTCAGTATTAGAAAAAACACCACCAGAGCTTGCAGCAGACATAAGTGATAAAGGAATATACATGACAGGTGGAGGCTGCTTAGTAGATGGATTAGATAAACTACTACAAGAAAAAACTGGAATAAATGTAATGATAGCACAAGATACAGTATCATGTGTAGCATTAGGAACAGGAAAAGCTTTAGATAACTTAGATGCCTTAGAAGGAAGAGGCAAATAAAAAAATGTCGTATTGGGGACGTTTCTCATGCGACATTTAATTATGTAAGGAAGGTATTTTGATGGAAAAAATAGATAATAGAAAAAGCGTTGCTTTTGTGACATTAGGTTGTAAAGTAAATCAATATGAAACAAATGCAATGATACAGCAATTTAAAAATAAAGGATATGAGATAGTAGAACATAATGAAAAAGCAGACGTATATGTGATAAACACATGTACAGTAACAAACATGTCTGATAGAAAATCAAGACAAATGATAAGAAGAATGAAAGAACAAAATAAAGCTGCAATAATAGTTGCATGTGGATGTTATGTGCAAGTTGCACAAAAAGAAATAGAAAATATAGAAGAAATAGATATAGCAATAGGAAATAATGAAAAAAGTAAAATTGTAGAGATAGTAGAAGATTACGAGAAAAAAACTTATGGAAAAACAGAACAAAAAAACAGTTTTGAGATAATAGCACAAGATGTTATGCAACAAAAAGAATTTGTAGACTTAGGAGATGTAACATATACATCAAAAACAAGAGCGGCCATCAAAATTCAAGATGGATGTGATAGATTTTGTTCATATTGCATCATACCATATGCAAGGGGAAGAGTCAGAAGTAGAAAACCAGATAAGATTATAGAAGAAACACAAGATATAGCAAAAGAAGGGATAAAAGAAATTGTAATAACAGGAATACATATAGCATCATATGGGAAAGATTTTAAAAATGAATACAAACTAATAGATTTGTTAGAAGAGTTAAATAAAATAGAAGGAATTGAAAGAATAAGATTAGGTTCAATAGAGCCATTGTTGATAACTGAACAATTTGTGGAAAGACTTAAAAAATTAGATAAAATATGCCATCATTTTCACTTATCTTTACAAAGTGGATGTGATGAAACGCTAAAAAGAATGAACAGAAGATACACAACAGAACAATTTAGAAATATTGTTGATATATTAAGAAAAAATTATGACGATGTAATTTTAACAACTGATATAATAGTAGGATTCCCACAAGAAACAGAAGAAGAATTTGAAACAACATATCAATTCCTAAAGGAAATAAAATTCTATAAAATGCATATATTTAAATATTCTCAAAGAAAAGGAACAAAAGCTGCACAAATGGAAGGACAAATTGATGGAAGTATAAAAGAAAAGAGAAGTCAGAAATTAATTGAACTATCAGACGAAAATGAAGAAGAATATAATAAGCAATATATAAATAAAACAGTAGAAGTTCTTTGGGAAGAAGAAAAAAAAGGACATTATCAAGGACATACAAAAAATTATATATTAGCATATACAAGTAATAATGTAAGTGCAAATAAAAAGGAAAATTTAGAAAATAAAATAACGAAAGTTATATGCAAAGAAGCAAAAAAAGACCATATAGAAGTAGATATATAAATAGTGATTGATGAAAAAAGGTAAAAAGTAGAAAAATAGGAACAATGTAACAAAAATGTAATTTTGCTGTAACAAACATTTAATATAAAAATCAACAAAAACACTTGATTAATGAAAAAATATATAGTATAAATAAATTAATAATTTGTGTAATAACTACAAAGGAGGAAAAAACATGGCAGATTTAGGAGAAGAAAACAAAGTGTCAGGAGTTTTCGGAGGAGTAGAAATAGAAAATATAGGAAAAGAACCAGAAAATGCAGGAACAATCAGACAACCAGAAAACAACAAATTAGTAAAACAAGGATTCTGGAGCAAATTTAAAGCATTCTGGTTACAAGAAATTGACTGGAACAAAGAAATAAAAGTTGAATTAACACCATATCAACAAAAAGTTGAAGATGAAATAAACGAATTCTTACACCAAGAAATCACATGGGAAAAAGTTCATGACTTCTTATTCCAAGAAATCTCTTTTGGAAAAAAGAAAGAACAAGCATAATGTCCGTTTGGGGACGTTTCTGTTTGGACATTTTTGTCCATTCTGGGACACATCTTCTTTCACATAATAGAAAATGGATATTTCATAAAAATGTAACTTTTTAGTGAATTGATAAAAAAGTATAGCAATATTCTAAAATATATGCTATACTTTTTATGTTTTTAGGTGTAAAAGGATTTTTTAGGGGTGAAAAATACTATTAAAGGAGTGAAACATATGCCCCGTTCTGCACGACAAATTAGCAATACTAAAGTCTACCATATCATTTTAAGAGGCAATGATAAACAAGATATATTCTATGATGAACAAGATTATAAAAAATTTATTAAAGAAATTCAAGAAACTAAAGAAAAATATCAATATAAACTATATGCATATTGTCTAATGAGTAATCATACACATCTTGTTATATATGATAAGGAAGAGCAAGTTTCAAAAGCAATACAAAGTTTAGCAATTGCTTATTCCAGCTATTTTGCAAAAAAATATGAAAAAGTGGGACATTTATTTCAAAATAGATTCCTAAGTAAAAATGTCGAAACGAGGGAATATTTAATTAATGTATGCAAATATGTTCATAGAAATCCAGTAGGAGCAGGAATATCAAAATTAGATAGTTATAAATGGAGTAGTTATAGGGATTTTATTACAAATAATTGCGAAATTGTAGATATAAAACCTATTCTTTCATTGTTTGATAAAAATCAAAAAGACGCAATAAAAAAATTTATAAGTTTTCATAGCGATGAAAAAGAAGGACTAAATGATGATATAGAATTTGAAATGATTGAAAATTTATCAGATGAAAAAGTAAAGGAAAAAATCCTAAAACTTTTAGAAATCAATAATATAAGAGAGTTGCGTACATATAGTAAAGAAATAAGGAATGAAAAAATAAAAATATTAAAAATTATAAAGGGAACTACAAAAACACAATTAGCAAGAGTTTTAGGAATGAATAGAAAAATAGTAGAAAGAGCAATGAAATAATGATATAATAAAAAAGTATTAAAATAAAAGGAGGAAATGGGGAAGATGTGTCCCAGAATGGACAAAAATGTCCAAACGGAAACGTCCCCAAATGGACATGGCAAAAAGTAAAACAATATTTGTGTGTAGTGAATGTGGAAATGAATCTAGTAAATGGCTTGGAAAATGCCCAGCATGTAATAGCTGGAACACTTTTTATGAACAAAAAGTAGTTGAAACAAAGTCAAGTAGTAGAAATGCAAGTAATACAGATAAAACAGAAAACAAACCACAAACACTTAATTCATATCAAGCAAAAGAAGCAATTAGAACTTCAACAGGATTTAATGAATTGGATAGAGTTTTAGGTGGAGGATTAGTTAAAGGTTCTTTAGTTCTTTTAGGTGGTGAGCCTGGAATTGGTAAATCCACACTTATTTTACAAATTTGTGATAAGGTCAAAGGAGAAGGCAAAGTTTTATATGTTTCAGGGGAAGAGTCTGCTGAGCAAATCAAAATGAGAGCAGATAGGCTTGGAATTAATAATGATTATATCCTATTTTTAGGTGAAACAGATATAGATATAGTAAATCAAGCAATAATAGATATAAATCCTAAACTTGTAATAATAGATTCTATCCAAACAATGTATTCAGAAGAAATAACTGCAGCAGCAGGAAGTGTTAGCCAAGTAAGAGAAATTACTTCACAAGTAATGAGAGTTTGTAAATCAAGAGCGATTACAACTATAATCATCGGACATGTAACAAAAGAAGGAAACATAGCAGGGCCAAGAGTTTTAGAACATATGGTAGACTGTGTTTTATATTTAGAAGGAGAAAGATATTTTACATATAGAATTTTAAGAGGTGTAAAAAATAGGTTTGGTTCAACAAATGAGATAGGAATGTTTGAAATGAGAGAAGAAGGCATGTGTGAAATAACTAATCCTTCAGATATACTGATTTCTGAAAGAGAAGATAATCCCGCAGGTTCATGTATAGTTTCTTGTATGGAAGGTACAAGACCTATACTTGTAGAATTACAAGCATTGACATCTCAAACAATATATGGATATCCTAAAAGAACTGCAAATGGTATTGATTATAACAGATTAGCATTATTAATTGCGGTGCTAGAAAAAAGAGTAGGATTACAACTAGGTTCGCAAGATGTATATCTAAATGTAGTTGGAGGTTTAAGAATTAATGAGCCATCAATTGACTTAGGTATCGTATTAGTTACAGCATCAAGCTTTAAAAATGTACCAATTCCAAAAGATATGGTTATAATGGGAGAAGTAGGTCTAACAGGAGAAATTAGAAGAATTAATAATATTGAAAAAAGACTAAAAGAAGCGGAAAAATTAGGATTTAAAACTTGTATAATACCAGAAAGTAACAAAAGGGACTTGAAAGATAAGTTTAAATTAGATATAATATGTGTCAGAACTATAAATGAGGCAATGAAGAAGACAGGGTTATAGTAAACACAAAAAATGTTAATATTGTTTCAATAAATTTTTATACAAAACAAGATAAAGAATAATTAAGAAATAAGTAAAGTCTAAAATGAAAAGGTGAAGAATTTTGAGAAAAGGTAAAGAAGATAACATTACAGAAATTCTAAAATTAATAGCTCCAGGAACACCTATAAGAGACGGACTAGAAAGCATATTAAGAGCGAAAACAGGAGCATTGCTATTAATAACAGACAATGCAGAAGTGCTAAAAGAAGTAGTAGATGGAGGATTCACAATTAATGAGGAATATACATCATCTAAACTATATGAATTAGCAAAAATGGATGGAGCAATAGTATTAAGTGGAGATTTAAAAAGAATATTATATGCAAATGCACAATTAATACCATCACATGAAATACCAACATTAGAAACAGGAACAAGACATAGAACGGCAGAAAGAACAGCTAAACAAACAGGAGAATTAGTAATTAGCATTTCGCAAAGAAGAAGTATAATAACAGTATTTAAAGGAAATGATAGATATATATTAGAAGATACAGATGTTGTGTTAAATAAAGCAAATCAAGCAATACAAACACTAGAAAGATATAAAAAGGTATTTGATAATAAATTAAATTTATTAAATGAATATGAATTTAATGATATAGTAACTCTTCAAAATGTAATTGTTGCAATACAAAGGGCTGAAATGGTAATGAGAATTGTCGAAGAAATACAAAGACAAATCTATGAATTAGGGAATGATGGAAGACTTGTTAGCATGCAACTAGAAGAATTGATAGGTGGATTAGAAAAAGAAGAAATACTAATAATCAAAGACTACATAGTACCACATGGAAGAAAAAAACAAACACCAGAAAAAGTAATAGAAGAATTAGAAAAATTACCATATGAAGATTTATCAAAAGATGCGATAATAGCAAAACTATTAGGATATGAAACATTTGATAATTATGATGAAGTAGCAGTGTACACAAAAGGATATAGAATTTTGAGTAAAATACCAAGAATGCCATCAAATATCGTAGAAAATTTAGTAGAATCATTTAAATCCTTCCAACATATCTTAGCAGCAGATATAGAAAGTCTGGATGATGTTGATGGAATTGGTGAAGTAAGAGCAAGGACAATAAAACAGTCTCTAAAAAGAATGCAAGAACAATTTATATTTGATAACTTAATTTAAAAATAAAAAAATAAAAAAGAAAACTTGAAAAAAAGGACTAGATAAAAAGAAAACGAAAGGAAAGATAAAAAGATGAATAAATTAAAAAATATTTTATGGATTATAGCGTTAATTTTAGTAATAGTATTAATAGCAGGAGTTGGATATGGATATTATAGAAAAGCAACAATGGAAGTAACAAACCCAGTAGCAACAATGGAGGTCGAAAATTTTGGAACAGTAAAAATAGAATTATATCCAGACTTAGCACCAGAAACAGTTGCAAACTTTATAACACTTGCAAACAGAGGATTTTATGATGGATTAACATTCCATAGAGTAGTAAAAGACTTCATGATACAAGGAGGAGACCCAGAAGGAACAGGACAAGGTTCAGCTAAAATATCAGATTTAAAAGATGGTGGAGAAGATACAGCATACTCAATAAAAGGTGAGTTTGTAGCAAATGGAGTAAACAACACTTTAAAATTTGAAGAAGGAGTAATAGGAATGGCAAGAAATGATTATACATCATACTCATCAACACTAACAGAGGAATCATATAACTCTGGAAGCTCACAATTCTTTATAATGACAGCAGATAACACATCATTAAATGGATATTACACAGCATTTGGAAAAGTAATAGAAGGAATGGATGTAATACATAATATAGAAAATGTAGAAGTAAAAGCAGCAGATGATAGTGAACAAACAGGAAACACTGAAGTAAGTACACCAGTAGAAACAGTTACAATAACATCAATAAAAGTAGAAACAAATGGAATAGATTATGGATTACCAGAAACACTAACACCATTTGATTACATGAGCTGGATGTATCAACAATACGGATTAGATCCAAGCACACTAACATCAGAATAGAGGGATTTGGGGGACGGTCCTAAAAATCCATAAAAACAGGGATTTTGGGACGGACCTTAGTTTATTAAATAAATAAAAAAGAGTAATATTTTTTAGACAAAAAAATGGTTGAATTTTTTGACGGAAATTTTTGAATAAAAATTATTGAAAAAGGTTGACAAATGGGGTAGAAATTAGGTATAATATTAACTGTGCTTAACTTATAACTGTGCACGTAAACAATGGTGGATGTAGCGTAGTTGGTTAACGCGCCAGTTTGTGGCACTGGAGACCGTGGGTTCGAGTCCCATCTTCCACCCCATGTATATATTGGGCTGTAGCCAAGCGGTAAGGCACCAGACTTTGACTCTGGCATGCGCTAGTTCGAATCTAGCCAGCCCAGCCACCGAGAAATCGGAGAAAACGTTGAAATTAATATGGTTTCAGCGTTTTTTATTGGATAATGAAAACCCCCTGTTTTACAGGGGGTTCTAAAAGCTTCTAGCTATGAGTAAAAAATTCCTCCTTTTTGATATAATAAATGTGGTTCGCCAACCGCAAATAAAAATCAAAAAGGAGGAATTTGTCAT
>CALXCG010000050.1 GCA_944386745.1 uncultured Clostridia bacterium | reverse complement strand
TCAAACCAAACATCACCATATTGTCCTTTACCACCAGATTGACGAATAAATTTACCTTGAACTTTTACTTTATTTCTAATTGTTTCTTTGTAAGCAACTTGTGGTTTACCTACATTACATTCAACTTTAAATTCTCTTTTTAATCTATCAACAATGATATCTAGGTGTAATTCACCCATACCAGCGATAATAGTCTGACCAGTTTCTTGATTTGTGTATGCTTTAAATGTTGGGTCTTCTTCAGCAAGTTTTGCTAAAGCAATTCCCATTTTTTCTTGAGCTACTTTATCTTTTGGCTCAATAGCAACGTCTATAACTGGCTCTGGGAATTCCATTGATTCTAATATTACAGGATGGTCTATATCACATAAAGTATCTCCTGTTGTTACTTCTTTAATACCAACAGCTGCTGCGATATCTCCAGCATATACTTTATCAATATCTTCTCTGTGATTAGAATGCATTTGAAGAATTCTTCCAATTCTTTCTTTTTTATCTTTATTAGAGTTTAATACAGTTGAACCTGATTCTAATGTTCCTGAATATACTCTAAAGAAGCATAATTTTCCTACAAATGGGTCTGTTGCAATTTTAAATGCTAAAGCTGCAAATGGTTCATTGTCATCAGTTTTTCTTTCAACTTCATTTCCATCTAAGTCAACACCTTTGATATGTGGTATATCTAATGGTGATGGCATATAATCAACTATTGCATTTAATAATTCTTGAACACCTTTGTTTTTGTATGAAGAACCACATGTAACTGGTACTATTGTGTTTGCAATTGTTCCAGCACGTAAACCTTTTTTGATTTCTTCCTCTGTTAGTTCTTCACCATCTAAATATTTCATCATTAATTCTTCATTTTGATCTGCTACTGCTTCTATCATTTTATCACGATATTCTTTAGCTAAATCTTTCATATCATCAGGAATATCTGTTTCTTCAATTTCTCTTCCTAAATCATCTTTATGAATGAAAGCTCTCATTTTAATTAAATCAACAATTCCTTTGAAATTGTCTTCTGCTCCAATTGGTAATTGAACTGGAACTGGATTTGCTTTTAATCTAGTTTTTAATTGATCAACGCAAAGCATAAAGTTAGCTCCTGTTATGTCCATTTTATTTACATATACCATTCTTGGAACTTTATATTTGTCAGCTTGTCTCCAAACTGTTTCTGTTTGTGGTTGAACTCCACCTTTTGCAGCTAAAACTGTAACTGCACCGTCAAGAACTCTTTGAGATCTTTGAATTTCTACTGTGAAGTCAACGTGTCCCGGTGTGTCAATAATATTAATTCTATTATTGTTCCAGAAACAAGTTGTAGCAGCAGATGTTATTGTTATACCTCTTTCTTGCTCTTGTTCCATCCAGTCCATTGTAGCAGCACCTTCGTGAACTTCCCCTATTTTATGTGTTTTTCCTGTATAAAATAATATTCTTTCTGTTGTTGTTGTTTTTCCGGCATCTATGTGTGCCATTATTCCTATATTTCTAGTTCTTTCTAGTGGGTATGCTCTTCCTGCCATCTTTTATATTTCCCCCTTTCTAATTTTACCACTTGTAATGAGCAAAGGCTTTGTTTGCTTCTGCCATTCTATGTGTATCTTCTTTCTTCTTAAATGCTCCACCGTTTCCAGCTACAGCATCCATAATCTCACCAGCCAATTTTTCAGCCATTGTTTTTTCATGTCTGTTTCTTGCATATGTTACTAACCATCTTAAACCTAAAGTTTGTCTTCTTTCAGGTCTAATCTCTAATGGAACTTGGTATGTTGCTCCACCAACTCTTCTAGCTTTAACTTCAAGAACTGGCATGATATTTTCTAAAGCTGCTTCAAAAACTTCTAAAGGATTTTTTCCTTCTTTTTCTTTTATGATATCAAATGCATCATAAACTATTTTTTGAGCAACTGTTTTCTTTCCATCTAACATTATGTTGTTTACTAATTTTGTAACAACTTTACTATTATAAATTGGATCTGGTAATACTTCTCTTTTTGCTACATATCCTTTTCTTGGCACTATTCTTCCCTCCTTTTTTCTATTGACAGGGGACACTCCTTTACCTCTTGGTCATTTCCATTCAGCTTAAGGAGTATCCCCTCCCCGTATGAATGAATGATCAAAAGTTTTTAGTTTTCCCCATCTTGAATACTTATTTTAAGTATTCTCGGTACTCTGAAAAGTTTTCCTCTTTTCCGTATAGTGCTATATAATCTATTCTAAATTTAAGTACCTTAAGTTTAGTAGAATTACAAGCACCACATTTGATTTGATTAGAGCTAATTGTCCATTAAGTTTTTTAATTGATTTCTACTAAAACAAAGTAAATTAGGTATATTGTGCATTTTTGATAAGTAAGGCAAGCTGAAGGCGTACATTGGTACGTCGAAGTTTGACTTATCTTAGTGAAAATGTGCAAGATGCCTGATTTCATTTGTTTTCGACTATTTTTTTGGTTTCTTAGCCCCATACTTAGAACGCGCTTGCATTCTATCTTTAACACCTGCTGTATCTAATGTTCCTCTAATGATATGGTATCTAACACCTGGAAGGTCTTTTACCCTACCACCTCTAATTAATACAACACTGTGTTCTTGTAAGTTATGTCCTATACCTGGGATATAAGATGTAACTTCATAACCATTAGAAAGTCTAACTCTGGCAACTTTTCTTAAAGCTGAGTTTGGCTTTTTAGGTGTAACTGTTTTAACAACTGTACAAACTCCTCTTTTTTGTGGAGCTCTGTTATTTGTTAGCTTTTTGTTTTTCATGTTATATCCATGTTGTAAAGCTGGTGCAGTTGATTTTGTTACTCCTGTTTTTCTACCTTTTCTTACTAATTGATTAATTGTTGGCACTTAAATTTCACCTCCTGTTATAGTTTAATTGTGTCTTATGACTTTTAGATGTAATATTTTTGAAATATTTGTGTTCATAAAATCAAAAGACCGCTACGGAATTGCATAATTCATGCACTTTATCGTAACGGTTATTATTTTATCATTTTTTGCTCAAGAAGTCAACAAAAACTTGGAAATTTTCCAAGTTTTTCATCTTATCTTAAAATATATCTTTTATCTTGCCCCATCATCATCGTCCCTAGAAGCTTTTGCATCTCTTAATTTTTTATCAATCATATCTTTTGTTTTTAAATATGGATCATTCATTTTTTCTTTATTTCCTTCTTTAGCTTTATCTTCTATTTCTTTATTAACTGATTCTCTAGCATCTAAGTTTGAATTTTGTAATACATTTCTATATTGACTAACAAATTCGTTTCTTCTTTTTCTCTCCTCTACCTTTTCTTCGTATTTTACTACATCTTCATCTTTCATGTGTTTTGTCAATTTTTCTTCCATTCCTGCAGCTATTTTTGAATTAACCTCTTTTGAAATTTCATCATTTCTTCTTGAAGTTAAAATTTCCTCAAGTCTTTGATTATCTTTAGTAACTTCTGGTAAAAATTTAGGTTCTATATCCATATAACTCAAAATTCCATCCCAAACTTTTTTAAATATATTTCTTTTATCCATTATAACATATGTATTTTCGTGTTCTTCTTGTTTTAAAGCAAGTTTTCTCAAGAAACTCTTTTCTCTTCTTTTTAAAGGTCTAACTGGTGCATCTTGTTTCATTTCAGAATTAGATAAATATCCAACAGATGTATCCTCCAATGGTTCTTTCCCTAACATAATTTTCCCATGGCGATTTGATAATTTATCTGAATATACCACTTCAAATTTACTATTTGGTTTTTTAACATATTCCATAACATACTCTTTTGGGTTACTAGTCGTATTTTTAACTCTGTCATCATATTTTAGTAAGATTGAAATTATATTTGGATCAATATTTGCTTTTTTATCAATTCCATATATATTAAAAATATCTTTAACTTGTTTTTTATTCAATACACTTGCATCAACGGTCTCTGTTACTCCATTATTAAGTTCTACAATATATTTTCCTAATCCCACTTCACAAGTTATTCTTTTTATATCTTTATTTTCTTCTCTTGCAATATCTAAATCTATTTCTCCATAAGTTTTTCCTAAGTTAGGTTGTTCTTTCTCAGGTTGTGGTTGAGGCTCTGGCTCTGGTTCAGGTTGTGGCTCTGGTTCAGGTTGTGGTTCAGGCTTTGGCTCAGGTTCTGGTTGTGGTTCTGGCTCAGGTTGAGGTTCTGGTTCTGGTTCTGGCTCAGGTTCAGGTTGAGGTTCTGGCTCTGGCTCAGGTTGAGGTTCTGGTTCTGGCTCTGGCTCAGGTTGTGGCTGTGGTTGTGGTTCTGGCTCTGCCTTACTTTTTGCATTTTTACTAACTAATTTTTCAAGTTCATCATATTTATTATATGTAATTTGCTCATTTAATTTTTTCAAAGCAGATATTTCTTTTAACATTGCAACACTGTTTTTATTGATTTCATCGATTCTTTTTTGTATATTTTCTATACTTTTTTGTGTTATTTCAATCTCTTCTTCAACTGCTTTTGATTTTAGTGATACACCTTGTAATTCAGCTAAATGTTTTTTAGCTGTTTCAAGTCTCGTTTGTGCTTCAGATATATTTTCTTTTTCATTTTTTTCTAAACTTTCTGTCTTTGCTTTTATATCACTTTCTAATTTATTTTTAATAGAAGCCATCTTTTTATAAAAGTCAGTTTCAAGTCCTTCTTTCTTTACTTTTAAATCATCACTTTCTTTTTCTAGCATTTCCTTTTCTTTCATTAAAATACCATACTCAATAGATTCTTTATCCATTGAAAATACTTGGTTATTAATTTCAAAGCCCCTATTTAAATTACTACTTAATTTGTCCTCTATCTCTTTTATTGCAGATGCATTTTCATTTCTAAAATTAAATGCTTCTTTTAATTCATTATAATATTCTTCCATTTTTTTACCCCTTTCAGAATATAAAAAATATTCTACATAAAATATCACTTATAAATAATTATAACAAAAAAACATAATTCTTTCAATAGAATTATGTAAATTTTTGTCTTTTTTAATCAAAATGTCATATTTTAGTAATATTTGTAATATTTATTCTACATTAAAATACTTGTATTCAAATTTTCTAAACTTCTTTCTGCTAACTTCATATATCTTTCTTTTTTATCCCTTATCTTCTTACCTTCTAATTCTGGCAATATACCAAAATTTGCATTCATAGGTTGGAATTTTTCATTAGGTGTAGAAATATATTTAGCTAAAGCTCCTATTACTGTAAACTCTGAAAAAACTATGTCATGATTTTTTTCTCCGTTCTCAAATTCTAGTTTTTCAAAATCTTGCCATCTACTAACTGCATTTATTCCTGCAATTAATCCAGACGAAATTGATTCAACATATCCTTCTACTCCTGTTATTTGTCCTGCAAAATATATATTTTTATTTGTTTTTAAGTTATACGTTTCATCTAATAATTTACTAGAGTTTATATATGTGTTTCTGTGCATTACACCATATTTAACAAATTCTGCATTTTCTAACCCTGGTATCATGCTAAACACTCTTTTTTGCTCTCCATATTTTAAATTTGTTTGAAATCCTACTAAATTATATATACTTGCTTGTTTATCATCTTGTCTTAGTTGCACTAAAGCATATGGTCTTTTTGCAGTTCTTGGATCATCAAATCCTACTGGTTTTAATGGTCCAAATCTCAAAGTATCTATTCCTCTTTTTGCCATTATTTCTATTGGCATACATCCTTCAAATATTTCTCTTTTTTCAAATTCATGCAATGTTACTACTTCTGCATTTACAAGTTCTTGCCAAAATCTTTCATACTCTTCTTTTTCCATTGGCAAATTAATATAACTCTGTTCTGCAATTTCTTGTTTTTCTAATCTTTTCTTCCACTGTTCAACTGTTTCTTCTTTCTTTTTCTCTTGGCTATATCTATCTCCATAAAATGCGATGTCAAAATTAATACTATCCTTTGAGACTATTGGAGCTGCTGCATCATAAAAATATAACTTGTCTTGTCCAGTTATTTCTTGGATTTGCTTTGCTAATCCATCAGATGTTAATGGACCTGTTGCAATTATAACAATTCCTTCTTTAGCTATATCTTCAATGTCTGTTACTTCTTCGTTTATAATTTCGATTAATGCATTATTTTTTATTGACTCTGTAACTTTACGGGAAAATTCTTCTCTATCTACTGCTAAGGCTTGTCCAGCTGGTACACGTGTTTCATCTGCAATTTTTATCAATAAAGAATCTAATCTTCTTAATTCTTCTTTTAATAATCCACAAGCATTTGTTAATAAATTAGATTTAAAAGAATTGCTACAAACTATTTCAGCTAAATCCTTATTACTATGTGCAGGTGAAAATTTTTTAGGTTTCATTTCATATAGCTTTACTTTTATTCCTCTTTTTGCAATTTGATATGCCGCTTCGCATCCAGCTAATCCTCCACCTATTATTGTAATATACTCGTTCATCTTTCTTCTCCATTTTCTTTTCTATTATTTTGATGTCTTTTAGCTATTTCTTCATGATTTTCTTTCATCATTTGTTCATCTTTCTTTTTTTGCTCTTCCGCTTCTTTCCTAACTTCATTAATATCATATTCTTCTATTCCATATTCTTCGATATAATTCTTTCTAAATTCCAAATAGTTTAGTTTATCTCTAAATTTAGCATAAGCATTTTCATCTACATCAAACGCTTCGTCCATTAAATCTTCAAAACATTGGATTACATTTTTCAGTGCTTCTATCCTTTTTTCTAAATCTGCTTTTGGTATTTTATTATAACTATCTACGCTATCAATTAAATTTAAATTTAATTCTTTAGCTCTTTTTAAAGTTTCTCTTTCCTCAAATTCCTGATATCCATTTTTTCTCATCATAACCACACCTTTGAATGTCGCATCAGAAACGTCCCTAACGCGACATTAATTAAATAAATTCATTATTTCTTCTCTTGATAATTTGTTTATAAATGATGTTTTTGTACTTAGCATGTTGTCTACTAATTCTGATTTCTTTTGTTGTAACTCATATATCTTTTCTTCTATTGAATTTTTTGTTATCAGCTTATATACTTGCACATTATTTTTTTGTCCAATTCTGTATGCCCTGTCTGTTGCTTGATTTTCTGTAGATATATTCCACCATGGATCATAATGTATTACCATATCAGCACCGGTTAAATTTAGTCCTGTTCCACCTGCTTTTAGTGATATTAAGAATATCTTTACATCTGGATTGCTATTAAATTCATCTACCATTCTAATTCTTTCATCAACTTTTGTGCTTCCTGTTAACTTGTAATATTGTATATTTCTTTTTTTCAATTCTTCTTCTATTATTGGGAACATTGATGTATATCCTGAGAATAGTAATATCTTGTGTCCACCTTCTATTGCATCTTGTACTATTTCCATACATTGATTTAGCTTTCCGCTTCCTGCTTTATAGTCTTTTATAAATAAGCTTGGGTGACAACATATTTGTCTTAATCTTGTTAATACTGCTAGTATTTGCATATGACTTTTTTCATATCCATTTAGTTCTATTTCTTGGAATAGATCTTGTTTTGCTTGTGCTAAATACGTTAGATAAATATTTCTTTGTTCTTCTTCCATTTCATTATTTAGAACTGTTATTGTTTTATCTGGCAATTCTGTCAATACTTCTTTTTTATTTCTTCTCAGTACAAATGGTTCTATCAGCATCTTTAATTTTGTCATTGCTTTTTCATCATTGTCTTTTACTATTGGTACTTCATACATTGTCTTAAATTGCTTATATGTAAATAAATATCCTGGCATGATAAAGTCAAATATTGACCATAACTCCGCTAATGAGTTTTCTATTGGTGTTCCAGTTAATGCATATCTTGTATCCGCTTTTATTTGTTTAATTGCTTTGGCATTTTGTGTGTTACTATTTTTTAAATATTGTGCTTCATCTGCTATTATATATCTAAATTGATATTTCTTATCTTTATATAAGTCTATATCTCTTTTTAATAAGTCATATGATGTAATGACTAAATCATAGTTTTCTATTTCTCTTATTTGTCTTTTTCTTTCTGACAAAGTTCCCCTTATTACTAATATTTTTAAATCTTTTGCAAATTTATTTGCTTCATTTTGCCAGTTTAATGTTAGTGAACTTGGTGAAACAACTAGACTTGCTCTTTTAGTTTCTTCATTATTTTTAGCTTTTTCTACATAATCAACAATTACAGATAACATTTGAATAGTTTTTCCAAGTCCCATATCATCTGCAAGTATTCCACCAAATTTATATGAATCCAAAATTTTTAACCATTTAAATCCTGTTTTTTGATAATATCTTAAAACATTATTTAAATTTTCTGGTATTTGGATTTCCTCTTCTAAATGGTCTTTATCTAAATTATTTACTATTTCTCTATATTCACTATTTTTTTTTACTTGTATACCTTTTTTACTTTTTAACAGTTGGTTTAGATATAAACTTCTATAAGCAGGTAAAACGACTTCTCCTTTTTCTAGTTCTTTATAATCAATATCCATTCCGGTAATAAGTTTATCTAAAAAGTCAATCTCTTTATTATCTTCTAAGTTTAAAAAACTACCATCTTTTAGCCTATGATATTTCTTTTTTAATTGATATTTTTCCATTATCTTTTGTAATTCTTTTATATCTATATCTAAATCATTTAAATCTATTGATAATAAGTTATTTTCTACCTTCACTCCGATATTGCCAATTTTTGCTTGTCTTATTTGCTTTGTTTTAAATTTCTCAGTAACTAAAACTTCAAATCTTTTCATATATACATTTATATCTTCTGTCAAAAATTCATAAATTTTATCATTATCTGGTAATATAAATCTTAGATTCTTTGTATCTAGCATAAATCCTGTTTTTCTAAATATGTTTAATGCTTTTGTTTCTTGAATCATATTTCTCGGAAATTTTAGTTCTTGCTTTTCATCTAATGGATTAAATTCATTATTTTCATAACAAAATAACACATCTGCAACTAGGTAATCCTGCTCATCAAAATCTAAATATACTTTTACTACTAATTCTTTTGGTTTATATTTTTCGATTTCTTCTTCTGATATATTTTCGATTGTTATTGCTGCTTTTACTTTTGGCATTATTATTGAAAATAGCTGTGTTAATTCTTCTTTTCCTAAAACTATTTCTGTCATATAATTTTGTCTAAAAAATTCTAATAGTTTTAAATTAGCATTTTCAAATTCTTTACTACATCTATATATTTTTTTACTATCTAAAATGTATTTGCATTCTTTCCCTTTTAAAATACTAACATTAAATATTTCTACATTTGGCAAAATTACATATTGATTGTCTGATTTCTTTTTTAATGTAAAAGATATTTTTGGGTCCTCATTTGCAAATTCAATTTTTTCATTTAAATAATCTCTTTGAAATTCTACTTGTTTTCCTTGTAATATTTCAAATAAATCGTCTATTCCACTATTTCCTAGCAAAATGCTTGTTTCACTTAATGCTTTTCCATAATAACGATAATTACTATTTGAATTTGAGTTTGCATATTTTATAATTTCTGCATATTTTAATAAAAATTCTAGTAGTTTTTGACTTTCTTTATCAAACATTTCTTTAGTATGTACAAATTGTAGTTTTTCTCCGTATTTATAAAATTCTTTTTCCATCATTCTTGTATAAAATTCTGATAGATTTTTTATTTTATACATTCTTTTGTTTCCAATTTTGAATTCTACTTTCATATCTCCCAAAAATTTATCATAAATTACTTTAGGCTCTAAGTGAATTGTTCCTTTATTTTTTAATTCATCATCATCGCTATCAATTCCATCTATTTCTTCGTTATAAAATGTGTTTACCATTTGTCTGAAATTTCTGTATTGCATATTATTATTTGTATTTAGTTTTTCTTTTCTTTCATTTATTATATTTTCTGGCTTTTCATATTTTCTTCTATAATTTTCGTCTTCTGCAAATGCCATAACAGATGCTAATGTGTGCTTGCAAACGCCATAGTGATTATAATAGTCTTGACAATTACAAGTAATGTCATCTATTTCTCCATTACTTACTGATATGTATGTTTTATATGGTTCAGAGTCTACTACCATTCCTCTTATAGCAAAATTATTACTATCTTGATATTCTACTTCTATTATTTCGACTCTTCCTAATGATTTATACATTCTTGCTTTTTGTGTTCTTTTTTCTCCAGCATCTTGACACAAACTGTCTAATATTTGTTGGCTTACTATCATAATCTCTCACCTATAATTATTTTTTTCTTTTTCTCGGCTAAAGATTATATAATATTTTTCAGAAAAAAGCAAGTAGATAAGAGCGAAAAAAATGTCACGAAACCGTGGCATTTTTCACCTTCACTATCATTACTAAGATTTTATTTTTTCTACATACAACTTATCATTTATAACTACTATTGTGTACTTATTCATTTTTTCTATATCTTTCATTTCTTCTGTATTAGCATATCTCTCTATCTGTGCTTTTGCTTCTTTTTGCTTTTCTTCTATTTTTCCTTCTTCACTCTTTTTCAAATATTTAAACTCTACCATTATTGCATTATATCCTTTGCTTCTATCTCTTGGTATTAACACTATATCTGGATATTCTCTTTCTACTTCTAATTCTGATTTTACTGAATATATTTTTAAATTCATTACTATACAATAAAATATTAGTTTTACATATTTTTCATCAAATCTTTGATAATCTCTATTTGATAAATTCTTTAGATATTTTTGTAGTAACTCAACGATTTTATCTATTTTTCCTTCTAATGCTATTTCTTCTAATATTTCATTATACTCACTATTTTTTATTTCCATCTCTGTTGCTTGATTTAAAATTTTCATAAAGTATTCTGAATATATTTCTCGCATTACTTTATTCGGTATTTTTAATTCTGCTTTTCCTAGTTTTTCTTCTGATATTGTTAAATATCCCAAGTAATATAGCATTGACACTAATTCTCTTTCTGTAAATTCCATCGCTGGATTGAATTTTTCTACTATATCCGCTAATATTCCTTCTCCTGATATTGTTTTTTCTATAATTTCTGCTCTATTTTCTCCTTTGCACAAATCTAACATCTTTCCCAATTTGCTATAATCACTTGCTATATTTACATCTATTAATTGATTTGGTATTTCTTTAAATCTTATATAACTATTTAAGAAATATAAGCACATATTGGAATTATACATTTTTTCTTTTCCTTTTAAGGAAAATCTATATCCGTCATAATTTTCTTTCATTATTGGCAATATTTCTTCTTGTTCTTCTTTGGATACATTTTGTTCTTTCATTAATTTCCTTAATTCTTCTTCTGTAAATCCCATCATTTCATTAAAATCTCTATCTTGTGTCATATCTAATCCTATGTTAAATCCTGATGTTAAACTATCTAATGTTATTGGAGCTACTCCTGTTATAAATATTCTATCTATTACACTCTCTGTTCCCTTTTTCAATATTTCATACCACTTTCTTACCTTTCCATTTTTTGATACTAAATCTTTAAATTGATTAGGATTAAATCCCAATAGTTCATTTGCAAAATGGTCATATTCATCTATTATTACATATATTTTCTCTTTTGCTCTTTGAATACCAAATGCTTTTATTAAATTATCTAGTATATTTTCTGCTTCATCTTCTTCATTAATATAAAAGTCTAATCCATATTTTTCCACAAACACTTTTATCGAAGATGCTACTTCCCTTTTAAATCCTTTTATTGTTGTTTCTGTATTTGTTGTGTCTATTCCTGAAAAATTAAATCTTAATATATGATAGCTATTTTTCAAATTTGTTGGATTCTTACCTATATATGTATCTTTATATAATTCTTTAAATTCTTCTGTTTTTTTGATATCATAATAATTTTCTAAAACGCTTGTAAATAATGTTTTTCCGAATTTTCTTGGTCTTAAAAACATTATTCTTTTTTCTGCTAAATTTTCTAGTTTTTCTATATATTTTGTCTTGTCTACATAGTAGTAATTATCCTCTATTAATTCTTGATAGTTACTTATTCCATAAGGTAATTTTTTCATCTTCTTTACCTCGCTTTCTGTTTATTTCTAGTTTCAATTTTACTATATAATGTGTTAAAAAGCAAGTAGAAATATGCCTATTTATAACAAGAGAATATCCTGAAAGATTTACCCTTAAATTAAAAAAATCATGATAAAAACTTATATTATAAATTTTTA
>CALXCG010000049.1 GCA_944386745.1 uncultured Clostridia bacterium | reverse complement strand
ATAAAAGATATAAGACCAGATTATGGTTGCAAACCACACAGAATAAGAATAGAATATTTAGACCAAATCGTAAATGCGTATATTGATAATTTAATTAGCAATCCAGAGTTCAAAGATTTTGTAATGAACAATGTAAAAGCAATTAATACAAATAAGGTTACTTTAGAAAAAGACTTAAATAAGCATAAGCAAACTATAGAAAAACTAGAAAAACAATTCAAACAAGTATATGAAGATAAGCTAAATGACTTAATTCCGGAATTTATATATAAAGACAAAAAGCAAGAATTAGAAAAGAAGTTAAAAAATGAAAAGGAAAAATTACAAGAAACAGAAAATAAGTTTAATACATTAAATAAATTAGAAGATAAAGAAGATTTAATCTTCAAAGCAATAGATGACGTCAAAAAGAATGGACTAACAAAAGAAGAACTATCAAGATTATTTGATAAAATAGTAGTATTTGATCCAAAAGAAATAACAAAAGAGCAAAAAGAAGAATATAACCTAAATGATGAAATGTACAAAGAACTCTATGAAAATGGAGGCTTAGCATTCCATTTGAAGTTTATGTATCCACAAACTATCACAAACAGGAGGATGTGATATTGGAACAAGACCAATTGATTTACATTTAAAAGCATTTGAAAAATTAGGAATAAATATTGACCAAAACTATGGAAAAATAGCATGTAGTTGTGATAAAATAGTAGGAGAAAAAATTGACTTAGATTTTCCAAGTGTTGGAGCAACAGAAAATGCAATACTTGCAAGTTGCTTAGCAGAAGGAAAAACAATAATTACAAATGCTGCAAGAGAGCCTGAAATTGTAGACTTGCAAAACTTTTTAAATAAAATGGGAGCAAAAATAAAAGGAGCAGGAACAAATAAAATAGAAGTAGAAGGTGTGAAAAATTTAAAAGATGTAAGTTATAACATCATGCCGGATAGGATAGAATCAGGAACATTTCTATGTATAGCAGCAGCAACGAATGGAAATATACTTTTAAAAAATGTGGATACAGAACATATAACACCAGTTATTAATAAATTAGAAGAAACAGGATGTAAATTAAAAGTACAAAGAAGAGAAATAGAAATTGAAGCACCAAAAAAACTAAAAGCAGTAGATATAAAAACAATGCCATATCCGGGATTCCCAACAGATATGCAATCAATATTTGCAACTACTCTAACAACAGCAAAAGGAACATCAATTATAGTTGAAAACATTTTTGAAAATAGGTATAAATATACACGGCGAACTAATTAGAATGGGAGCAAAAATAAATATAGAAGGAAAAACCGCTATAATAAAAGGAGTACGAAAATTATATGGTACAAATGTTAAAGCAACAGACTTAAGGGGAGGAGCAGCTTTGGTATTAGCTGGAATTATGGCAAAAGGAACAACAACTGTAGATAACATAGAATATATTTTAAGAGGATATGAAGGATTTGACAGAAAATTGAATAACTTAGGAATTGAAATCAAAAAGAGGGATTAAGGGACGGTCCTCAAAATCCCTAAAAACAGGGATTAGGGGACGGACCTTATAGATATACCTGTCCCCAAAGTGACCAAAGGAGGAATTTGAGTTGAAGTCTAAAGAATCAGATATGAACTTATATTATATGAAAAATGGACAAGCTAGAAAAGAAAATATAGAAGACTTAGTGAAGAAAAAGAAGCAGAAAGAAAGAGAAAAAAGAATCAAGCAAAACAAAATGCAAAGAGAGCAGAATAATGATTTTGACTTTGAAACAGAAGAAGTCATTAATATGACTAATAAAAACAAATTAAAAAAAGAAGAAGAGAGAAGAAAACAATTAAGTAAGCAAGAAAGAAAACGTAAAAAAAGAAACAGAAGGATTAAATTTGTTTTAAAAATAATATTACTAATTGGAGTAATTTCAGGTGGAATAACTTTTGCATTAACTTCACCAATTTTTAACATAAAGGACATACAAGTATTAAATAATAGTCAAGTTAGTAGTGATACAATTATAAGTTTATCTGAATTAAGGACAGACCAAAATATATTCAAATTTTCTTCAAATAATGTGATAGAAAAAATAAAAGAAAATCCATATGTAGAAAATGTAGAGGTACATAGAAAAATACCAAGTACAGTACAAATAGAAATAGAAGAGAGAATTCCAACATATAGTGTGGATTATATGGGAAAATATGCTATAATAAATAATCAAGGATATATTCTAGAAATATCTGAGGATAATAAAGGGCTTCCAATAATTTTGAATTCATCAACAGCAGAACAAGAAGTTTCACTTAATCAAAGATTAAATGATGAAGATTTAGGAAAATTAGAAGATGTCTTGAAAATAATGAGTTCAGCAAAAGAGAATAATTTAGACACAGAGGTCACAAATATTGACATTAGCAACAAAAACGAATATATTATATATTTAGAGCAAGAAAATAAATATGTACATTTAGGAGATAGTTCAAATTTAAGTAATAAGATGCTATATGTAGTAGCAATTTTAGAAAAAGAAAAAGAAAATGCGGGAGATATATTTGTAAATGGAGATTTAAATAATAAATTCCAACCATATTTTAGACAAAAAGTTTAGAAAAAATATATAAGGAAGAGGTGAAAAAATGACGCATAAGAGAACAATAAGTATAGTACTAGGAATAATGTGTTTTGCTTTGACATTAGGAATATGTGTACAAGTAAGAACAGTTCAAGGGACAGATTCAACAGTAAGCCAAAATTATGAAGAAAATAACCTAAGAGCAGAAGTTTTAAGATATAAAGAGAGATACGAAAATAGATATAAAGAATTAGAAAAAGCAGAAGCGGAATTAGAGAAAGTAAGACAAGAATCAACTCAAAACAATGAGGATTTAGAAGCAAAAGAACAAGAAATACAACAAGGAAACAAAATTATAGGATTAACTGATGTCACAGGACCGGGTGTAATAATAACATTAAGCGATAGTACAAGAGATGCAAGTTCTGTATTAAATGCAAGTGAGTTGATTGTTCATGATGGAGATGTACTAAGTGTAATAAACGAATTAAAAAATGCAGGAGCAGAGGCGATATCAATAAATGACCAAAGACTAGTTCCAACAAGCAGTATAGTTTGTGGTGGAAATATAATAGAGATAAATGGAGAAAAAGTTGGAGCACCATTTGAAATTAAAGCAATAGGACTTCCAGAACAGTTAGCAGCTTTATCAAGACCTGGAGGATATTTGGAGATTTTAAAAAATGCTACAGTTGGTGTTGAATTGAAAAAATCAAATAATATTACAATTCCAAAATATACAGGCGTTATCACTTATGAATATGCAAAAACTGTTAATTAAAATATAGAATAATAAAGTTCAAAATATTATAGAAAGGAGGAATTCTTTTCTAAAGAGTAAAGAAAAGGTTTCGCAAAGCGAGATGTGACCTTTAGTAAAGAAAATAATTGCTATGAAGAAAAAGTTAAATATAAAAAAAGGTAAGATAACAATGACAATTACAATTGGAATTGCATGCTTTGTGCTAGTATTAGTTATGTTTATGCAGTTTAAAATTGTAAATGAAACAGATATAACTTCGATAGAAAATATGAGAGAAACAGAACTGAGAACAGAACTTGCCAATTGGAAATCAAGATATGATGATACAAATGCACAATATGAAGAAGTTCAAAGTACAATTGAGGAATATAAAAAGACAAAAGAGTCAAATGAAGAAACAGAAAAATTGGTTGATGACGAGTTAGCTACAGTTAATATGAATTTAGGAAAAACTGATGTTGAAGGAGAAGGAATAATAGTTACATTAAGAGAGACCGATAATGAAGAGATAAGTCAAATAAATGCAGATGATTTACTTGTAATAGTAAATGCATTAAAATTAGCCGGAGCAGAAGCTATATCAATAAATGACGAAAGAATTATAAATATGACAGATATAGTTAATATAGATGCAAACACAGATAACTTATTTGTAAGAATTAATGGTCAAAGAATTTTAGCACCATATATAATCAAAGCAATAGGAAATCAATCATATCTAGAAAGTGCTTTAGTTGGAAAAGGTGGATATGTTGATGAACTTAGGACAATTGGGCATGATGTGACAATAGAAAAAAAGGATAAAATGACTATATTAAAATATGATGATGAGATAACAACAAAATATATTCAATAATGAAAATCAAGGAGGAAGAAAATGATATTTATAGCTATATTAATAGGATGTATATTAGGAGCTATTATAGGGATAAATGCTCCAATGATTTCATATACATATTCAAGTTATTTGGCAATAGCGATTATTGCAGCACTAGATTCAGTATTTGGTGGAATTACATCTGTTATAAATAAAAATTTTGATTTAAAAATATTTATTACAGGATTTTTTGGAAATGCAATTTTATCAATTTTATTAACAATATTAGGACAAAAATTGAATGTAGATATATATTTAGCAGCAATAGTAGTTTTTGTTGGTAGAATGTTTACAAATTTAGCAATCATAAGAAGATACTATGTTGATAAATGGTCAGATAAATTTAAAAAACTTAGAGAACAAGATAATCAGGATAATGAGAAAGAAAAAAATAAAGAAGAAAATGTAGTAGAATCTTAAGTGTATAAAGATATGCGACATGTTGTAAATAATCTAAAATTAGAATATATGACCATGTCGTTTTTATATGGTTATCTTATTACAATTATATTACAAAAACATTACAAAAATATAACAAATCCTATTGACATTTGTCTAAAAATGTAATATATATACACTTAAGAAATTTAATACAAAATTGGAGGAATTAACTTGGCAATCGGAGATATCATTGTAGGTATTGACATAGGAACAAGTAAGGTTTGCACGGTTGTAGGAGAAGTAAATAACTTTGGTCAAATCGAGATTATATGTAATACCTCTTATAAATGTAGTGGACTAAAGAAAGGTAAAATAATAAACGAAGAAGATATAACATTAAGCATTGCAAAAACCATACAAGATGCCGAAGAAGAAACAAATTTAAAAATAAATTCAGCCTATGTAACAATTCCAGGAAAATATGTAACAATTGTACAAAATACAATCACAAAAGATGTAAAAGATAAATATGCAGGAATTTCAGTTAGAGATGTGCAAAATGCAATAATGCAAGTTAAAGATATAGATATACCAGATGCAGAAACTTTAATTGATATAGTACCGGACAAAATTGTGTTAGACAATGGTGATGTAGTAGCCGATCCAGTAGGAAATTTGAGTTCTAGTTTTACAATTAGTGCACAGGTAATATTAGCTCAAAAAGACTATGTAAGACAATTGCATAATATATTCAAAAAAGCAGGATTAGAAATAGACGGAATCGTACCAACAACATTAGCTGAAAAAAATTTAGTGTTAGATAAAAATGAATTGCATGATAATGTTATGATATTAGATATAGGTGCTGGAAATACAGATATAGGAGTATTTGAAGGTTCTAGCTTTATATATACAAATTCAATTCCAGTAGGTGGAGATAATATCACAAACGATATTGCAGTAGTTTTAAATATATCAGAAGAAGAAGCTGATAAATTAAAAAGGCAATATGGATTAGCTCTAAAATCTTATATTGACAACGATAATGATATAATATTAAATACATCAAAAGATGATAATAAAAATAGAATCATTAAAAGTTCAGAGCTAATAGAGATTATCGAAGCAAGAATTGAAGAAATCTTTTCAATAATAAATAAAGACATTACAAATCAAGGAATTAAATCAAAGATAAATAATGTTGTTTTGACTGGACAAGGAATTGTTAATATAAGTAAAAGTGATGTAGCAGGAAAAATCAATCTAAATATACCTGTAAAAATATCAACAGGAAGAGCAATTAGTACAGTTAAACCAGCATATAGAACAAGTTATGCTTTAGTGAGATATATAGCAGCAAGACCATTTGCTAAAACAGTTTCAAGTAGTATAGATACACAAAGTAATGAAAGTTTTATAAAAACTATTTTAGAAAGAATTAAAGAATTTTTCTATTCATAATTTAAGTTATTAATTTTAAAAATATAAATAAAAATAAGGGAGGAAGAACTAAATGATGGATTACAATGATGATAGCAATATAACAATGATGGATGGAACAGCAACAATCAAAGTAATAGGTGTTGGAGGAGCAGGAAATAATGCTGTAAACAGAATGATTGATGCTGGAATTAAAGGAGTAGACTTCATTGCAGTAAATACAGATAGACAAGCATTACAAACTTCAAAAGCAAATACAAAAATTCAAATTGGTGAAAAAATTACAAGAGGATTAGGAGCAGGAGCAAATCCTGATATTGGAGCTCAATCAGCAGAAGAAAGTAAATCTGAAATATCTGAAGTATTAAGAGGAGCAGATATGGTATTTGTTACAGCCGGAATGGGTGGAGGAACAGGTACAGGTGCTGCACCAATAGTTGCTTCAACTGCTAAGGAAATGGGAATATTAACAATTGGTGTTGTTACAAAACCATTTACATTTGAAGGAAAGAAAAGACTTTCACAAGCAGAACGTGGAATTGAAAGTTTAAAAGGAAAAGTAGATACATTAGTAGTAATACCAAATGATAAATTACTACAAATAATTGATAGAAAAACTTCAATCATAGAAGCTTTTAAAATGGCTGATGATATATTAAGACAAGGTGTTCAAGGTATATCAGACTTGATTGCTATTCCAGGTCTTGTAAACTTAGACTTTGCAGATGTTAAAACAATAATGTTAAATCAAGGAATGGCACATATGGGTGTTGGAAAAGCATCAGGTGAAAATAGAGCAGAAGATGCAGCTAAAGAAGCTATTCAAAGTCCATTACTAGAAACTTCTATTGAAGGTGCAAAAGGTGTAATTATTAATATTACAGGTGGTGAAGATTTAGGTTTACATGAAGTTAATACAGCTGCTGAACTTGTTCAACGCAGTGTAGACCCAGAAGCAAATATTATCTTTGGTACAGTTACAGATCCTAATATGACTGATGAAATTCAAATTACTGTTATTGCAACTGGTTTTGAAAAGGCTGAACCTATTTCTAGTATAGGTGTTGATAATATTGTTTCTAAAACTTGGGAAAAGAAAATTAATACTATTCCTGTTAATAATGAAAGTAGTTCATCACAAAATGATTTAGATATTCCTTCATTTCTTAGAAAGAATAGAAACAAAGGGTAAATTGATTGAAAAATAATTACAATTTTATCTGTGTCAAAATACATTTAAAACGCGGTTACATACAAAAAGTATGCTCCCTTGCCTTTTAAATGTATTTTTCCTTGCTAAAATTTAATTCTTTTCCAATCGTTTGCATTCGTAATTTCATAAATTTGATATAGTTTTTTGTCGATTTTTTCTTTTTTTCGGCAATAAGAAAAGACAGCTTTTTTAATATGTAAGTAGTAAAATAGTCATGCAGGTGATTTGCATGACTATTTATATTGACGTAGTATTTTTAGAAAACTTAGTAATGAATTCAATAATATTGATAGCATCAGGAATTATATTAAAAAAGAAATTGAAATGGATAAGAATTTTACTTGCAAGTTCTTTAGGAGCTATTTATACAATTATAGGATATATATCAGTATTAGAAATTTATTCAAACTTAGTATTAAAAGTAATATTATCAATATTAATTATATATATAGCATTTAATCCACAAACAGTAAAACAATTGTGGAAAGACGTACTAATATTTTATTTAACATCTTTTGTATTTGGTGGAGTAGCTTTTGCTCTAATATATGTTTTGAAACCACAAGATATCTTAATGAAAAATGGATTGTTCTTAGGAACGTATCCATTGAAAACAGTATTGTTAGCAGCAATAGTTGCATTTATTATAATAATTGCAGCATTTGCAATTGTAAAAACTAAATTTAGCAAAAAAGATATGTTTTGTGAAGTAGAAGTTGAATTAAATAATAAAAAGATTAAGACTAGAGCAATGATAGATACGGGAAATCTATTAAAAGAGCCAATTACAAATACACCTGTAATTGTATTGGAGCACACCTTATTATATGAATGTGTTCCAAAAGAAATTTTGGATAACTTAGAAAGTATTTTAGGAGGTGAATTAGTTAAGATAGCAGAAGAAATAAGGAATGAGTACATATCAAAATTGAAATTAATTCCGTTTGCTTCTTTAGGAAAGCAAAATGGAATGTTAGTGGGGATAAAAGCGGATAGTTTAAAAATTATACAGGATGAACAAGAAAAAGAAAGTAAAAATGTTATTATAGGAATTTATAATAAATCTTTAACAAAAAGAGGTGAGTATAGGGCTTTGATTGGAGTTGATTTAGTAATTTGAAAAATAATTACAATTTTGGCTATGTCAAACTTCATTTGAAATTCATACTAGAAAGGGATGAGATAATATGAAAATTAAAATATTAGAATTGCTCAAAAATGGAATAAGTAGCGTTTGTGCAAAATACATAAATGACAAAAATGAAATAGAATATTTGCCCATATTTTATATTGCGGGAAGTCAAACATTACCACCACCTTTACCACCAGAAGAAGAGCAAGAGCTAATAGAGCAACTATCAAAAGAAGATAATTTAGAAGTAAGGCAAAAGCTTGTAGAAAGAAATCTAAGATTAGTAGTGTATATAGCAAAAAAATTCGAAAATACAGGGATAGGTATAGAAGATTTAATATCAATTGGAACAATTGGTTTAATGAAAGGTGTTAATACTTTTAATTCAGATAAAAAAATCAAATTGGCTACATATGCTTCAAGATGTATTGAAAATGAAATTTTAATGTTTTTGAGAAAGAATAATAAAATAAAAGGAGAGGTTTCAATTGATGAACCTTTAAATAAAGATGGTGATGGAAATGAGTTACTTTTGTCAGATATTTTAGGAACTGAACCAGATGTGACTTCAAGAAATTTAGAAGATGAAGTGGATAAGACTTTGCTTCGTGCTTCAATTGCAAAATTGAATGATAGGGAAAAAGATATAATGGAAATGAGATTTGGTTTTAAAACTGGTAAGGAAAAGACTCAGAAAGAGGTGGCTGATGAACTTCGGAATATCTCAAAGCTATATTTCAAGGCTTGAAAAAAAGATTATTAATAAGATGAAGAGAGAGATTTCAAGCAAAATTGGTTGAAATAAGTTGAAAAATAATTACAATTTTGGCTACGTCAAACTTCATTTGAAATTTAATCAACGTACAAAAAGTACGCCTCATAAATTTCAAACTTGTTTTCCTTGCCAAAATTTAATTCTTTTCCAACTTGATTTGTATTTGATAGAAAAATTGAATATAAGTATAAAATTGACTCTTTTGGAAATACTTAAAATAAGTAATTCTAAAGGAGGTTTTTCTTTTGTTAAATAATAAGGTAGAAATATGTGGCGTAAATACTAGCAAATTACCTTTACTATCAAAAAAAGAAAAAGAAGAACTATTCATAAAAATAAAAGCAGGAGATGAAGAAGCAAGACAAACAGTTATAAAAGGAAATTTAAGATTAGTATTAAGTGTAATACAAAGATTTCATGGTAGAGGAGAATCAGCAGATGACCTATTTCAAGTAGGATGTGTCGGACTTATTAAAGCAATAGATAATTTTGATTTAAGTCAAAATGTTCAATTTAGTACTTATGCTGTACCAATGATAGTGGGAGAAGTCAAAAGATATTTAAGAGATAATAATAGTATTAGAGTAAGTAGGTCAGTTAGAGATTTGGCATATAAAGCAATTCAAGTAAAAGAAAGATTTAATAAAGAACATGGAAGAGAGCCAAAAATTGAGGAAATAGCCAATGAATTAGGAGTAGAAAGAGAAGACGTTGTTTTTAGTTTTGATGCAATTCAAGATCCAGTATCATTGCAAGAGCCGGTATATAATGATGGTTCAGAAGGAATATATATAATGGACCAAGTTAAGGATAGTAAAAATACAGATGAATCTTGGACAGAAAAAATGGCTATTGAAGGGGCTATGAAGAAGTTGAATGAAAAAGAAAGGATGATAATTACTAAAAGATTTTTTGA
Organism: uncultured Clostridia bacterium; assembly: GCA_944386745.1. Taxonomy (GTDB): domain Bacteria; phylum Bacillota; class Clostridia; order TANB77; family CAG-508; genus CAG-269. The sequence continues at coordinate 3,165 of CALXCG010000049.1, read as the reverse complement.
TGGAAGAACTCAAATGGAAGTTGCAGATGAAATAGGAATTTCTCAGGCACAAGTTTCTAGATTAGAGAAAAGTGCTATAAGTCATATTAGAAGGTGGTATAAATAAAAATTAATAAAAGGACTTTTCAAAATAGGAATAAGTAGATATAATATAATAGATGAAAATAGAAGGAGAAAGGGTTGAAAAATATGAAGTATGAAATTTTAGGAAAAACTGTACCAGTAGTTGAAACAACATTAAATAAAGGGGAAAGTCTTTATACACAAAGTGGTGGAATGACATGGCAATCACAAGGAATAAAGATGGCAACTAATGCACGTGGTGGAGTAATGAGAAGTTTAGGAAGAATTTTTACAGGAGAGTCAATTTTCATGAGCTCGTATACAGCAGAAGTGGATGGAGCAAAGGTTGCTTTTGCAACAACAGTACCAGGTGATATTATGCCAGTAAATATGTCAGAAATTTCTAATGGACTTATCTTACAAAAAGGAGCATTTTTATGCGCAGAAAATGATATCGAGCTAAAAGTGAAATTTACAAAAAAGATTTCAGCGGGGCTATTTGGAGGAGAAGGATTCATATTACAAGAAGCACAAGGAAATGGAATGTTATTTCTAGAAATAGATGGTGATCCAATTATTAAAGAATTAGCATCAGGCGAAGTATTAAAGGTTGATACAGGAAATGTAGTAGCATTTGAGCCATCAGTTTCATATCAAATAGAGACAGTTAAAGGATTAGGAAATATATTTCTAGGTGGTGAAGGGTTATTTTTAACTAAATTAACTGGACCAGGTAAAGTAATATTGCAATCACAAAACTTTATGGATTTTGCAGGTAGAATTGCTTCAATTATTCCATTGGGAAAATAGAGTTCTGAGAAAAAATAAATAAATACAAGGTTGAAATTTTATTAGAGTAAATGAATTAAAAATCAATTAGAGAAGTGAAAAATACTTTAGCTAATTGATTTTTTTTATAGAAGATGAATATATATAAGTAAAAGAATAAACTATGTAAATATAAAAAGTGTTTTTAGGAGGTAGATAGTTTTGTCTATGCAAGATAAAGGCTTAGATTTTAAACACAAAGAAGTTATAAATATAACTAATGGAAAACGATTAGGGTATGTTCAAGATGTTTGTGCAGATTTAGAAACTGGAACTATAACTTCAATCATAGTTCCAGGCTCTAATAAAGTTTTAAATATTTTTTCGAGTAATAATGAAATAGTAATTCCGTGGCAAAAGATTAAATGTATAGGAGATGACATTATATTGGTTGAAATATAGTTTTCTTAAACGTTATAGAAAGTTAGGAAATAGCACCTAAAATTAAAATACCAATATTATCATTATAAATCTCATCAAACTGTGAAATAGGAAGAGGATTTTCTCCAATTCCTGCTTCAATTGTATAACCGTGGTCTATTATATGTTTGAATAAACCAATCTTTGTATCCTGCAAAACTTGAATTATAAGGAGTCTCTGATAATCTATAACCACTTGCTTGTGAAAATTTTTCACCTATTTCTAAACTGTTTGGTGGATTAAAATTTTGGAATTGCCAATAAATTTCTTGACCTTGAGTATGATAAGCGATTACTAATCTAAAATCATGCATCAATGTGAAATTGTAAATGGCTAAACTTTCAGGTTCTGTTAATGGCCCATATCCAACAAAATCGCGTGGAGCAGGTTTGTTAAATCCTTGAGAATATTTTATTTCTTTTGCTTGTTCCCATCCAGCAGGAAATTGTAAATTTAAATCCACACCATTAATATTTGCTTTCCAACCAGAAGGAAAAGGAATACTAGGAAAGTTGTTAGTTATTGATAAGGCTCGTTCATAAGCAAATGAGTTAGTTGGCAAACTTCCAGTGACTAAATTAATCGCATCAGGATTTACCATAGGCATAATATATATACTGGAACTATTAAATAAATTTCTGACATTATAACCATATAAAGAGCTATCTTGTACATAAGCAGTTGCATAGTCTTCGATAAATTTCATTAAAAGTGTACTTGTTATCCATTCATTTGCGTGAATTCCACCTGAATAAAATACCTTATTAGGACCTTTACCAAGTTTTATCACATAAATGTTTTTTCTCATTACACTATTTCCAACTATTTGTATATTGAGAAAAGGATAAATGGTATTTAAACTTATTAAATTACTTCTTAATAGGTTGTAAGTATAATTAACATTTGTTGGAACAATACTCATATATATCACCAATATATAATATGAGAAGATAAAAATTAAGTGAATGTGTTGATAAAATAACTAAAATATTGTATAATTAATAGGTATCTGGGGATGTAATGGTTTCGACATATTACCAGAAATATAAATAGCAAGTAGTGGATTCTCGTTGGCCACTTAAAAAACGAGAGACTAAATATAAACGCTAATAAACAAGAAGTAGCATTAGCTGCCTAAGTTGCAGCTACACTTTACTAGATATCCCACATATTTAGATAAAGTGCCGATTTTGTGGGAAACAAAACTACTTTTGCTTCAAAAGTAGAGGGTATTTTAGAAGCTATATTTTATTTTAACCTGTTTGTCGGTGAAAATAAGATGAATTTAAAAGATAAACTAAACTTGTAGAAGTTTATATGGAAAGTATTATGGACAGGAGTTCGACTCTCCTCATCTCCACCATTGTTCCCTTATATGAACACTGTCTACTATGTTGGTGGATTTGCTGTGAATATAAGGTTTGAAGATTATAATAAATAAGCGGGTATAATTTAGTGGTAGAATGCCATGCTTCCGACCTGGTCGCGCGAGTTCGATTCTCGCTACCCGCTCCAACAACATTTTTTTGTTTCGAACTACTTGAAAATATTCAAAAGAGAATGTAAAAAATGAGCTTAATGATAAATTTTAAATTTATGGTAATGTGAGGTCGCAATATGATTATTGTGCTCTTTTTTATTTTAAATAATACTAATTAATTTTATGGATAGAGTAAAGGTCTATATAAGATAAAAGAGAAATATCTAATATACATTGGTTCAAAGGAGAGTACAAACGTAAAAATTTGAAGGATAAAATTTGCAATATTATGTAAAATATTGTATAATGTTAAGCAAGTTATGGCACTTTTTGCACAAAAAATAGCTAACTTTAATTGTTAACTAATTGTGTT
>CALXCG010000048.1 GCA_944386745.1 uncultured Clostridia bacterium | reverse complement strand
CGAGAACCGCTTGAGTGGTGGTGTGAGAGGGGAAAAGCACACTAAGTGTTATCCTCTACTCAATCACATCTATAAAACAAAAAGAGAACTGTCCCAGATTGGACAAAAATGTCCAAAAAGAAACGTCCCTAATGGGACATTTTTTCCAAAATTTCATTTTCATCCAAATTATTTAATTTTCTATTTTCCATTAATATGTTTCCATTAACAATAGTAGTAACTACATTATGGCCTTTGGCATTATACACAATATCTGCAAAAATATCATTAATAGGTTGCATTGTAACTTCATTAGTGTCGAGAATAATTAAATCTGCAAGTTTTCCTTCTGTAATGCTTCCGATTAAATTTTCTTTGTTTAAAGCCTTTGCTCCATTAATTGTAGCCATTTTTAAAACTTCATATGCAGGGACAAGAGTAGGATCTTCATTAACACCTTTTTGTAGTAGACCTGTAAATTTCATTGTATCAAACATATCTAAATTACAACCACTACCTTGACCATCAGTTCCTAAAGATATATTTATATTATTTTCTAACATTTTAGGTAGATTAGCTATACCACATCCTAATTTTAGATTACTAATAGGGCAATGAGATACATTGATATTTTTTAGATTTTTCAATATATCAAAATCTTTGTTACTTAATTTTACACAATGAGCGAGTATAACATTTAAATCTGATAAATATTTTTCAATAACTTTACTTGGTGTATTTACATTATACCTTTGTTTGATTTCTTCTACTTCACCAGTATTTTCACAAAAATGAATATGAAAATTTAAATTATATTTTTTAGCAATTTCAATAGCTTTTACAAGACAATTTTTGCTTGCTGTATATAAACCATGAACTCCAACGTTTATTGTTACATTGTTATTTGCATTTTTGTGCTTTTCTATGGTATCTATAAGCTCATCAACTCGACCATCTAAATCATTATTTATATCCATTAATACCCTTGTAACTTCTCCACGCATACCTGATTTTGAAATTGCAGATATCACACTTTCAGGAAAGAAATAGTGGTCGTTTACAGTAGTAGTTCCAGTTTTAATCATTTCTATACATGAATAAAGAGATGAATAATATATATCTTGTTCAGTTAAATTATCTTCTATTGGCCAGATTTTTTTTGAAAGCCAATCTTGAAGTTTTAACCCATCTACAGTTTCTCTAAAAATACTCATACCAATATGTGCATGTGTATTAATAAATCCAGGTAATACATATTGATTTTTTGCATCAATTATTTTGTCTATATTTTCTTTGCTAATGTCTTTTTCAATTTTCTTGATTTTATTTTCTTCGATTAAAATGTCAACGTTATTTTCTAATTTTGGTCTTGAATTATCCATAGATATTAAATTGCAATTTCTTATTAAGGTTTTCATTTTGTTCACGTTCCTTTCTAATATTTACTTTACATGTTTTATGTTTTTACTGAAAATTATTATATCATATATTTAGAAAAAGTGTTGTGATTTGTAAGTAAATTTTAAATTTATTTTGCAATAAAAATGGAATTTATTTTGCAATAAAAATGGAAAATATTGCAAATTTTGAAATGATATGATAAAATTAAAATACTTTAATTCATATTTTTAAATCAAATAATTTTTTCGATGAAATTCAAAAAATTAAAAATAAAGAAAAAGTAAGAAGGGAGGAGAAAAATAGAGAATAATTAATAAAATTGATGGATTTACTATAAAATAAAAGTTGACTTATAAAACAAATTGACTTAGAATAGGAGGTGAAAAGAAATGAAACAATTTACTTATAATGATTATTTACAATATAGACTATTAGAATTTATTGAAAGAAATAAGTCTAAAAAATTCTCAAAAACTAAAGATTTGTATACAGTTGAAAAAGAAAATGAAATAATTACGCAATTAAATGACCAATCAATAACATATGAGTATGAGGTAAATCATCCACATGACAAAATATTTAGATTAGGATTAGATAATAAAGAAGAAGTGGCAAATTTTTTAAATGAAAAACTAGATATAGAATGTGAATTAAAGCGGAGAAAGTTTAGAAAAATATAATAGTAGTTTTGTTAGTAAAGAATTTAAAAATCAAGAATCAGATGTTGTGTATAAAGTAAAGGATAAAAAGGTATTTTTATTAATAGAACATCAAAGTAAAATAGATTATGAAATGCCAAAGAGAATATTAAATTATGAAATTGAAATAATGAAAACAACAGAAAATCATAATGGAACACAAGAAAAAGGGGAAGAGATGCCAATAATTATACCTATAGTTATTTATACTGGGAGAAAAAAGTGGAATGTAGCAGGGTATATACAAGACTGCAGAAAAAAGTTAAATGGATTAGAGAGTTTTAGATTAGGAAATTACTACATAATAGACAATAATACTTATACTGATGAAGAGCTATTAAATGATAAATTTTTTATTTCAAAATTAATGCTATTAGAAAGAATGAAAACGACGGAAGAGTTATATATAAATTTAAAAAGAGTAATAGGAAAAGAAGCTAATGAAGCAAATATTGAGTTTTTAGAAAATATTATTAGCTTTATTTATAAAAAGAAATTAGGAAAAAGCTATACTAAAGAATTAATAGGAGAGGTAGCAAAAAAATCAATAAAAAAGGAGGGAGAAAAGGATATGATACTAGAAATGATTGAAAATGAAAATAGGGCTTTAATACAAAAAGGCAGAAGAGAAGGAAAGAGAGAAGGTAAGAGAGAAAGAGCAATAGAAATAGCAAAAAATATGTTGAAAGAAAAACTAGATATTAATTTAATTATGAAGATGACAGGATTAACAAAAGAGCAAATTTTAAAATAAGTAAAATAATATTTTAGTAGGCATTGATAAAAAATGCTTTTTATTATATAATTTAGATGTAAAAAAGAGAAAAGGATGGTGAAGGAAATGAAGAAAATTGGTATAATTGTTGCGATAGATGAAGAAAGAGAAGAAATACTAGATATTATGAAAGATACAGAAGTAAAGCAAGTATATAATTTGAGATTTATACAAGGAACTATAGAAGGAAAAAAATGTGTACTAATTAAAAGTGGAATTGGAAAAGTAAATGCAGCAAGAGCAGCCCAAGCAATGATTGACCATTTTAAAGTAGATTATATAATTAACTTAGGTGGAGCAGGTTCATTAAATTCACTATTAGATGTAGGAGATGTTATTATTGCTAAAAAAGTAATACAACATGACTTTGATATTACTGCTTTTGGACATAGCAAAGGATATATTACAGGAGTAGGTGATTTTATGGAATCAAATCCAGATTTAGTCCAAGAATTTAGTAATGTTTTGGAAGAAATGCCAGAAAAGAATTATAAAATAAAAATAGGAATTGTTGCTACTGGAGATATTTTTTGTACAGAATCATGGATGAAAGATAAAATAAGAGCAAAATTCAATGCTGATGTTGAAGATATGGAATGTGCTGCAATAGCTCAAGTTTGTTATTTAAATGAAAAACCATTTATTGCTATAAAAAGTATATCAAATACACCTAACGGTGATAATGCAATAAAATATAGCAATAATGTTAAATTAGCAGCAAAAAGATGTGCAAATGTATTAAAAGAGTTTTTAATGTAAATATTGTAAAGATAAAGTGTTACTAAGTAGTGAATGCTATATTAGTAATGCTTTATTTTAATTTATATAAAGGAGTGTTTTATAATTAAAGATAGATATTATTGAAACTTACTGTATTTGTTAATTTGTTAAAATAATAACTTAATAATAAGTATAATATTTAATAATTTTGTACATAATTTATACAACTTATATAAAAATAATTGGCAGGATATTGCCAGAATGGAGGAATTTAAATGAGTGAAAAAGTGAAAGTAGTCCAATATGGGACTGGAAAAATGAGTGTGTACACAATGAGATATGTTTATGAGAAAGGTGGAGAAATAGTTGGAGCAATAGATGTAAATCCAGATGTAATTGGAAAAGACATTGGAGAAATAATTGGGACAGAAAATAAAGGAGTTAAAGTAGTTAGCTTAGAAGAAGCGGAAAAAATGATGAAAGAAACAAAACCAGATATTGCAATAGTAACAACAATGAGTTTATTTAGTGATGTTGAAGATGCTTTAATGTTATGTGCAAAATTAGGAATAAATGCAATCACAACATGTGAAGAGGCTTTTTATCCAGCAAATTCAAATCCTGTTGCAACAAAAAAAATTGATGAAATGGCAAAGCAAACAGGATGTACAATAACAGGAAGTGGATATCAAGACATTTATTGGGGACAATTAGTATCAAGTATAGCAGGATCAACACAAACTATTAAGAAAATAAAAGGAAGTTCAAGCTATAATGTAGAAGATTATGGAATAGCTTTAGCAAAGGCACATGGAGCAGGTTTAACATTAGAAGAATTTGATAAGCAAGTTGCATCAGTTGATAGAATTTCTGATGAAGAAAGACAAGAAATAATTAACAAAGGAGAATATTTACCATCATATATGTGGAATGTAAATGGATGGTTATGTGAAAAATTAGGATTAACAGTAAAATCACAAACACAAAAAACAGTACCTCAAACATATAGTGAAGATATATATTCTGAAACATTAGGAATGACTGTAAAAGCAGGAGATGCAACAGGGATGAGTGCAGTTGTAACAACAGAGACAGAAGAGGGAATAACTTTAGAAACACAATGTATAGGAAAAGTATATTCAAAGGATGACTTTGATAAGAATGAATGGACAATAGAAGGTGAGCCAACTACAACACTTGTAATTAATAGACCATCTACAGTTGAATTAACATGTGCAAGTGTAGTAAATAGAATACCAGATGTAATAGCAGCAAAACCTGGATATTTACCAACAGAGCAAATAGGAGAATTGAATTTTAAATTAAACATTTAATGTCGCGTTGGGGACGTTTCTGTTGCGACATTTTGCAAGTTTTAATGAGAAAATTTATGATTGAAGGATATGGAACTTTTTAGAACACATTATGATTTAATAAGTTTGATTTTTAAATTATAATATGATTGAAATATCAAGCACTAGATGGAAATTTACATAACTTTACGTTTAGTGCTTGATTTTTTTATTTTTATATGGTAAAATAGTAATGTATTTATATAATCGAAACGAAAAAATGTTAATAATAAAGAAATGAGGTGAAAACTTAAAGCATTAATTATGCTTTAGGTAAGAATATGAGTAGTGCAGGAACAGCTAGAAAATTTGCTTTGCTAGATGTAATAAAAAGTTTTTGGAGAGCGGATTCAGATATAGATGAAAATGATATAAAACCTATCGAAAAAATTGATACAAAAGTTGTTAATGTGACAGAGAAAGATTTTGAAGAATTGAAGAAATCTTCAAAAAGAATAAGCGTCTTAGAAGATAGATATGGTATTGAACCTAAGAACTTAAAACCTAAAAAAGCACCAAAAGCCAAAGTAGCTAAAATAGAAATGAAAAATATTGATAGAAATGATGAAGAAAGAGAAAATGCTGATGAAGAAAGAGAAAGATAAATCTATGTGGAATAGTTTTATTTAGGTTGAATTGTATAAAAAATACAAGAAATTCAAATTTCTTGTATTTTTATCTTGACAAATGGCAAAACTACCTATATAATAAGTATTGTCATTTGATTTTAATAATATATGGCGAAGTAGCTCAGTTGGCTAGAGCATTCGGTTCATACCCGAAGGGTCATGTGTTCGAATCACATCTTCGCTACCATTTTTTTATAATTTATAATTTAATGAATATTTTTTATGAATTAATATAAAATAATAATGTCAAATGAATTTGACAAGTTAAATATTTTATGTTAATATATATTTAACTTAGCAGGGAGTAGTAGATTCCTCGGCAGGAGTCTAAAAGGTTTTCAAAAACCACTCCTTGCTCATTTTATATGTACATTACATTTCAAAGTAATTATCAAAGTCATTTAAATTTATATTATTTTTAATATTTCCAAATTTTTTAGAGAGTTTTTCATACATTCTTAAACAATGTTCTTTTTTGAAAGAGTCCATAGTAGAATTGTTTTTAATAATACAATGATATTTATTAATGTAAAAAGAACATATATCTGCGATTTGTATAAAATTATTCTTTTTAGAATTCAAATAAAAAGTTTTTTCTATAATGTTCCTATTTTCTATTTTTAGTTTTGGATACAGAACTTCTAAACTTTTTTGCATTTTTTGCAACTCATCACAAAACATAATTCCATAATCGTTAATTTTTGCTAATGATTGATTAAAAGTATTGTATAGAATTGCAAATGCATATAAATATGGGTCTACAATAATATTATTACCAAAGTGCTTTTTATATTGCTTTTTATATATAACAGTACTTGTAATTTGAATATTTAATAAACATATTAAATCAACTAATTTTTCAAGTATTATAAGATTATCTTTCCAGTAATTTTTGTAAAAGAATGATTTTGGATTTGAATTAAATAGTTCATTGGTGTGGATTTCTATGCTTTTTAAATCTTTGTATATTTTTATTTTTTACTGTTCAAAATAGTCATTAGTAGTATGCCAATTTTTTACATCAACACAAATACCTGCAAGTACAAAAAAGGGTTGCATTTTATTTTCTAAATCTATACCTGTACTACCACTTTCATCTAAATATAGTAATTTCATAATTTTAAAAACTCCTTATAATTAATTTTTTATTTAATTCTAATTAACATAAAATTAATGCGTTGCTATTATATAACTTTAAATTCATAGTGTAAAGAGTTTTAAACAAAAATTTAATTAAATTTATATAATTTAAAAAATTTTCATTTTATATAAAAAAAAATTCATGAAATTCTTACAATTCAAATTTTATAAAATAAAATTACGTATTTATAAAATAAAATAAAAAAAATGGAATAATCATGCTAAAATTTTCTTAGCTTGTGAAGTGGGGTGAGAAAATGATAGATAAAATCTGTATGTTTCTGACCAATAGAATAAGGAAAGAAATGCCGGAAATAGATGATGAAAAGGCAGAAGTTATAAATTATGGGCTACAGAATATAGTTGGAGAAATCCCAAAGATATTTATAATGTTAGGGGTAGCAGCTATATTGGGAATATTTCCACTAGCATTATTTACATTTGTTGTTCTATTTCCATATAGGGGAGCATCAGGAGGAGTACATTTAAAAACACATATAGGTTGTATTATATTTACTACATTATTTTATTGTGCAATTCCATTTGTTTCACAATATTTTGTATTAGAAGGAATTATAAAATATATAGTAATTGGATGTGTATGGATATTTGGAATGATAATGATTAAGTTGTACGCACCAGCAGATACAGAAGCAGTTCCAATATTAGCTAAAAAAGATAGAAGAAAAAAACAAATAGTTTCATATATTACATTTTCACTTGGATTAATAGTTGCGTGCATAATACAAAATAATGTAATATCAAATATTTTATTATTAGCTAATTTTATTCAAACAATAACAATAACAAAATTTGTATATAGATTGACTAAAAGTAAATATGGATATGAAGTATATGGAGATACTTCAGCACAATCAATTTAGTAAATACAAAATATGTACCGGTGATATTTTGTGTTATATAATTTTTACTAAAGAGGGGGAATTACAATGGTTAAATTTTTAGCAAAGGTAGCAGAAAAATATGCAAAGGCAACAAATACAGCATGTGCAATTATGTGGGTATGGCATCAACCAAAAATGCCAGCTTCTATGATTAAAAAAGATTAGTAAAAAGACATTGGTAAAAATAGGACGTAAAATTATTTTTACCAATGTGTGTAACTTTTTAAAAGTTATATAGTTAGCAATCCAATGTAAAACAGCTTAGTAAAAGCTGTTTTTTATATGTTGTAATAAAAAAATCCAGCTAAAAAGTTGGATTTTAATAATATATTTCTAATTGTTGTATAAAGAATTTTTCGTTTTTGGTAGTAAATAAATTAATATTTCTACTTTTCTTAACTAATTTACGGACTTCCCATAATCCTAACCCACTATGTTTTTCTTTACCAGAAACACCTTTTTCAAATATTTTTTCTGTATCTACGTCTTTGTTTTTATATGTATTTTCTACTATAATTAGTTGTCTAGAATTTCTAGAATCTTCTCTAAATGTTAGATTAATTAATTTTTCTTCGCATTCTGAGCTAGCTTCAATAGCATTATCAAGTAAGATACCTAAAATTCTCGCAAATTCATATATTTTCATATTAAGCTTAGATAAGTCTAGTAAAAATGTAATATTAATCTTAATATCTTTTGAATCAGCTTCATAATATTTTTTAGTTAGTAAATTATATATACCATCATTATTAACTACTTCTGGATTTAAAATGTATAAGTTATTAACTCTTTGACAATCATCTTCAAGTTGCAAGTAATATTGTTTCAAACCTTCCATATCATTTGTCCTAATAAATCCACCAATTGTTGTTACTATGTTATCAAAATCATGTTTAAATCCTCTAACATTATCGTGCAATATGCGTAATGTGTTATTATATTCTTCTGCACTTTGAAGTTTTCTAGTAGTTAAAGTAAGTTTCATCATTCTGGTAAAACTATATATGCTTATACAGAAATATGCAAGAAGAGATAGAAAACTTAGAAATGTTATTATGACAGGTAATTTGTCGGTATAATAAAAAGTTATGACTGCTTGAACTAATAAAGTTATTAAACCAAATGCTAAATTAAGTATTATTATACATTTATTTTTAATATCTAAATCTTCTATTATTTCCAAACTTAGATTTTTATATCGAATAATATATGATATTATGATTAATAATAGATATGTAATTAATAAGTATCCCATACGATATATAGGAATTGAAGCCATTTCATAAGAAGATATATGTAGAATAGTTATATAGGGATTGGATATTAAAACACCAATTAATGCAAATAATAATGCTGATAGTACAACACCTAATAAGTTTTCTAGGTTATTTATTTTAAAAATAGATTTGACTATTAAAAATAAAACTACATAATTGAAAAATATGTTAAAAGGATTAGGAATTATGTACATACTAATTAAACTAGTAACAATTAGAATAGAAAAATATATAAGCTTTTGTTTTTTGTTAGGTTTAATGTTCAATAATGAGGTGTATAAAAACATAAGCAAAATGGCTTCAACAAAAGTTGCTAAGGTCATTAAAATATTTATTAACCCCTCATTAGGAGTACTAATTGCAATCCAAATATTATTTAAAACTTCCATAACTTTTTAAAACCTCCATAAACTCACTTTTATATTTAGGACCTATATCACAAGTAGAACCATCTTTAAAAGTGATAGTACCAGAAACAGGCTCTATATCCTTAATCTGATTAATGTTAGCAATACAAGATTTGTGGCACCTAATATACGTTTTAGGTAATCTGTCCTGAAATTTATTAAAAGAACTATAAGTATCATAATCACGAGAAGGAGTATGAAAAACTAACTTCATACCATCCCTTTTAACATACTGAATCTCAGACTCATCAATTAAAGTATTTTTATTGTCAATTCTCAAATAGCGTTTATTTAAACCATTGACATCCTCAAATAAACGAACAACAGTATCTTCAAGTCTATCATAAGTAATAGGCTTAGCAATATAATCAAAAGTTTTATACTTATAAGCTACCATAGCATATTCTAAATGACCTGTTGTAAAAATCAAATAAGAATTCTTTTTAACTTTTCTAATCTCTTCTGCAAGTTCTAGACCAGTTTTACTAGACTTCAAATTAATATCTAATAAAAATACATCAGAAGGATTACGTTTGATATAATCTAATATATCTTCAGAATTATCAGACTTAAAAGAAACTTCTGCTTCAAAATTATTTTTTGTAAAGATGTTTTCGAGCATTTTTTCCAATTTGTCTAATATGTTCAAATTGTCATCACAAATTACAAAATGTAACATTTTAAAACTCCTTTATCATATGAATTACGTTCTACATAAATAAAGGATGACTAAAATGTCATATTCCCTTTATTTTCCAGACACATTACCAATATAATCCAAAAAACGAAACTTGTCAATAGAAAAATACAAAAATATCCATAAATTTACAATAAAGTTCAAAATAGTTTAAATTTCTAATAAAAATAAATTTTGCAAAGTGAATAGAAAAGAAAATTTTACAAAAATATTTAGGATTATGAAAATTGAATATTATAAAAATTAAGACTAGATATATGGAATAATTTGTGCTAAAATGTAAGCATAAAAATAAGAAAAGAGGTAAAACGATGATAGATTTTACAAATGCAATAGAAGAATTTAATAATTATAAAGGTTCAGAAAAAAAGAAAACATTAATATATGATAATAAAAAATATTTAGTAAAATTTCCAGATCCAGTAAGAGAAAAAAATAAAAATATATCATATATAAATAATGCTTTTTCTGAATATGTTGGAAGCAATATATTTAGAATTGCAGGTTTTAAAGTGCAAAATACAATTTTGGGAAAATATTTATATAACGGAAAAGAAAAAATAGTGTGTGCATGTGAAGATTTTACTGATGATGAAAATATATTATATGAATTTGAAAATTTAGCATTAAGTACAAATCCTGATAAAAAAATAGAAACAGAATTAAAAGATATAATGGAAGTTATAGAAGAAAACAAAATGATAAATAGTGTAGAAACAAAAGTAAAGTTTTGGGATATGTTTGTAATAGATAGTTTAATTGGAAATACAGACAGACATAATGGTAATTGGGGATTCTTATTAAATAAGAAAACACACAAGGTTGTTTTTTCTCCAATTTATGATTGTGGTTCTTGTTTAAATCCAATGCTTGAAGACGAAGAATTAGAGAAGATAAGTGAAAGTGAATTAAAAAATTTAGCTATTAATTGTTATTCTTGTATAAGAGAAAATGGAAAAAAGATAAATTACATGTCATTTATTAAACAAATGAAAAATGAAGAATGTAATGATGCAATAAAAAGAATATTTACTAATATTAATATGGATGAAATAAAAAATTTTATTGATAATATAGAATGTATGTCTAAATCGAGAAAAGAATTTTATAAAAACATTATAAATTGTAGATACGAAATAATTAAAGAGGTATATGATAAAATTTCAAAGTAAGATGATAATTACATATATGGATATGGATAATTTTTTAGTAAAGGAAGAATGAAGTATGAATGTAACAAAAAATAAATTAATAGAAGCTTTAAATTATTTAGGAGAATTTCCTAAAACATCACTAAAAAAGGATGAATTAATAGAAAAACTAAATCAGGTATATGAAAAAGATATTGAAAAACTATTAACAGTGATAAATATTAAAATTTATAATTTGATAAAGAAATTAATTAAATCTAATGAAAAAGGTATAGATGTAGAAATAGAATATGAGCCAGAAGTTTATTTTTTAGAAGATATATTAGTTATTGATGAGCCGATTATTGATAATCCAAAAATACATATTAAATTTAAAGAAGGCATGAGAGAAAAATTTACTAAATTAGTTAGTAATGAAAATGAAAACAAGATGAAAAAGAATCAAGAAATAGTAGATTTGATAATTAATATAGTTGATGTATATGGAATAATAGAAGATTATAAAATGTTGGAGATTCTAAATAAATTGCTTAATATAAAAATGGACATGGTTTCACTTATGGTATTAATAACTTCTCAAATAGATTTAAGAAGTGAAATTATAGTAGCTGAAAGCGAAGATGAAACATATTTTATGAATGAATTAGTAAAAATGCCCGAAGAAATTATCGCTGAACGAGAAAAAAGAGATTTAGATTATAAGGAATATACAATAAAAGAATTAAAAGAATGTACACTGGATAAATTAATAGAAAGAAATGAATCTAAAGCAGTTTTGGAATTTCTAAAAAAGAAAAAAATTAAGTTTGCAGAAGAAATCCTTTTAACGATGATTTTGTATATTATGAACATACCTAAAATAGATATTGAAGATTTTAAACATCTAATAAATATAGACCTAAAAAATATTGATGAGGCAAATGAATATCTTCAATTAGTAATTAATTTGCATAACAATATACCACAGTATAGTTTATATGGATATACACCAATGGACTTAGTTAAAATGCAAATAGAACAGCAAAATTTAGAAGAGAAAAAAAGGAAAAAGTCGAAAATTGGGAGAAATGACCCTTGCCCTTGTGGTTCAGGTAAGAAGTATAAAAATTGTTGTTTAAATAAAGTTGTGCAAGTGGATTTTAAACATGAAAAACATGAAGATTGTATTGAGGAAGAAGATAGTAAAATGTTTTTTGCATTAAAAAATTTATTATTTGATTATACAAATCAAAAATATAATATAAACCCTGAATTAGAAGATTTGAGAGATATTTGTGATGCAGAGCCAGAAGAAATAAAAGAAATTAGAGAAAAAGTATGGAATGATTCAAGTGTGATTAAAGATTATATAAAAGAAAATCCTAACGAATTAAATCACGAGATGAATTCTACAATAGAAGAATGGAATAAAAAGAAAATCAATAAAGAATTTATATTATACAAATATGAAGATGAGTATGCATTGTTTATGGATGATGATAATATCTATTATGTAAAAGCTCTTAAAGAAAGTATTAGAAATATGATACCAGAGCAAAAGTTACCAATGTTCGTAAAAACAGTATTATTACCATTAAAGAATCAAATAATATATGATTCGTTTATTGAGCAATTTAATATGTCTTTTGGAAAAGGAATGAGAAAAATATGGGATGAAAATTATGAAAAGATGTTGAAAGAAAATAAAGTAAAATATGAATTATAAAAAAGGAGACAAGCCTTTATGGAGGAAAATATTAAAAATATTATTTTATTAGGTGAAAATGTTAATACAGAATTAAAAGAAGCTACTAATGGATTGCCAAAAAGTGTGTTTGAATCTGTATGTTCATTTTTAAATACTACAGGAGGATATATCATTTTAGGAGCAAATGATAAAAAAGAAATAATTGGAATAAAAGAAGAACTAATAGAAAAAATCAAAAAAGATTATACAACACAATGTAATAATAAAGAAGTTATAAATCCAACTATTTTGTCAGAATTATATGAAATAAAGATAGATGGAAAAATACTTTTATATACTCATATCGAAGAATCAACTGAAATTCATAAATGTAAAGGAAAAGTTTTTGTTCGTAATTATGAAGGTGATTTTGATATATCAAATAATATTCCACTAATTGCTAGTATTCACAATAAAAAACGAAAAATATTTGATGAAGATACAATTTATCCATATGTCTCAGTAGAAGAAGATTTAAGACGTGATTTAATAGAAAAGGCAAGGAAACTAGCAAATTCAAATGTCAAGAAAAGACATATTTGGATGGACATGACAGATTTAGAATTGCTAAAAATTGCAGGATTATATAAAGTGGATAAGGAAACAGGCAAACATGGAATAACACTTGCTGGAGTTATGCTATTTGGAAAAGATGATGTGATTTCAAATATTAATCCATATTGTAGAACAGATGCTTTATATAGAGTAGATGATTTGGACAGATATGATGATAGAGATTTTGTAGAAACCAATTTAATAGATATGTATGATAGGTTAATTGATTTTATAGCAAAATATACAATGGACAGGTTTGCATTAGATGAAAATGCAAGAAGAGTCAGCCCAAGAAATGTAATGGCACGTGAAATAGTTTTAAATACCCTTATGCATAGGGACATAAC
>CALXCG010000047.1 GCA_944386745.1 uncultured Clostridia bacterium | reverse complement strand
CACTTTAACACAATTAGTTAACAATTAAAGTTAGCTATTTTTTGTGCAAAAAGTGCCATAACTTGCTTAACATTATAACACATTTTACATAAATTTGCAATTCTACCTACAACATTTACCAAAAGCCTTGAAAAATTAAGGAAAAATTGGTATAATATATACGTGGATATTAAAGGTGTTATCATAGTTAACACAAGAAAGAGAGAATAAAATGGATAAAATAAAAAAATATGCAATGTATTTTGTATTAGTAATAGCATTTTTTATACTATCAGACTTCTTAATATATGTAGGGCTAAATTCTAGTTATAGAGATATTCAAAGACAAGATAGTTTAGAAGAAGTAAATATATATCAAGCAGAAGCAACAAAAGTAAATGGAAGAATAAGAGGACTTATACAAAACCCTAATGGAGAAGATTTAAATGGAAAATATGTAGAAGTTGATTTATATTCAAAAAGAAACGTATTTTTGGGAAAAAAATATATACAAATAAATAATTTACAACAAGGGGATACTCAAAGCTTCGAATTGCTTTTTAAAATGGAAGATGTTTCTTCATACAATGTAAGTATTGTAGATGAAAAACAAGAAGGGGAAGAAATAGATTTACTGCCAAAAGATTTGACAACTTCACAAATAGTAGTTGCAACAGTTTTAACATTTCTAATCTTCTGGTAGAAATAAAAATTGCATAATTATAATTTTTATATTACAAAAGTATGTATTTAAATATTTTGAAGTATATTGTGGGGACCTTTCTAGAAAATGTTTGAACGTATGTGAATTACATTTTCTTGAATGGGGATTACGAAAAAATATATAAATACATACTTTTATTTTCATATTTATGAAGCATGAACTTTTGGATTCACATACAAGGTATGATTATGCGTATAAATCACCATACCAGGTTTTGCACCATTAGGTTTTTTAACATATCTAACTTCACAATAATCAACAGGGACATTAGAAGAATTTTTTGCTTTACTATGAGCAGCAGCAATTTCAGCACACCTAATTAATACATCATCATCTGGCATATCATTAGAATTTAATCTCAAAATTGCATGACTACCATGAATATCTTTGGTATGAAACCAAATATCATTTTTTGATGCATACTTTAAAGTTAAATAATCATTTTCTTTGTTATTTCTACCAACTAAAAGTTGATAATTTCCAATTGTATATTTAATAGGATTAAATGAAACATTTTTATTTTTAGTTAAAGAAGATTTCTTGATTTTATCTTTTTTCTTAGAAGAAAGCTTTTTAGTTTTATCTGAAAAGATAACATTTTCAGAAATTTCTTCGAATATAGAATAAATTTCATCTAAAGTTGATGCCGCTTCTAACTCATAAACAATACTTTCGATATAATCCAATTCCTTTAAAGTATCATTTTTTTGCTTAGTAACAATTTCCAGAGTATTTTTCAACTTATTATATTTCTTAAAAAAACGCTTAGCATTAATAGAAGGAGAATATCTACTATCTAACTTTATTATTATTTCCTGATTATTATCATAATAATTTTCAAGAGAAATCTCAGAAACAGGTTTATTATCTATTCTATATAAATTTGCAGTAATCAATTCGCCATAAAGTTGATATTTCTGCATATCATCACATTCTGCTAATTTCCTATTCATATTATCAAGACGTTTTTTGTATTTATTCAAAACATCTAATATCATCTTTAAAACACTATCACGATAAGTCTTAAACTCTAAAGAAGATTCCTTTTCATAATAAAAATCATCTAAAAAGAAACTTAAAGAAAAAGCAGGTCTAACATCATCTGAAATCTTAATGTAATAATCTTTTTTATCTTTTCTATAATTTAATAATCCAAAATCCAACTTACCATTATCAGTATTATAAATAACAGTTTGAATATAATTATACAATTTTACCAAACTTTTAGAATTAACACTATCAATTCCTAGTTCATAAATTGCACCTTTTATAAAAGTTTGACTAATACCATTAAATAAATTAGCAATAACAGAAGGTAAATCATCCAAACTATTAATATTAGATAATAACTTAGAAAAATTATCAAAAGACGAACATTCTAAAAAGTTTTCTTTTTCAGTGGAAGGATACACATATTTAGAATGTGGAACTATATTTCTAAAGCCATTTTCTTGATGTATATGACGCATACTATCTATAATATTATTTTCCTCGTCTAATAATATAATATTACAATGTTTTCCCATTAACTCAATAATTAACTTTTTATTTAGAATATCATCAACTTCATCAAAGCCCTCAAACTCAATTGTAATTACTCTTTCTAAATTATTTGTAATTACATTTTTTATATGTAATCCTAATAAATGTTTGCGAAGCACCATACAAAAATTAGGTGCAATTTGAGGATTAGACTTTGGGTGAGTTGTTAAATGAATACGATAATTACCTGAATCTATATTTATATTAATTAAGAAATTCTTTTTATTCAAATAACAACCAACTAAAATATTATTTTTATTTGGCTGAAATATTTTATCTATTCTTGCACCAGATAGTTCTTGAAGCTCTGATGCTATTGCTCTTGTGACTATTCCATCAAATGCCATATTTATTAACATCCTTTCTTATATTAGACAATTTAAAAACAAAATTTCTATAAAATTATACCACACCAAATCACAAAAAAACAGTAAGATTTTAAAATTTATATTGATTTCAGAAATTTAAACAGGTATAATAAATAAAAAAATCAAAGGGAAAAGGCTGAAAAAAATTAAATTATGCCTTAGGAAGGAATGAAATTAAATATGGATTTAGATAAAGTATATGAATTAGTAAATAACATACCAGTAACAGAACAAAACGAAGAATTAATCGAAGAAATTAAAGATGATTTAGCAAATGGAGAATATAAAGCTGCAATGGAGAAATTGCAAAAAATAAAAGAAATGGGAAACAATGAAGAAAATCAAGAAAAAGTAGTTAGAAAGAACAAAAAAAAGAAAGAAGAAAATAAATCAATATATCCCGCATTACTAAGTAATATAGAATTAGAACACATATATATGGGACTATTATTAAATAATCCTAAATATATTGTAAAATACTATTTTCTACATGATGACTGTTATTTTGAAGATAGCGAAATATTAAATATATATAAAAGTGTGCTATTTACAGAAGGTGGAGCATACACACCAGAAGCTGCAAAAGAAGGATTTAACTTTGCAAGAGAAAACGAAAAAACATATGAATTAAAAGGCGAATTAAAACAAAAAGTCCAAGACAAACAATATAATATGGAAAAAGTATATACTGAATTGAAAAAACTTTTTGTATTAAGAAAACATTATTTAGCAATACCAATTCAGGCAATTCAGGACAAAGTAGTTGAAATTAGAGAATATGAATTATATGACAAAATGTCAGTAGAAGAAGTTGAAAATGCAGTAATACAAGTAAGTGATACAGAAAAATTTAAAAGAAGTATATTAAATGAAGGTTTGACAAGTTTCTTAGAATTAGGAGATAACAACTTAACAAATGGTTTACCATTGCCATTTCCAATTTTAACACAAGTATTTAAAGGTATAAGAAAAGGGGAAACTATGGCATTTGCAATGCCTTCAAACGCAGGAAAAAGTAGATTTACAATCGATCTTGCAGCACATACAGCTTTTGTACATAAAAAGAAAGTTCTAATTATATCAAACGAAATGTCAGAAGAAAAAATGAAACTATGTTTAATAACCACAATATTAAATAATAAAGCTATTCAAAAATTACATGGTCAAGAAATACAGAAAACAGAAGGAGAACTATTAGATTTTAAATTTAGACCAGACAAAGGAAAAAAAGTAGAAGTAGACGAAAATGAGTTTGTAAAAAAGGGAGAAAAAGAAAAACAAGTAGATTTTGTAAAAAGATTAATGGATGTTTCTAGTGAGTTTAACAAAGTAATTAGTGTAACAGATTGGGTAAATAAAGAAATAAAAAATTCAATATATTTTATTAATATAACAGACCATACAAATGATGAATTAAGAAAAGTAATTTTAAATTATTACTACAAAGAAAAAATAGAATATGTATTTTATGATACTTTAAAAACTGATACAGCAAATATAGGAATAGGTGAAGAATTAAAGAAAACAGCTACAATACTTTCAAATTTAGCACAAAATTTAGGAATCTATATCTGTTCAACTTTACAACTAGCTGAAAGTGATACATTACCTGTAAATCTAAATGTAAATGATTTGGCAGTTAGCAGAACAGTAAAAGAGGTTTTAGATACTTTATGTTTAATGAAACAGATTAACAGAGATACTTTAGATAAATATGAATATTCTTTACAAGAAGTTGATACTAAATTTTATGATTTGAGGAGATATGAAGATCCTGATTTTAGATATTATGCTTGTGTTGTTGATAAAAACAGGGCTGGTGCTAAACCTACTTTAGTGTTTAGACTTAATTTGGCTTATAATGTTTGGGAAGAGTTAGGATATTTGAGATTGAAACAGAAATAAAAGACAATTTTCATAAAAACCGCTTGACATAAAAGAACAAATGTTCTATAATATGAGCAATAAAAACAAGGATGTGGTATTTATGAATGAAGAAAATAATATTGCACTAATAGATGAAGAAGTAAATGTAGTAAAATATGATACAGAAAATATTAAAAATCTAATTTATACAATTAGGGGTAAACAGGTGATGTTAGATAGTGATGTTGCTATGTTATATCATTGCGAAACCAAATATATAAACCGTGTAGTAAAGAGAAATATTGAAAGATTCCCAGAAGAATTTTGTTTTCAATTAACAGAAAAAGAATTTCAAAACTTGAGGTGCCAATTTGTCACCTCAAGTTTTGAAAAGCAAAACTATGGTGGTAGAAGGTATTTGCCATATGTTTTTACAGAACAAGGAATTGCAATGCTTTCAGCTTTGTTAAAAAGTGACATAGCTATTAAGGTTAGTATAAATATAATGAAAGCCTTTATAGAAATGAGAAAATTTATTACAAATAATGCACAAGTATTTGAAAGATTAACAAATGTAGAATATAAATTAGTAGAACACGATAGAAAATTTAATGAAGTATTTAATGAACTACAAAAAAATAAGAAGGATGAATTTAATCAAAAGATATTTTTTGAAGGACAAATTTATGATGCATATAGTTTAATTATAGATATTATAAAGCAAGCAGAACATAAAATATTAATTATAGATAACTACATTGATGATAGCATTTTAAAAATTTTATCAAAGAAAAATAAAAATGTAGAAACAGTAGTTTTAACTTCACCAAACTGCAATTTAAATAGATTAGATATAAATAAATTTAACAAGCAATATCCGGTATTAAAAGTAGCAAGAACTAATAAATTTCATGACAGATTTATAGTAATAGATAACAAACAATTATTTCATGTAGGAGCATCACTAAAAGATTTAGGAAAGAAATGTTTTGCTATTTCTAAGATAGAAGATATGGAATATATTGAGAAAATAAGTAAATTAAGTTGAAACTAATAATTAATTTATGTTAGTATAAAAATAAATAATTTTGATTTCCTGTTCTAATTAAAGAGCAGTTTATAATAAATGTAACTTAATAAACATAATTAGAAAGCTGATTAGCAAGGAGGAAAGTATGCATCAGTAGTATTATTATTAATATGGAACGTAATTGTAATTATCTTTAAACTTGCAAATAAGAAAAGAGATTTCAAAAGATATATGATTAAATATTGCATATAACAATATATATTATAATATATTCAAGGATTGCGGTGGAAGTCTTCGGACGACACATAGGGGTAGTAGATACAATATTATATACTACTCTTTATTTTTGTTGGAAAATGTGTTAAAATATAAGAAACTTTTTAAAGAATCCTAACCCAGTTAATGAACTCTTTAAAAGAAATGTAACTCGTTAATAAGAATTAGAAAGACACATATAAAGGAGAACAACTATGAAAAATGAGTTATTTGAGTTATTACCAACAAAAAGCAGAAAAGAAACAAAAAATGATGTAGAAATCGCAGAAGATTTTTTTAAGAACAATAAGGAATTAAGGCAATCGATTGTTTTGGAAAAAGAAGGTGTATATTATATAACACTAGATTCCTTAAAGAAGATAGAATGTCCAATAAAGAGAAAAAATGGTAAAGATTATTGGGAAGCATTTTTTCTTTTCCTAGGGTTCGAATATTATAAAACTCCAAGAACAGGTAGAGTGTATTTAATGGTTAGGTGACAAAATAGAGGTCGCAATGCGACCTCTAAACTATTTTACAACTCAATCTTAGGCTCATACTTCTCAAGCCACATATTTACTTGGCAAAGATATGCCATAAGTTGAGGCCCGAGTCATCAACTGACCAAACCAAGGCCTAGAAAAAGCCTTCCCATCAGTATTCAAAATATCCAAAATATAATCCCTATTAAGCAAACTATTAATAGGAGCATTTTTATCCTTCATAATATCAGTTAGCATCTCTTTAACCTTAGCCAAATAAGTAGGATTATGAGTTTTAGGGTATGGAGATTTCTTTCTGTCAACAATTTCACTAGGAAGAAAATCTCTGCAAGCATATCTAAGTAAGCCTTTTTCTCTACCATTTAAAGCTTTCATCTCCCAAGGAATATTCCAAACATATTCAGCCAAACGATAATCGCAAAAAGGAACTCTAAGCTCAAAACCGCTATACATTGCCATTCTATCAGAACGGTCTAAAAGAGTCTGCATAAACCAATTTAATGTTAAATGAGAAATTTTACGTTTTTCAGCAGTTTCTTTACTATCAATATCTAATATTTCAACTTCGCTTAAACTCTCATTATATCTAAAATCAATATATTCTTTCAATTTTACTCTATTGCCAATAAAAGGATTTAATAATTCTTGTCTTTCATTAATTGCAATAGACCAAGGAAAAGTATTACTCTCTAAAGCGTCTTTACGGAAAAACCAAGGATATCCACCAAATATTTCATCTGCACACTCACCAGTTAATGAAACAGTCATTTCTTTTTTGACATTCTTACAAAATAGAAGTAAAGAAGAATCGATATCAGCCATGCCAGGCATATCTCTAGCAATCATTGCATCTTTTAAATATGATGCAAGTTCTGGAGTATCAATAACTATATTATGATGATGTGTATGCAAGTTTTTATTCATCAAATTAATATAGTAATTATCAGAATTTGGTTGAAAATCGCTTTTAACAAAATTTTTGTCATTATCCACATAATCTATAGAATAAGTATCTAAAGGTGGCAAACCTTGTTTTTCACAATAATCAGCAGCAAATTTTGTAATTATACTAGAATCTAAGCCTCCAGAAAGAAACGTACATAATGGAACATCAGATACTAATTGTCTAGTTATAGCATCATTTAATAAAAATTTTAGTTTTTCAGTAGTTTGTGCCAAATTATCTTTATGTTCTTTTGAAGTTAATTTCCAGTACCTTTCTATATGAATACCCGAATTATTAAATATAGCAAAATGGGCAGGTTTAATTTCATAAATATTTTTAAAAACAGTAGTTCCAGCGGTATGAGCAGGGCCAATACCAAATAATTCACATATTCCTTGATTATCTAAAATCTTTTCGACATTTGGATATTCAAAAATTCCTTTAATTTCAGAAGCAAAAATAAGTGTATTATTTTGTATTGTATAAAATAATGGTTTTACTCCAAAATGATCTCTTGCCAAAAACAATTCTTTTTTATGCTCATTCCAAATTGCAAATGTAAATATACCATTTAGATGGTTTACTACTTCATTTCCAAAATGTATATAACTTTTTAACAAAACTTCTGTATCACTATGACCTTTAAAAGTAAATCCATTTTCTTCTAAAGTTTTTCTTAGTTCTTTTGTATTATAAATCTGGCCATTGTAAACAATTACATATTCCCCATAAGAATATTTTTGAATCATTGGTTGCTTTCCACCTTCTGGATCAATTACAATAAGCCTCCTATGTCCAAAAGCGACATTTTTATTTATGTAATAACCTTGTTCATCTGGACCACGATTTATAAGAGATAAATTCATTTTTTCTAAAATATCTTTTGAATTAGATATATCTTTTTTAAAATTAGAAAATCCAACAAATCCACACATAAAATCCTTCCTCCATTATTGCATGATTAATATATATTGTATGCAAAAAATAGTATAAAATTTATTGATTTTAGAAAAAAGTTGTAGTAGACTTAAAATATAAAAATCGAAATAGGAAGGGTAAATATGTCAATAAAAAATATATTAAAACATTTTTGTCTAATTACTCATCATAAATGGGTAGTATTTAAATTATGCTGTAAACTGGGATTATATTGGAGAGGATTGGTACACGATTTATCAAAGTATTCTTGGACAGAATTTGGCGAGAGTATTAAATATTATCAAGGAAATCGTTCTCCTATAATGGCTGCGAGGGAAGATAAAGGATATTCAGAAGCATGGTTACATCATAAAGGAAGAAATAAACATCATCATGAATATTGGATAGATGAATTATCTCCAAATCAGACACCTATTATTCCATATAAATATGCAGCAGAAATGCTATGTGACAAATTAGCAGCAGGAATAGTATATCAGGGTAAAAATTGGACAAAGGAATATGAACTTGGTTATTGGAACAGAGAAAAAGAAAAGATAAAAACAAACGAAAAAATTAAAGAGTTTATCACAGAAGCATTAGAAATGGTTGCAAAAGATGGAATAGATAAGACTTTAACCAAGAAAAATATTAAAAATTTATATAATAATGTTGTAAATAAATAGACACGTGAAATTTATTTTTTAATCAAAATTAATTAATAATATAATTTTTAAATAGCTATTGACAAAACAAAAAAATACTTGTATAATTTTATAGTGATTAAAATAATGGAAAAATGAACAGATATACACATATATCTAAAGCGAGGAGGGAATAAGTATGGCACAACCAAAAAGAAGATGGTCTAAAGCAAGAACACATTCAAAAAGATCAACATGGAAAAAAGAACAACCAACAATGGCTACTTGCCCACATTGTCATGAGCCAGTAATGCCACACAGAGTTTGTAAAAACTGCGGATATTATGATGGTAAAGAAATAATATCAAAAAAAGAAACTGAAAATGCGTAATCAATAGCACCTTTAAAAAGGTGTTTTTTGCATTCTAAAAAAGTTATATTGACAAAATAAAAATGTAAATGTAAAATACTAATGAAATTAAATAAGAAAAGAAGTGATAGATATGTTAGAAAAATTATTAAAAAAATCAGGGTGGACAGATATAATAATAGCAATATTATTTATTTTATTTGGAATAATGCTGATAGCAAGTCCAGAAGTTATAACAGCCATGATTTCTATTATATTAGGAATAATTTGTATCCTTATAGGAATTCTAAAAATGTGTGACTACTTCGCAAAAGGAAAAAGTGATAATTACTTATTAGCAATTTCAATAGTAGCAATTATAACTGGAATTATAGTTATGTTTTGTGGAGATGTAATATTTTCAATATTTAGAATTCTAATTGCAATATGGATTATATATAGTGGAATAATGAATTTACAAACAGCAATTGTTTGGAAAGATTATAAATCTAAATTATGGATAATAACATTAATCTTATCAATTGTTATGGTTATTGCAGGAGTATATATGTTAGTAAATCAAGGAGCAGTATTACAAATGGTAGGAGTAATAATACTAGCATATGGAATAGTTGATGTTATCGAAAATGTCATATTCATCAAAAAAATTGATAATTACTTAGACTAAATATCAACAAAATAGATACTAGATAAAATATTCATAAAAGATATTGGGGGAACAATGGAAAAAGAAAAATTTACAAAATTAAGTAAAAAAAGATTAAAGAATAGTTTTAAATACGCAATTCAAGGAATCCGGAAGTGCTTTAAAAACAGAGCAAAATTTGAAAATACATTTTATTGTTACTATATTAGTTGTAATTTTAGGAATAGTATTAAAAATAAACTTTACAGAATGGGCTATATGCTTTTTACTTTTTGGATTTGTAATAACTGCAGAATTAATGAATACAGCAATTGAAGTAACTGTTGATTTAGCTATGCCAGATATAAATGAAAAAGCAAAACTTGCAAAAGATATAGCAGCAGGAGCGGTTTTAGTATCTTCAATTGTTGCGGTTTTAATAGGACTTGCAATATTTTTACCTAAAATAATAGAACTAATATTTTAAAACTTAATATGGTTAAAGAGTAAAGTTGAGGTAGAGAACTTAATAGTTTTCTGTCTCAACTTTTTTAGTTAGCCAGCAAAGAAAATAATATACACTTTAAGAACTTTTTGAAAAATAATGTCATATAATGCAATAAAGGAGGAAGAAGTATGTTTAGAAATTGTAGAAAATGTTGTTGCATGAACAATAATTATCAAAATGATTCTTGTGATATGCAGAACGATATTATTGAAACTCAATGCAGTGAAGTAAGTTCATATGAAGATATGTCTAATAGCTGTGATTGTGGATTTGAAGAAGATTATAATGTATTCCCAGAAAATCCAATGCTTGCTCAAAGCTATGTGCCATATCAATATATGGATAAAACCTTTAAACCTTGTGTAGGTTTAAAAATGGGAACAATTTTCCCAGAATTAGTTAGTCCTTATGTCCCTGGTCAAAGTATGGAGGAAATAAAGATGATAGAAAAAATGAATAAAATAGGGAAGGGGTGCAATAAATGTCAATAGAAGAAAATAGAAATTGTGGATGTAATTGTATGTGCAATGAAGAAGAACATACAGTAGATTGCGACATGAGACGTGAAATGATTCAAGAAATAAGATGTTTAGAATTTGGTATAACTGAACTTGCATTATATTTAGATACACATCCAGAAGATGAAAAAGCTCTTTGCTTGCATAGAAAATATTGCAAACAAGTAAAAGATTTAAAAGACAAATATCAAAAAGTTTATAGCCCTCTTACTATAAATTATCCTTGCAACAAGTGGAGATGGTTAGAAGAGCCATGGCCATGGGAAAGGGGGAATTACTAATGTGGACTTATAACAAAATGTTACAATATCCAATTAATATTAAATGTACAGATCCAAAACTTGCTAAAGTAATTATTTCTCAATATGGTGGTCCAGATGGAGAATTAGCAGCTTCTTTAAGATATTTATCTCAAAGATTTGGGATGCCAGACCAAAAAGCTAAAGCTATATTAAATGATATAGGTACAGAAGAATTGGTACCATTATGATGTCAATAGCTAAAGACAGGGATTACAATTTTAGCTATTGACTGTAAAATGTTATTTTTTTAAATTATTTAGGTAATCTATTCCAGTTAATGTTAATTTTATTCTATTATCAAATTGTAAATATCCATCATCAAGTAATTCTTTACCAAGTTTTCCATAATCGTCAATAAATCCAATTTCTGTTGGATACCATTGACCATTTTGTATATTTTTCAATATATCTTTTTTAGTAATTATCATTATTATTTCACCTCCATCTATAATTTAGCTATTTTAGGATAAATATGTAACTCAAAGTTGGTTGGGTCAGAATTCTTTTTTATAGCCTTTTCCGTTTTTAGATAAGTAACTTTACTAATTATACTTTTTAATAAAATATTTTTATCTTCAGCTGTTTCTAAATTATAATATAAATCTATAATATTTTCTAGCTTTGGTATCATAATTTCTTTTTGATTTTGAATTTCTAGATTTTTTTGTAATATAGAATTGTATTCTTCTAACTTACTTTCTAAACATTGAATATTGTCTTTTGTTGCCTTAGAACGGTTTATAAATTCGTCATTGTTGTATATTCCATTTTCTAAAAATTCATATATTTTATTAAGTTTAGCGCTTTCTTTTTCTAGTTCTTTTTTAGTTGTGCTAATAGACTTTTCTATTATTTTATTATTATCAGAGTTTAGATTATTTTTTCTTGAATAATCTACTTTATAATTTTCAAGCCATATTTTTAAAGCTTCAATGATTCTATCTTCTACAATATAAAGTTTAGAGCTTATATTATCACATTTAGAATTAGAGCATATAAGTGTTGCAGGTTTGCTAGCTTTAGTATAAGGTCGTCTTTGCATAGGTTTGCCGCATTTTTCGCAAACTACTAAACCAACTAATGGATTTTGAATAGTATTATTATGTTTTACTTTTGGAGTATTTTGTTTTCTTTTTTCTTGCACTAAATTCCAAGTTCTATTATCAATAATAGGCTCATGCAATCCGTTATAAATTAAATAATCTTGATTGCGGGGTTTACTAATAATAAGATGTCCATTTTCCGTTTTCTTTTTTTGCTTCCTTCTATTCCATACAATTTTACCAATGTAGGTAGGGTTAGAGAGAATATCTTTAACAGAAGAAATAGTCCATTCACTTGCAATTCTAGGTTTTAAATTTAGCTTATTTAATTGTTTTGCAACTGAATTTATAGTGACATTTTCAAAAGCATATAATCTAAAGATTTCTTTAACAACAGGTGCTTCATCTTGATTTATAGATAAGGTATAGCCTTTTGCATCTTTTAGTTTTACTCTATCATAACCAAAAGGAGCAATATTTCCAACAAATTTACCTTCAGATACGGAAAGTTCACGACCTCTTTGTAAACGCCTATTTATAGTCTTATATTCTCTTCTGGACATAAACAAGCCAAACTCAAAGTATTCTTCATCAAATTCATTATCAGGGTCATATGTTTTAACAGGAGTAATTATTTTTGTATGAGAATATTTAAAGGCTTTTGAAACTCTACCTTGGTCGGCCGTATCTCCACGAGCAAGTCTTTCTACTTCAACAACTAAAACTCCTGTCCACTTCTCATTCTCGACATCTCTAAGAAGTTTTTGCATTTCTTTTCTTTCACTAATTGTTTCACCACTTACAACTTCTCTATAAATTTTTGAAATATGTAGGTTTCGCTTTTGGGCTAAAGTAGTTAAAATCTTTTCATGTCTTGCTAAAGTTTCACCCTCACCATATTTTTCCGCTTCAATATCTTCTCTTGATTTTCTTAAATATATTGCATATGTGCCATCTTGCACAGTTCCTCCTTTCCTTGTAATTTGTCTTTAACTTGCAGATATTATATATGAAAACAGTACAAATTACAATAAAGAGGATTTATTCAACAAATTAATTATAATATTGTCTATATTTTCTTTTTGATTATCACTATCTTGAACGATATAGTCATCATGAAATTTGATTTTAGTATTTCCAATAGTATATTCTTCTAACATCATAAAATCTCCTCTCTAAAATTTATGAGAAAAACATAAAAAAATACCCAAGACAAGCTGTCTTGAGCAAATTCATATTTCCTATAGTAACATTATATGAAGGACAATTTATAAAATCAATTCCTTTTTATTTCCCATAATTCAAAAACAATATATCATTGAAAAAATCAAAATTTTATGATAATAATATAAAAAATATAGCAACATAATCAAAAAAGGAAGGAATAACTTTGAAAACAAATAAAACAAGAATTATATTATATATATATGAATTTTTATCTATTTTTATATTATTCTATGCAGTAGATACTTTGTTTTATCTAGAAAGAGGAATTGAAGCAAGTGGATATCTATTTTTTGTAGTAATTTCTTATGGGGTTCAACTGCTATTCGAGATACCATCTGGAATTTTAGCAGATAAATATAGTAAAAAGAAAATCTTAATAATGTCACAAATATTCTTTTTAATTTCTACAATTATATTTATTTTTGCCCATAGTTATATAGTATTTGTTAT
>CALXCG010000046.1 GCA_944386745.1 uncultured Clostridia bacterium | reverse complement strand
TTATTATATTTACTACATCTTCGAAAATATTTATTTCTTTTTTTAATTTTCTTTTCTCTTTTCTGTTCATTAAAAAACTCCTTTGATACAAATTTTATTTATTATATCATTAGAGCTCTTTTATTTCTTCATTTTTATTGCGAAAAATTTTTATTCTTCATTACTGGCTATATGACAAAAATGTCAAAACATTGCGCAAAATTTTCGCTTTTCTATTCCATTTTCTTTTTAGTTGGTATATAATACATATATTAAGAGGAGTGAAACATATGATAAAAAGAGAAGAAAATCCTGATTATATTAATTCTTTTTTGGATTATAGTGCAACTATTTTAAATAAGTCACCTAATAGTATAAAAGAATATAATTATGATTTAATGATGTTTTTTAGATTTATAAAAATTCATTTTGGATTAACAAATGAAACAGATTTTACTAAAATTAAAATAAATGATATATCTTTAGATACGATTAAAAAAATAAAACTGTCAGATATACATTCTTTTTTAAGTTATATGGCAATTGAATTAAAAAGCAAGTCTGCTACAAGAGCAAGAAAGGCTTCAACTATAAGGGTGTTTTTTAATTATTTATCTCAAAAAGCAAACTTAATAGAAATAAACCCTGCTCAGAACTTGGAAACACCTAAATCAGATAAAAGGTTGCCTAAATATCTCAATTTAGAGCAAAGTAAAAAACTTCTGGAGGTAACTTCTAATGAAGATAATAGGAATTGTCAACGAGATTATGCCATATTAACATTGTTTTTAAACTGTGGCCTTCGTTTATCTGAATTAGTTGGTATAAATATTCAAGATATTGATTTTAGTGAAGCAAGATTAACTGTAATTGGTAAAGGAAATAAAGAAAGAACAATTTATTTGAATAAAGCATGTTTGAAAGCCTTATCTGAATATCTAGCAGTTAGACCTAAAAATGGTGTAAAAATAGATAAATTGCATTCTGAAAAAGCCTTATTTTTGAGTGAAAGAAAAGAAAGAATTAGTAGACGTACTGTTCAATATATAGTTGATAGAGAATTGAAAAAGGCAGGTTTTGGAGGAGCAAAATTTTCTGTTCATAAGTTAAGACATACGGCTGCAACTTTGATGTATCAATATGGAAAGGTTGATATAAGAGCTTTACAAGAGCTTCTAGGACATGAGAGTATTTCAACAACTGAGATATATACTCATGTTGATAATTCTCAAGTTAGGAATGCTGTTGAGAGTAATCCTCTTGCTAATCCAGATGATTTGTAAAAGCAAAGATAGGCAAATTGATTAAAAAAGCAATTGCCTATCTTTTTATTCTTTTATATCCTCTTCTACTTCTTCACTATTTTTATTTCTTATATCATGTACTTTTAAATAATATGGTTGTATATCTAAAGGGCTGTCCATGTAAATTATATTTCCATCTTTATCATTTATCTTTAGATTTGGAAATGTCCTTATCATTTTTCTATCTCCCCAAAATGTATATATGAATTTTGATAGATTTTCATTTCCATATATTTTATCATATTGTTCTTGTACTAATTCTTTATCTGCTACATTTAAATCATTTTTTACAATCATTCTAACTAAGAAGAATTCTATTGCAAAAGCGGTAGCAATGCAATCAAGCATTAATACTGTAAATACAGTTATTACAAATGTTTTTAATGCTTTTTGAGTTTTAAATTTGCTTTTAATCCAATTGATGACTCTATCAATTTTTGGATTAAGTGATGCAATTAAATATATTCCTAAGAATCCCCAAAATACTGAAAAGTATACACATATACGTCCATTTAGATTAAGTGGCATATTTGAGTAATCCCACCATTTAACACCTAATACTACTTCTCCAAACCAGCTGATAACATATTCTACTATAGAACCTACTATAAATCCACCTATAAATAATACATTATACTTTTTTGGAAATTTGTGTAGACATAGTATCATGACAACTGCACCTAGTCCATATATTCCACAAAATGGTCCATACAAGAAACTTTGTCTACTCTCCCATACTCCTTTTGTAATCATTCCATAGAGTGTTTCTATGATATATCCTGCTATACTATATATTATGAAATATGCTAGTATTCTCCATATGCTTATTCCGTTTATTGTTAGTCTTTTTTTTGTTTTATTAGTTTCTATATTTAATTCTTTATTTTCTTTATTAACATTTTCTGCTTCTGCCATTACTTCCTCCAAAATTTTTTAATAATATATAGGGGATTTTATCATATTATGTTTTTTTTAACAATATTTATTCGTTATTTTATAAAAATGCTCTTGCTAAATTATGTAAAATATGATAATATCTTTTTGTTACTATATTTTTAATTTTATCTAAAGTAATTACAGGAGGTAAAAAAATGGGAGAAACAATTTATAATGTTACTTTTGACATGCTTAATGAAGAGTCACAAAAACGGATAATATCAAATAATCCGTCAGAAGAAATGCTACTAGAGGCGACAACTTCTCAATATGCAGATGTTCGTGAATTGGCAGTTAGAAGCGGCAGACTTAGCAATGAAACTTTAAATAAAATGCTAGAAAAAGAATCTGAAGAAACGATTTCAGAAATAATTCTTAAGTATTTAGTAAAAAGTAATATAATCATAAGAAATATTTCTTCTCCTAATGTCCTTGTTCGACAAAGGACTGCAGAAGATTCCAAAACATCTTCAGAAGATTTAACAAAAATGTTGCAAAACGAAGAAAACTATAGTGTTATAAATGCAATTATAGAAAATCCAAATTTCGTAGAAACACCTGAAAATATGGATAAATTGTTAAATTATGATAATGCTTGGGAAATTAGAATTGTAGCCGCTAAAAGCGAGGTTACTACAACCGAAAGTTTAATTTCTAGGCTAAAATCCAAAGATGAAGATGATGAAGATGTTATATCTGCTATTTTTGACAATTTGTCTAACAGAGGACTTTCGGATATTCCTTTTTCAAAAGACTTTTCTTCGGTGTTTGTAAGAATGGAATATGCTAGAAGAACAGAAAATCCAAACTATTTATATAAGGCTCTCATGGAAGAACTGAATAATAGTAATTATATGGATTTTGATGTGATTGAAGAAATATGCGACAATGATAAGTTTGATGAGTCACCAACAAATTCAAAAATTTATAAAATCTTTAAAATTTTTGAAGATAATTCAATCGAGTCTGTATGTGATTTTAAAACTCTTGTAGACATGTTAATAGAAAAGGAGGACGTTGATAAAGAGTCTTGATATTAAATTTCTAGAAAAGTAACTTAATTTTTTGTTCAATAGCCATAACTCATTTGTTATGGCTATCACCTATTATATTGATATGAATTTTATATATCATTTTTTTCATTGTTAAACATCTTCATCTTTCTCTTCTCTTCCCTATTTTTAATTCTCTTTTTTACATTTATTATATGTATAAAACAGAACATTAAAATAATAAATAAAACAATTAGAAAATATCTATTTTTCAAAAAATTCATTAAATAACCTAGTTTGCTCAATTTAAAAACATACTTTCCTTCGATTTGTTCAAACGAAATTTTTTCATCATCTTCAAATCTATTATTATCACCTTTTGTGGTATATAAAGTTTGTCCATTAATATTTTCAATTTCAACAATTCTATGTGTTATAATTTCATTTCCATTGTCAAATGATATAATGTCATTCTCCTTAATTTCGCTTTTACCTACTTTTTTTACAACAATTATATCATTTTTATTTATTGTATCTTCCATGCTTCTAGAGACAATTTCGTAAGTTTTAAATCCAAAAAAGTCTGGTGTTTCATTTGGATTTTGTATATATTTTATTATTAGAGTTATATTATATATTAATATTGGAATAATTATTAAAAATATTAATATATTAAAGATTTTAATTAATGTTATTGCTCTTTTTTTCTTTTTTTCAATTTTATCAATTGTATACATACCTTTCCCCTACTTCATGAATTTATATTTATAATACCATATTAAAAAACTTTTCTCAATAAAAATTATAACTGTAATGAAAATGTAATAGTTTTTATTCATATTTTTCATTTACAAGAATTATTTTTATGGCTATAATATTAGTAATAATAGACGATAATTATAATTATATTTGAAAGTTTTCTTTAGAAAGGAAAAATAGATAATGAGCCAAAATATAGATAATAAGAATGAAATTTTTAAACATAGATTTAGAGAAGGAAATGATGATGAATTGGTTTTGCTAATTTCAGAAAAAGACCAAAAGGCATATCTTCCATATCACTATTCAGATTTGAAAGAAATTATGGATAAAAATCCTGATAAATATCATAATTTACAACAAGTTATTGAAAATGAATATATTGTAGATTTAAAAAAATTTGAAAATTCTTCATTTGCTAGATTTAGAGAGACTTTTAGACTTATGAAAGCTAAAGAAAATAAGTCTATTTTTGAAGCCTTTGATTTGGCTTTAGAATTAATGTTTAAATATGAACTTAATCCAATTATAATCTCTGCTTGTAGGAATTTGGATGAACTTGATTTGTATTTGGATTGCTTGAGAAAAAATGAATTACAAGATTTTAATTGCTTTCAGATACATTTTGAAATAATGCCTGAAAAAATTTAATTTAGATGTGAAAAATTAGCAAAATATTATTATTGTAATATTAATATTTCTTTTGCTCATACTAAATAGTGATTAAAAATTTATTATAAGTATGAGGAAATTATGAACCAAATTTTAGTTACAAAAAATGAAATTCACAAGAAGAAATATTTTCTAATTTTTCAATTAGTTATATCAATAATAGTTATTATGGCTATTATTTATTTTATTTCCCTTCATTTTTATAATATCTCAGAGCAAGAGAAAATATCTAATCAAATAATGAACAATTATAATTTGTCAAAATTATATACTGACATTTCTAGCGATTCTATTGAAAATAGTGGTGATGATAATCCAGATGGAATATTTTGTACAATTGAAATTCCTAAAATTAGTCTATCCTATCCTGTTTTCAATACATTAAATGAAGAATTACTGAAAATTTCTCCGTGCAAATTCTATGGAAACAATCTAGATGAAAATGACAATATTTGTATTGCCGGCCATAATTATGATAATGGAAAATTTTTTAGTAATATTTCTTTGTTACAACAAAATGATGAAATTTATATCTATTATAATAATGAAAAATTTACTTATATTGTTACTTCAAATTACGAAGTTGAAGCAAATGATCTTTCTCCAATTTTTAATTTCGATAAAAATCAAAAAGTATTAACCCTAGTTACTTGTAATAATTTTAATAATAATAGAATCATAATTGTTGCAATTAGACAATAGGAAAAATTCTATCGAATATATTACAGCACAAAAATGAGAGAACCCTAAAATAGCATTCTCTCATTTAATTTACTTTATTATAATTAGTTTATCTAGATATTTCTGTAATCTTTAATTTTCTTATATGCATATACTGCTGAAATTGCAAATACTATTAATAATACTGCTACTGGAATTGAATCTGTAACACCAGTTCTTGGTAAAGTATTTGTATTGTTATAGATACTTGAATTGTTAGTGTTGTTTGTACGATTTGTATTATTAGAATTATTAGTATTATTTGTGTTTGCATTGTTAGTATTTGTGCTTTCTACAGTAGGTGTTAAATCAGTAAATCCATTTGTATTTGATGAGTTAGAGTTATTAGCTTCAAGATTATTTGTGTCAGCTGCCATAACATTTGTGCTAAATAACATAACCATTAAACTTATTACTAAAATTGAAATTACTTTAATTAAATTTGATTTTCTCATTTTCATTCTCCTCACTTTTATATGTTTTTTATTAGTATTCTTATAACCGCTATTAATTATACCATTTTTTCAAATATAATTCAAGCAATTACTACAAAAAACTATAAATACTAACTTCTTTTGTTCTTACAATTAATATTTTAACCTTAATTTTTATATAAGTCAATATATTTTATCAATTTTTATTTTACATTTACATTACAGAATTATTACACAAATTACACATTAAATTTGAATAAAACAATGTCACCGTCTTGCATAATATATTCTTTACCTTCTGAACGTACTAATCCCTTTTCTTTAGCAGCTAACATTGAACCTTCTTTCATCAAATCATCGTATGAAACAACTTCTGCTTTAATAAAGCCTCTTTGTATATCTGAGTGGATTTTCCCAGCTGCTTCTGGTGCTTTTGTTCCTTTTTTTATTGTCCATGCTCTTACTTCTGGCTCACCTGCTGTTAAGAATGACATTAGTCCTAATAAATCATAGCTTTTTTTAATTACTTTATCTAATCCAGATTCAGATAATCCTAATGCTTCTAACATTTCTTTTTTATCATCATCATCTAAACTTGATAACTCTTCTTCGATTTTTACACATAAAGGTATTACTTCTGCATTTTCTTTTTTAGCATATTCTTTTACTTTTAATACTAATGGATCATTTTCAGCATCTTGTAATTGTTCTTCTGATACATTTGCAATATATAATATTGGTTTTGTTGTTAATAAAAACATATCTTTTACAAGTAATTGTTCATCTTCATTAAATTCTAAAGTTCTTGCTGATAATCCATTTTCCAATGTTTGCTTGATTTTTTCTAATAAATCTATTTCAAATTGATATTTTTTATCTGCTTTTAGGTTCTTTTTTGCTTTATCTAATCTTTTATTAACAGTTTCAATATCTGCAAATATCAATTCTAAATTAATTGTTTCGATATCTCTTATAGGATCAACACTACCATCAACATGTACTACATTTGAATCTTCAAAGCATCTAACCACTTCACAAATTGCATCAGTTTCTCTTATATGTGATAAGAATTTATTACCTAGTCCTTCTCCATGACTTGCACCTTTTACGAGTCCTGCAATGTCAACAAATTCAATAACTGCATGTGTAACTTTTTGTGGATTGTACATTTTTGCTAAATTGTCTAATCTTTCATCTGGTACTGGAACAACTCCTACATTTGGTTCAATTGTACAGAATGGATAATTTGCACATTCTGCTCCTGCTTTTGTTATACTGTTAAATAATGTACTTTTTCCTACATTTGGTAATCCTACTATTCCTAGTTTCATTTACTTCTCCTCATATAATTGTATTTAGGTTTTATATGGATAAACCTATAAACCGTTTAGATGTTTTTTTAATTATCTAGCTATTTCAATACTAATACCTAATCTTTTTGCAACAGCATTTTCGTAAGTTGTTGGTAATTGAAATCTTTTGTTATAATTACAATAGGTTTTAAAAATTTCTTCTTGACCTTTATCTTTATCTTCGCTAAAAAGTTCCTTTAGTGTATCAAATTCAGCCTGACTATTTGTTAAAAATCCACATAAATCATCTATCTTAGTACCACTATTACCAATTCTTAACAAATCTTTTCTACTTAATTGTAAATTTTGTAACATATATGGTACTTGTTGTATTACGTGTTCTTTTACTACAAACTTTCCAACTTCTTCTTTAGTTATAAAATTAAGCATAGTATTGTCTCTGGTATATCTAATTTTTTTGGATGGTATAAAATCTATATTATTTTTAAAATCTTCCCAGTTTAAGCTTCCTTCTCTAATTTCATATAAATATTCAATTCCATCAACATCAAATAATCTTTTTTCTGAAATAACAGATGAATCTTTTTTATCAAATGCTTCTTTAATTATTTCTATTCCTGAAAAATTTCTCTTTATCTTTACTCTTTTATTGTCTTTTAAATATCTTAATGTTCCATCTTTTTCAACTAATAATTGTTCATCTAAGATTCTTCTCATTTCGTCATCTAAAAATACAAGGCTAAATTCATCTGAAATTCCATCTAATATTTCGTAAATTCTAGGATTATTTAATAGTCTTGGTGGAACCATTCTTTGATTTAGATATTCCTTTAAATTTTCTAATTTTCTTATATTATATATTTCATTCATGGCCTATCTTTTCTTTAATTTCTTTTTCTAATTTTGATATAAATTCATCAATACTTTCTGTTCCGATATCTCCATTTTCTCTTGAACGAACAGCTACTGTATTTGAACTAGCTTCTTTTTCTCCAACTACTAACATATATGGGATTTTTTGCAATTGAGCTTCACGTATTTTATATCCTGTTTTTTCATTTCTGTCATCTACTTCTACTCTGATACCTTTTTCTACAAGTTTTTCTTTTAAATTAAATGCGTATTCATGTTGATTATCTGTGATTGGTAATATTTTTACTTGAACTGGTGCAATCCATAATGGTAACATTCCTTTTGTTTCTTCTAATAAGAATGAGATAAATCTATCAGAAGAACCTAAAATTGCTCTATGAATTACAACTGGTCTATGTGCTTTTCCATCTTCTCCAATATATTCTAGTTCAAATCTTTCTGGTAATGCAAAATCTAATTGGCAAGTTGGAATTGTAACATCATGATTTAGTGCAGTTTTTATTTGTATATCGATTTTTGGACCATAAAATGCTGCTTCTCCTTCAGCTTCATAAAAATCAATATTTAATTCTTTCAATATTTCTCTTAATTGACTTTCTGCTGTTTCCCACATTTCGTCATTATCAATATATTTCTCTTTATTGTTTTTGTCTCTAAGTGATAATCTATATTGGAATGCTGATGCAGGGAATCCAAAGTCTTTTTGATAAACTTCTACAATTAGATTTAGAACTCTTCCTACTTCTTCTTTTATTTGATCTGGTCTAACAAATAAATGAGCATCATTTTGGCACATTTGACGAACTCTCTCTAATCCGCAAACACTTCCACTTGCTTCATATCTAAAGTCATGTGCTAATTCACCTATACGAATTGGTAGGTCTCTGTAAGAATGCATTTTATTTTTGTATATTAACATATGGTGTGGACAGTTCATTGGTCTTAAAACCATTTCTTCATTATCCATTTTCATTGCAGGAAACATGTCATCTTTATAATGTTCCCAATGTCCACTTGTTTTGTATAATTCTACATTTGCAAGTGATGGTGTATAAACATGAGCATATCCTAATGAAATTTCTTTATCTTGAATATATCTTTCTAATATTCTTCTAATTGTCGCACCATTTGGTAAATACATTGGTAATCCTGAACCTACTAATTTATGTGTCATAAATATTTCTAAATCTTTTCCAATTTTTCTATGGTCTCTTTGTTTTACTTCTTCTAGGAAGTCTAAATATTCTTGTAATTGACTAGCTTTAGGGAAAGATATTGCATAAATTCTTTGAAGCATTTTATTTTTTTCACTACCTCTCCAATATGCTCCTGAAGAAGATAATATTTTTATAGTTTTAATTTTTCCTGTACTCTCTAAATGTGGTCCTGCACAAAGGTCAGTAAAATCTCCCTGTTTATAGAAACTTATTTCTTCACCTTCTGGTAAATCTTCAATAAGCTCTTGTTTATATGGTTGGTCTTTCATTAATTCTAGTGCTTCTTTTTTTGGTAGAGAAAATCTTTCTATTTTTATATTTTCTTTAATTATCTTTTTCATTTCTTCTTCTATTTTTGCTTTATCCTCATCTGTAAATGGTTTTTCTACATCAAAATCATAGTAAAATCCATCATCAATTGCTGGACCAATTGCAAATTTAACATCTGGAAATAATCTTTTTACAGCTTGTGCCATGATGTGTGAAGATGTATGCCAATATGCTTTTTTACCTTCTAAGTCATCATCTGAAAAAGTATGAATCACTAAATTACAATCTTCATTTAATTCATATCTTAGGTCTTTAATTTCTCCATTAACTTCACCACATGTTGCAACACGTGCTAATCCTTCACTAATTTTTTTGGCTACATCTAATATAGAGGCTCCTTTTTCAATTTCTAAATTTGAGCCATCTTTCAAAGTTACTTTAATCATAATAAAACCTCCTTTTGTCCATTTGGGGACGTTTCTTTTTGGACATTTTTGTCCATTCTGGGACACATCTTTATATTTTTAATTGTCTTTAGCCTCAAAAAAGCACCCCCAATGGATATTCTTTTATCCATAGGAGTGCAATATCTACACGGTTCCATCCTATTTTTCACTTAATTGAAGATTATAACGTATCTTATACGTCTAGCTTATTCACTAGAAACTTGAAGAGGTAGTTTTTCAAATATGTTTTCTTAAGTTAGCTTCCAGCCTTTGACTAACTCTCTCTATAAGTAACCTTTATTTTACTTTTCTCTTACTCGTTTTTTATATTATGTATATAATTTTAGTACCTTTTTTTAAAAAAGTCAATAGAAATTATTTACTTTTTTTATTTTGTAGTATATAATTGTCAAAATGCTTCTATAGCTCAGTTGGTAGAGTGCAGCCTTGGTAAGGCTGAGGTCACCGGTTCAATCCCGGTTGGAAGCACCAAGATTTCTTTTCACTTTATAAAAAGCAGTGTAACCTATATAAAGGCCACTGCTTTTTATATATATTAAATTTTATTAATCATTCTTAAACATATTTTTTACTGCTTTTTTTCTAATTCTTTGTATAGCATTATCAACAGACTTAACTGGTGAATCTAATCTTTTAGCTATAACGTTATAGCTTTCGCCTTTCATAAATCTATCTAATACTTGTTTTTCAAATTTACTAAGTGATTTTTCTATATTATTATGTATTTGCTCATAATATTCCTTTTTCATAACTGTTTCTAATGGATCTTCAATAGTATTGCTATTGAAAGTGTCTATTAACTCTACACTATCATCTTCATTGTTATCATATGCAGCCATATTTAATGATAAATATGAATTTAATGGCATATGTTTTTGTCTATTAGATGTTTTTATTGCTGTTATCAGCTGTCTTTCTATACAAAGATTTGCAAATGTTTTGAAAGAATTTTGTTTTTGGGTATCAAAGTTTTTAATTGCTTTATATAGACCTATCATTCCTTCTTGCATTATATCTTCTTTTTCTGCCCCTACCATAAAGTATTTTCCAACTTTCATATTTACAAGTTCTTTGTATTTTTCTAATAAGTATGATAAAGCGTATTCGTCACCTTGTTTAATTTCTGTTACAATTTGTTCGTCTGTTAAATTAGAATATTTATTTGTTGAAAAAAATACACTTTCATTTTGCATGTTTGTCAAATACCTCCAAAATGTGCTTTTTTAAAATTATATACGTCAAATTGCGTAATGTCAAGCAAATTTCTAGTTTTTTGCTTTTTGGGGACGTACAAAATTGCGCAATTTTTGCTTATTTTGGCATGTCCCTAATTGCTCAATTCTTCTTTTAGCATTGTCCAAAATTCATCTGTTTCCATTCCTTTTTGCCATGATGCAACACCTGCTAGGTTATTTTTTGTAATTAGTGAAACTTTTGCTTTTAATGAATCTATATCCTCTATCCAAATTTGTATTGTGTTGTCTCCATCTGCGTATTCTACATAGTTTTGTTTTAATTCATCATTCCACTGTTTTTCAACTCCATCAGGAATTGTACTGTCGATGTTCTTCATTGCTATTGTTGGATTGCTTATTAATTCTCCATTTGCATTTGTTGTCCAAACTCTTGTATATAAAGGAACTGCTAAAATTATTTTTTCTGGTTCTATTTCTTCTGTTGTCAAAAATTTGTTTAGACTTAGCTCAACCCAGTTATATCCAGCAGTTGTTCCTGGTTTTGTACTTGACACTCCATATTGGTCATATGCCATAAATACTATGTAATCCGCAACATCTCCTATAACATTTCTATCAAAACACATTGACCAAGTTTCTGCGCCATCTGGTGCTGTTACATCAACTGAAGTTACTAGTCCAATTTCTTTTAGTCTTGGTGTTAATTCAATTATAAATCTTGAATACATATCAACATCTTCTTGTTTCATATTTTCAAAATCTATATTCACACCGTCTAAATCATATTCTACACAATAATTTATAATATCTTCGATTAATTCTTGTCTTTTTGTATAACTATTCATTATTTCTGATGTAATATCTAAACTTTCTCGTGCTGCTTCTGCATTTGCAACCATTGGCCATACTTTATATCCATTACTGTGAGCCCATTCGATATATGCTTGTCCACTCTCTCCTACATTTTCTTTTAGTTCGCCATCAGTATCTAAATAGAAAAATGCTGGAGAAACCACATTTACACCATCTATTGTAGTTCCGCTTCTATCTGGTGCTGAACCATATTGTGAAAAATAATCCCAAGTTAAGTTTATTTTTCCATCTATTTGTTTTTCTTCTTCCATATTTTCTCTTACTGTAAATTCATTTTCTAGTTTTTTAGTTTTTACATATCCAAGTTTTCCATTTGCAGTTCTAATCCTTGAATATCCATTTTCAGAAGAAACTACAACCACTGTATCACCTTTATTAACTCTATCAACTGTTTTTGCAATAAAATTGGTAGATGATTTTACTGCTAAATTTGAAGTTACTATTGCCTTTTTTTGTTCCCTATCTAAAGAATCCATTGTAATAACTTTAGTTTCTTCAATATTATCAATTTCTATGTCATATACATCATCCATTTCTGAAATAGGTAGATATATTGTTCCATCTTGATTTATTGCATGAGCATATATTTCTTTTTCTGAACCATTAATATTTATTACATTGTCATCAAAGCCTATTGCAGCTATCTTTTTGTCATATGTTGTAATAATTTGGTTTGTTTCATCATCTTCATATATGTATTTGTCAAAGAAGTTAGCTATGTCTGGCTCTGATAAATAAATTATATGATCTTGTATTAATATTTCATTTTTTAAGTTTGAAGTTACATTTTTATTGTTTATGACTAAATTTGTTGTTTTATTATTGTCCAGTATAATAAAATTATTTAAAATCATTGCTATTGTAAAAATCACTAATAATGCAACTATAGTTATAAATGTTCTAATAATATTTTTTTTCTTTTTTTCTATTTGCTCAGGTGTCATCTTCCTTTTTTGCTTTTGTTTTTTTCTTTCTACTCTTCTTCCTTCTCTCATATAAAATTCATTCCTTTTCTCGTTTATTTTTTATCTGTTACAATATATCATAAATTGTATTTTTGTGGAACAGTTTTTATAAAAAATTAATATTTTTTGTATATTACAATTTATACCATTTGCTTTAATATATTTTATTGATTCGAATTATAATACCTTTTCATTGCTTGCAGTTCTTCTTTTTGATCTTTTGAAACCCTATAAGATTCTCTTGCCTTCTGTAATGACTTATTATATGTAAAATCATCTAGTTTGCAATTTCTGCTTCTTAAAAATTCAATTGTTTTATCATAATATTTTATAAGGCATATAGAAATTGCCCAAGCAACAGCCATTTGGACATAATATTTATCGCTTTTTATATTATTAAATATTTCTAAATCCTTATCTATGTAGCCTTCTTTAATATAAAAATCTAAAATCATAACTATTGCAAATCTTAAATAAAATTCCTTACTTGACTTTAAATATTCTTGTATTAATTGCCACATCTCTTTTTCATATTTCTTAGTAAATTTTAGACCTGTACAAAAGACATCGCATACTGCCCAATTATCAATTTTTGGAATAAAATCTTGTATCCATTTTTTTATTTTTTCGAAATCTTTTTCTTTTGATTGTCCTATTATCATACCTTGTAACATTATTTCTTCATAATATTCATTATCTATGTTTTCTAATAAATATTGTATGTCATTTTCTTTTACTAACTGTTTTGCATATTCTCTTAATATTGGTACTCTTACTCCTAGTATGTTATCTGTATTTGGACATAAACCACTATGAAATTGTTTGTATTTTTCGTCTGCTATTTCAAATAAATGTTCTTTTATTTCTTTATACATGAGTGCTCCTTTTTTATATAAATATATTGATATTATAACATAATGAATTATTTGTTACAATTCCTTTTATAATAGACTAGGACTAAAGATAAAAAAATTTTCGAGCAAAAAAGATGTCAAAACATGTAAAAAATGATAAAATAAACATGTAAA
>CALXCG010000045.1 GCA_944386745.1 uncultured Clostridia bacterium | reverse complement strand
TATCAAATTTACGATGTTTTTTCCTTATATTTCTATGTTTTTTATTGCGAAAAATTTTTACTCTTTTTTACTGAAAAAAATA
This sequence comes from uncultured Clostridia bacterium, assembly GCA_944386745.1. Lineage (GTDB taxonomy): Bacteria > Bacillota > Clostridia > TANB77 > CAG-508 > CAG-269. The sequence goes on along the minus strand of CALXCG010000045.1, from coordinate 13,995 downwards.
AGAAACAAAAAAGGAAGGTGTCTATGAAAAAATTAAATTTAAAACAAAAAAAGATTATAGCAATTATTCTAATTATCGTAGTTCTAATTGCATATTACTATCTATATTTAAAAAACTCAACAGAAGAAATAAGTAATCAAGATTTAGAAGTTAATAATACACAAGAAAGTAATCAGACAAATGAAACAGAAAAAGAAACTGAGGAGACAATTGTAGTACATATATCTGGAGCAGTAAATATTGAAGGAATTGTAGAGCTAGAAGCAGGAAGTAGAATTGCAAATGCAATTGAAAAAGCAGGAGGAGTTAAAGAAAATGCAGATATGACAGATATAAATTTGGCATATCCACTAGAAGATGGAATGAAAATACATATACCAACAAAAGAAGAAACAGAGGCAAATAAAAATAACGAAAATATGATTGATGAAAGATATATTATTTCTTCATCTGGGGGAGTAAGTTCAAAAGAAGATACAAATAGTATACAAGGTAGTAGCAAATCGACTACAAGTAATGCAAAAGTGAATATAAATACAGCCACACAAGAAGAATTAGATACATTGCCAGGTATAGGACCATCAATTGCATCAAAAATAATAGACTATAGAGAACAAAATGGCAAGTTTAATAGCATTGAGGAAATTAAAGAGGTTAGTGGGATTGGTGATGCAAAATATCAAAAAATAAAAGATTCAATTACAATAAAATAATACGATATATAATAAAACACTTGACATTTTAAAAAATCCATATTAAAATGTTAGCGAAGGCTAACAAAAAATATTAAAGCTAAATAAAAATTATGCCTCAGGAAGGAAAATAATTATGCAACTAACCAATTCCCAAGAGGAATATTTAAAAACCATATATTTACTAGAAAAAAACAAACAAAAAGTGCGAGTAACAGATATTGCTCAAAAAATGAATATAACAAAACCAAGTGTAAACAAAGCACTTAGAATATTAAAAGATTTAAAACTAATTAATTATGAAGTATATGGAAATATAGAACTAACAAAAGAAGGTAGGCAAAATGCAAAAGAAATAATAAAAAAACAAGATACACTAGAAATATTTTTAATAGGAATATTAGAAATAGAAAAGAAACAAGCAGAAGAAGAAGCAAAAGCAATAAAACATGCAATGTCAAAAGAGAGTATAGAAAAATTAGACAACTATATTACCAAAATATTAGACTTAGGAGATTTAAAATGCGGTTATGACAAGAATAACGAAAAATGTAGGAGTTGCATCAAAATAACTGCAAGAGAAAGGCTAAAAGAGGCCAAAGGTTTATAGGTAAAACCAATGCAAAAACCTAAATATAGTAAAAGAAGTAGGAGATAAAAATGCTATTAGAATTACAAGATATATGTTTTGAAAGAGATAACAAAAAAATATTAAAAAATATAAATTTAGAACTAGACATAGAAAAATTTATTGCAATAACAGGGCCAAATGGATCTGGAAAATCAACATTAGTAAAAATCATAATGGGGATTGAAAAACCAGATTCAGGAAAAATCATATTTGAAGGAAAAGATATAACAAACTTACCAATAAATGAAAGAGCAAAATTAGGAATTGGATTTGCATTTCAACAACCTGTAAAATTCAAAGGAATTACAGTTTATGATTTATTAAAAATGGCAGCAGGAAAGAAAATAACAAAAAAAGAAGCATGTGATGTTTTATCAAAAGTAGGATTATGTGCTAAAGAATATGTCGATAGAGAAGTAAATGGATCATTATCAGGAGGAGAATTAAAAAGAATAGAAATTGCAACAGTAGTATTAAGAAAATCAAAATTAACGATTTTCGATGAACCTGAAGCTGGAATAGATTTATGGAGTTTCAACAACTTAATAGAAGTATTTGAAAATATGAGAGAATTAATAAAAGGAACTACGTTAATCATTTCACATCAAGAAAGAATATTAAATATCGCAGATGAAGTAATACTTCTAAAATCAGGACAAATTGCAGATAGAGGAAGCAGTAAAGAAATTTTGGATAAAGAAATGATTAATAAGAAGTGTTGCAAAGCAAATAAATGTAATGCGTAAGCGTTGAAAAATCAAGGTGGATTAGAGGGTGTCCCTATTGCACCAAGAAAGGGATGAGATGAAAATGGATAATAAAATCAATGATATAGATAAAGAGTTATTAAATGAAATATCAAACTTAGAAAATATACCAAATGGAGCATATAATATAAGAAAAAATGGACAAGGAATAGAAAGAAAAGTGACAGATAATGTCAACATAGTAACTAAAACAGACAAACCAGGAATAGATATATATGTAAAAGAAAACACAAAATTTGAATTTATACATATTCCAGTAATAATAACAGAAAGTGGATTAACAGACGTAGTATATAATGATTTTTATATAGGAAAAAATGCAAATGTCATAATAGTTGCAGGTTGTGGAATCCACAATGACCATCACAAGAATTCACAACATGATGGAATACATAGATTTTTCTTAGAAGAAGGAGCAAAAGTAAAATACATTGAAAAACACTATGGAGAAGGAAATGGTGACGGAAAGAAAATCTTAAATCCTGTAACAGAGGTATATTTAAAAGCAGGAAGCAGTATGGAAATGGAAAGCACACAAATTAAAGGAGTAGATTCAACAATAAGAGAAACAAAAGGAATCTTAGAAGAAAACACAAACTTTGTAGTAACAGAAAAAATTATGACACATGGAGAACAATTTGCAAAAACAATATTTGATGTAGAATTAAATGGAGATAATTCAAGTGCACATGTAACATCTAGGTCAGTTGCAACAGACAACTCAAAACAATATTTTATCTCTAAAATATACGGAAATGCAAAATCATTCTCACATAGTGAATGTGATGCCATAATAAAAGACAACGCAATTGTTTCAGCAGCACCAGAGGTAGTTGCAAACCATGTTGATGCAAACTTAATACATGAAGCAGCAATTGGAAAAATTGCAGGTGAGCAAATTACAAAATTAATGACATTAGGATTTTCAGAAGAAGAAGCAGAACAAGAAATCATAAACGGATTTTTAAAATAATGTCCATTTGGGGACGTTTCCGTGTGGACATTTTTGTCCAAAAAGAAACGTCCCGGAATGGACATTTTTGAAAAAATGTGAGATAATCTGCTCAGAGGTGGTTTGTTTTGGAAAAAGGTAAACATGCATTAAGTAAGAGAGAACAAATAAAGCAAAGGGCAAAGAAACAAATAGCACAAAGATTAATAATACTTGTAATATGTTTAATCTGTATAGTAATTTTAATACAAACACAAAATGAAAATAGAGAAGTAAGTGCTAGTCAAGATAAAAGTGTAGAACAGCAAGAAGCGGAAAATCAAGAACAAGAGGAAACTGAAGAAAACCAAGAAAACAATGCAGATAGCAGTAACGAAGAGTCACAAACAGAGACTCAAGAAGTTCCAACGACTCCGACAGAAGATGAAGAAATAAAAACATTAATAGCAGAAATAAAAACAGCAAATAACCTAACAGCTGATAATTTTGCATTTTTCTATTACAACCCTCAAACACAAAAATATTACTTTGATAACCAAGACAAATATTTCAAAGGTGCAAGTACAGTAAAAGTACCTGTTGCAATGATATATTATGATAAAATCAAAAATGGAGAATTAACAGAAGAAAGCACTTTGCAATATACAAGTGATGATTATGAAGCAGGAGGAGGAACAACAGCATCAAAATATAAGGTAGGAAATTATATTCCAATTAGCTTTTTACTTGAACAAAGTATAATAAATAGTGATAATACGGCAGTAAATATATTAATAGATGGAATTGGATACAGAAAATGTAGAGAATTAATGGCTCAATATTCTGATGAGGAATTTATAGCTGATTTTTATACATCAAATCTAACAAAAGCATCTTTTGGGTTTGATATAATAAATCACATATATCAAAATCAAGAAAACTATCAAGAATTGATAGGGTATATGAAACAATCATCATTTGGTGAATATTTAAAGAAATATATAACAGAATATGATGTAGCCCATAAGTATGGAAGTTATGCAGGTAATGTACATGATTATGGAATAGTATTTGCAGATAGTCCATATTTGATAGGGGTATATACACAAAATGTTCCGAACGCAGATGAATTAATTGCAAACATAAGTAGACAAGTACTTGATAAAAAATTAGATAAAAATGAATAAAATAAGAATAAATATAATTGGTTAAGAATATAATATGAATAGAAAATATATACTAATCTGTTGTTTCAATAGAATTTTTAATGCACAAACAACACAAAATTCGTTTAAATTAACTAAAAGTGTTGACAAACAAATATGAATGGGTGTATAATAAATACTGTCGAAACATCGCGGGGTGGAGCAGTTGGCAGCTCGCAGGGCTCATAACCCTGAGGTCGAAGGTTCGAGTCCTTCCCCCGCAACCAATTCAAGCACTTACCACTAGTTGGTTAAGTGCATTTTTTTTTACAAAAGAAAAATTATGTCAAAAGTAGAAATTATAAAAATATATGATATAATAAGAAAAATATAGAAAAAGAGAGAACAAAAAATGATGAAAAAATATGAGAATAAAACTAACGTAATAGGGGAACTAATAAAAAAGAAAAGAGAAGAAAAAGGACTATCAAAAGCAGCGCTATCCAGAAAATTAGAACTTCATGCTGTATATATAAGTCCAACAGCATTAAATAAGATGGAAACAAATAGAATGATTATAAAAGACTTTGAATTAATAGGATTAACCAAAGTTTTGCAAATAGATTATGCAGATTTGCAAAACACAATCGAATAAATCCAAATTAATTTCATATAAAATAATATTTAGATATTAACTAAAATATAATATTATGGTATAATAATAACACTTATTATACAGTATAAATACTAACATTATAAAAACAAGTGTAATAAAAATGAAAAAGGAGGAAAATAAAATGGAAATTATAAAAGTAAACAGTCAAAATTTTGAAGAAGAGGTTATAAAAAGCGAAAAACCAGTACTAATTGATTTTTATGCAGATTGGTGTGGACCATGTAAAATGCTATCACCAATTATCGATGAAATTGCAGAAGAAAATTCTGAAATAAAAGTAGTAAAAGTAAATGTAGATGACGCACAAGATTTAGCAATGAAATACCAAGTAATGTCAATACCTACATTAGTTGTTATCAAAAATGGTGAAGAAGTTAATCGTTCAGTAGGCCTAATAGATAAATCACAAGTTTTAAACTTAATATAAAAAAATTTAGCAATGAAGAATCCAGTAATCACAAAAGCTTAGCTTTTAGATTACTGGATTTTAACATAGCAAAAATTGTAATTATTTTTGAACTAATATTTAAACATTATAATTATACTCTATACTAGTAATAGCATCATTCTCAACAATAAATCTCAATTGAGTAAGACCTTTAGAATAAGTATATTGAGTATCTAATTGCTCATATCCATCACCATAAACCTCTAACATTGAAGAAAGACTGTCACCAATCTTAACACCTTCAGTAGTAGAAACTTGGTCATTCAAGAAATAAATAGATAAAACCTTATCTGTACCATTATCTGGATAAGTATGAACTTCATAATTATCAAAAGTATAAATCTTGTCCATACCATCAAAAGCACAACTTTGAACTTCATAATAATCATTTGGTTCACCTAAATCCAAAGAAGAATACTCAGCACCTAAAGTCAATTTTTTACCATTATCATCAAATACATAAACATCCTCTGTATTTTCAGCTTCTTGAGATGCATCCTTATTATCCTCAACAACTGCAGTAGGCTCTGTTGATTGTCTATTTAGAAAAACAACACCAACTACAACTAAAGCGATAACAATAATAACTGCTAGCACGATTCCAAATTTTTTCATAATATAAAAACCCCTTTCTTCTAATAAAATATAAAAATTAAACTTAAAAACTTAATAAAATTATAGTCCAGTTTCCTCATGATACTCATTCAATCTTTCTTGATAAACACTATTTACAGCCTCATCATTTCTATAATCAGTCAAATCAAAATCCTCTTGTAAAATCTTTGCAAAATACTTACTCAACTTTGTTGCACCATACAAATTCAAATGTAATCCACTATCATAAGTATCTTGAGTATAGTCTATACCAATTTCTTCGACATTGTCAAGAAAATTAATAAATTTCAAACCATTTCTATTTGCATAATCCTCAATTTGAGCATCATACTCATCATACCAGAAAGGATAAACACTAGGAGCTTTAATAAGAACAAGCTCTATGCCATTTTCTTTACACAAGGCGGTCATCTTATCCAAATAACTATAAGTAATATCTGCAAATTGATAATTAGACAATCTTCTCTTAGTTGGTAAGGACTCAACAGGTTTAACATTTTTATTTATTAAAAATCCATTATATGTATTTTTCTTTTCTTTAAACAAATATTCAAAATCCTCTTTTGTCAATTGGTCAAACCTTGAATGATACCTTAATATTGGGAAAATATATGATGCCATATTTTCTTCATCTGTCATAGATGCCTTTATCATCTCATACTTTTGTTTAGACCATTTCATGTAATCCAAAGTCAATCTGTTATATGCTTCACTAACAGGCTTATCATATCTCATAGCATTTACATTAAACACTATAACCTTTGGCTTTTCATATTTCAAAGTCTCTTCTAAAATGTAATATGACTGCCATAAAAGTTGTTGAGACGAACCCCTAACATATGATGTGATTCCGGTTTCTTCATATATTACCATTGGTGAAAAGTTTGCATACACTTCACAGTCCCCAATGAAAATAACTTCGTGATTTTTTTCCTCATCATAATATTGGCTTATCATACTTCCTTCAACTAAACTATCCATATATTTTGGCATCAGCAATTTATTTGTTAAATAAAAGACAATGGCAATCAATATAAGTACAACTAATATTTTCAAAAATTTCTTCATATACTAAAACATTCCTTTTCAAAAATTTTAAAATTTATTATAAATAAAATCACTTGCATTAAATCCAATACCATACATTCCAAAAATAAGTACTATCCAAACTAAAACTGCAAAAATAATCAATTTGCGCTCTGTTGACAAATTCTTAATTTTAGAATTGATTTTCTCCCTTTTCAAATCATATATGATTAATAATATAACAGCAATAATTAACACAATATAATTTGCTAAGTTTAATCCTAAATTAAGGAGATTAGCAAACAATTCTTGATAGTTAAAAGTAGTAAATACAGAGCCAATCATTTGTAAAGATTGTATAGCAGTTGGCCAAATAAAGAATGACCATAAAAATGAAACTACTAAAAATGTAACAGTGATATTTACATACTTATTTTTAACTTTGATGAATTTCCCAAGAATTAAGAAAATCCCATGGAATAATCCCCATAAAATATAATTTACACCATGCCAAAGACCTGATAATAAGAAAACTACAATGGTATTAAAGTAATTTCTTAATTTGCTACATCTGTTACCACCTAAAGGAATATACACATAATCTCTAAACCAAGAACTTAAAGAAATATGCCATCTTCTCCAAAATTCTTGAATATTTTGAGATATATATGGAGTATTAAAATTCTCTTTCAAGTTAATTTGTAGAACCTTTGAAAATCCTAATACAATATCTATTCCACCACTAAAATCAGCATATAATTGGATTGAATATAAAAGCATTGCAAAAAGAGCAAAAGCACCATTATATTCAGTAGGATTTTGAGTGATTGCAGAAATCAGAACATTAATCCTATTAGAAATAATTAATTTCTTAAAAAATCCCCATCCAATCCTCAAAATGCCATTATATGCAGATTGAGGATTAAACTTCTTATCAGTTTCAAATAAAGTTTTTGAAATATCATCATATCTATTAATAGGACCTATAAATAGATATGGGAAATACATTGTATATAAGAAATATTTTGCGATATTTCTTTCAGGTTTATATTTATTTCTATAAACATCAATTAAATATGACACAACTTGAAAAGTATAATAAGAAACTCCAAGAGGTACAATAATATTTTTTACAAGTTCACTTTTTATAACTACTAAAATGCCTAAATTTATTACTAAAGTAACTATTAAAATCAATTTTTTATATTTGTTTTTCTCAAACAGTAATCCAGCAACATATGTTGTAATTGTACTTATCACAATATAAATTAAACTTTTAACGCCTAAACTTGAATAGACTAATACACTTATTATAAGTAAAACATAAGGTTTAAATTTCTTAGGTGATAAGTAATACAAAATTGCTGTAATAATCATAACTCCAATAAATGCACCAGATACTAAACTCATAAATTACTCCTTTTATTTCAAAAATTTTTACTACATTTAATTTGCAACAGGGAATTTGCTTCTATCCCAGTCTCTATACTCATAACCATTAATCCTTCTAAGAGTTTCCAACCTCTTAGCATCATTCATAAATCCAACATCAGCATAAGCCCAACCTGGAGTAGGGTCAACATGTTTCCATCCACCATTTATATATACCATATTCCAATAATGTGAATAATCTAAAGCATTTACAATAATACTTTTAACACCAAGTCTTGTGAACATTACTTGAGCTGCAGCAGCATGGATATAACAATCACCTTCATATGCTGTAAAAGCCTTCATAGCAGCAGCATTTACACTTCCTGTATTACTTGCATTATATCTATGACTATATTTTATATTACTTCTTAAATAATTTTTAATAGCTAGTATCTTATTAGCAGTTCCTGAAACACCTGAAGTAGCTTTTGCAATAAATTCATCAGCCTTTGCATATACATCACCAGAACTACTTGATGAGCTAGATGCAGTAGACTTTTCAGAAACAACAATCTTTCTTTTTGAAGTAGTTGTATAAGTAGCATAATAAGTACCTGCAGTATCTAACTTAACACTACTACTATCAACAGTAAACTCTACATCACCATCTTTACCATCTTTTGCAGTAACACCTTTTTTATAATCAGCAGTACCACCTTTAGTAACCTTTAAATCAGAAATACCTGAAAATACTGGACCTTCAGTATCTTCCTTAATTGTCAATTTTGCAGTTTGTGAAGTTTTATTACCATGACCATCAACTGCTTCGATAGTCACTTCTTGGTCACCAACAATAGAATAATCAATTTCAGTTAAAATATTTAAAGTAACACCTGCTAAATCCTCAGCTTTTTCTACAAATTGATTTGTATCTGTAATAGTCTGCTCAGTATAAAGAGTAACATCTTTCAAAACTAATTCAGGAGCAATTGTATCTTGAATAGTAATCTTAGTTACTTTCTCTTGTCCGTCATAAACAGATTTCAAATCATATTCGCCAACATCATATGAATTAATTGTATCGATATCTTGTTGATTTATAATATCTTGATACTCAGCAACATTGAATAATAAATCTTCCTTAGTTAGTTTATTTCCATATTCTAAAGTGAATTTAGATTTAATGTATGAAATATTTAATAAGCATTCTTGGCTTGTCTCATTTCCATATTCGTCTTTTACGATAATTAAAGGATGATATTCACCAAAACCATTAATTGTAATTTCATTACCTAAAGAAACTTCCATATTACTTGCATCTGTTTTTTCGGCAATAAAATCTTCAGGATTTATTTGATAATCTGTATATCCATCAACATCTTGAAATTTAACTTGTGGAGCAGTTGTGTCTTTAATATCCAAAGTTGATGTATATTCTTTATCATCTAATTTTATAGTTATTTCATAAGTTGCAACTTTGCTTAAATCTATTTGACTAATATCTGTTACAAACTCAGCATTTTCTGCGTATTTTTCATCTGTTAGGAAATCTTGGATTTTTATCTCTTGTGTGCCTAATTCAAGTTGCACATGGTCTTTTACTTTTTTACTAAATACATTGAATAAAATAATTGCTAGAATTGCTAAAATTAGAATAACAACAACTGCTATTATAACTATTTTTGCAGTTTTGTTGTGAAATTTTGTTTTTGTGTTTGTTTTTTCGCCTGAAAGTATATCTGATTTGTTATCAGGTTTTGAATTTGCAATATTTTCATTTCCTTTTTTGCTTTTGCTTGTTTCCGTAGTGTGTTTTCCATTATTTTTTTTCTTTAATTCGTTCATTATGATTCTCCCCTTTCGATAAAATTATATATTAATTGTGAAAAATTTACAATATTTTTAAGGGAGAAAGGCAAGATTTTATAGTTTCTGACCAATATATTTTATAACACCAGCATATTGAGGAATTTGTCTTTTTTGTTCTAAGCAGTATGAGTCAGATATAAGAAGTGTTTTAAAATCGCTAAATAAACTTAGAATCTCTTCTTTTGAAAAGAAACTAACATATGTATCATCAATTTTATTGTGTAAAATATTATTATCAAGTATTTCAAAATCAGAAGATGTAGAGTGTTTAATAAATTTATGATCCTCTAATGAAAATACAGAAATATAAACTATACCATTGTTTTTAATATTATTTTTGATGTTTTCAATAATTTTGTAGCTATCATTTTTGTGTAAAAAATGTAATACATATCCAGAAAGAATAATATCATACTTATCTTTTTCTATATCAAATGTTCTAATGTCACTTTGCACCAAATTTAATTTATTGCAAGTATTTTTACAGATTTCTAGACATTTAGTTGAATAATCTACACCAGTTACATTGAAACCTAATTCGGCTAGAGGAATAGAATTTCGACCTTGTCCAATTCCTAAATCTAATACTTCTTTTTCAGGTACTAAATTTAAATATCTTTTTAGTTCTAAGTCTAACTTAGCTGGAAATATTGGAAAGTTTTCTTTGGATTTTTTGTCATAGTTAACAGGATTTCCTATCATAAAATCACCTACTCTATTTTTATATAAATTATAAAGTAAAGAGATGATTTTGTAAATAATATATATAGAGCAATTCAAAAAAATATTAAGATAAATTGTTCTTATTGTAAAAAAAAGTCATTTATGATAAAATGCTGTCAAATAAATAGAATTAAAGGGAGTAAGTATCATGGAAGAATTAATGAAAGAAATAAAACAATTTAATGAAGAAAGAGATTGGGATAAATTTCATTCGGCAGAGAATTTAGCAAAATCAATTTCAATTGAAGCAGGAGAATTACTAGAATGCTTCCAATGGGATAGTGAGAATTATAATAAAGAAGATGTTTGTGAAGAATTAGCAGATGTATTTACATATTGTATTCAAATGGCTATGAAGTTAGATGTAAATCCTAAAGAAATAATATTAAAAAAGTTAGAAAAAACAAAGAAAAAATATCCAGTTGAAAAGGCAAAGGGAGTAAGTACAAAATATAATAAATTATAAAAATGTTTAAGGAGTAATAATAATGAATTCAAATTTTGAAGTTAAAGAATATGAATTTACTGAAGAAGCGTTAAATAATATTAGTCCAAAATATATTAATTGGCCAGTAGTTTATTTAATAAATAATAAAAATAAAATTTATATTGGTGAAACATCTAATATAAAAAGTAGAATGAAACAACATTTGAACAATCCAGATAGAGAATTTTTGAAAGTAATCAACATAATATTTGATGCAAAATTTAATAAATCTGCAATATTAGATATAGAGCAAAATTTAATTCGTATGTTCTATGCCGATACTAGATTTGATTCAAGTAAAGGTATATTAAACAAGAATAATGGTCAATCTTCTAAACATAATTATTATCAAAGAGAAATGTATTTAAATAAATTAGTAGATATATGGAAAAAACTTCAGAAGAAAAAGTTAGCAAATAATTCTTATAATAGTATTATTAATTCTGATATATATAAATATTCTCCATTTACTTCATTAACTAATGAGCAAGAAGATATAATGTGTAAAATCATTAATAATATATTAGATTGTTTAGAGGAGAAAAGTGCGAATACAACTTCAATTATTACCGGATTAGCAGGAACGGGTAAAACAATTTTAGCAATAAATTTAATATATACCATAGTAAATGCAGATTTTAGCAATATCGATACATTCAAAGAAGGAGAAGAAATTGAAATTTTATCAGAATATGATAAAACTATTCATAGGTTAAGAAAATATATATTATGTAATGGAAAAATTAAAATAGGATTTGTTGTTCCAATGACTTCATTAAGAAAAACATTAAAAACTGTATTTACTTCAATAGATAGAAAAAATTTAAAAAATATTATAATTGCTCCAGGTGATGTTACTAAAGATGATTATGATGTAATTATATGTGATGAAGCTCATAGGTTAGCAAAATATAAAAATATTGCAAATATGGGCTATTTTAAGAAAAAATGTGAAGAGCTTGGAATAGATGAAAATACATCTACACAACTAGATTGGATAAACATAAAATCAAAATATAAAGTATTATTTTATGATGGAAATCAAACTATTAAAGGTTCAGATATTTCGAAAGGTAAAATGGATGAGTTGATACAGAAAAATAGTGATAAATGTTATTCATTAACAACACAATTAAGATGTAAATCAGGGGAGCTATTTTTAGACAATATAGATAAATTATTTAAATGTTCTTTGAAAAATAAAATAGAATCATCTAAAGATTTTGAAATAAAAGTATTTGATAACCCTAATGAAATGATTGAAAAAATAAAACAACTAGATAAAAAAATAGGGTTATGCAGAAATGTAGCAGGATATGACTGGGAATGGAAATCAAAAAATAAATCAAATAAAGAGATAAAAGAAAAAGATTTATATGATTTTGACTTTGAAGGAAAAAAATATATATGGAATCATACAAATAACGGTTGGATTTTATCAAGCAATGCAATAAATGAAATTGGATGTGTTCATACAGTACAAGGTTATGACTTAAATTATGTTGGAGTAATTATTGGACCAGATTTAAGCTATAATAAAGAAACAAATAAAATTGAAGTTCATATAGACAAATTAAAAGACTCGAATGTTAAGAGAGGAACAGATGAAAAGGATGTACAAAAATATATAATTAATACATATAAGATATTATTAGAAAGAGGAATTAAAGGGTGCTATATTTATGCGTGTGATAAAAGTATGCAAGAGTACTTGAAGGAACATATAGAAACTTATAATTCTAATAATAATAAAGGGTAGGGAATATTTCTTTAGTGAAAAAATGTCGCTTTATATGCAAAAATATCGCTTATAAGCGACATTTTTTATAACTTAAAATTAAAATAGTTTTATAATTGATATTTTGTAAGAAATAGATGCTCAAAAATTCTAATACAAATGAATAATATTTAATATAAAAATGAATAAAAAATACAAAAATACAAAAAATATTATTGAAACCAGTTTACTTTTTTATAAAAATGGCATATAATATATAAGAGAGGTGAGCGAAATGCTAGTTGAATTTAGTGTGAAAAATTTCATGTCATTTAAAGATAAAATAACCTTTAGTATGGAAGCAGCAACAGGAACAGAAAATGAAGAAAATATAATAAGTATACCCAATATAAATGAAAGAATTTTAAAAAGTACAGCAATATATGGAGCTAATGCATCAGGAAAAACAAATTTAATAAAAGCATTTACAGCTGCGATATTAATGGTAAGAAAATCAAATAATAGACAAGTGGGAGAAAAATTAATGGAAATGGAGCCATTTGCATTTGATGAAAAAACTAAAGTAGAACCATGTGAATTTGAATTTGTTTTTTACACAAAAGGCATGAAATATATATATGGATTTATAGCAGATAAAGAAAAAGTGTATGAAGAATATTTATATCAGTACTTTACAGCAAAACCGACAAGAATATTTGAAAGAACTAACGTAAATGAGTATAAATTCTTACAGGCAGATGAAGGAAAATTAAATGCTATAAAAACACAAAATATAGATAATAAATTATTTTTAGCAACAGCAACAACATGGAATTATGATAAGACAAAAGAACCATATTTGTGGTTTGCAAAAAATATAGACACATATTCTGG